>CAXTRQ010000012.1:0-59275 GCA_964246705.1 uncultured Pyrinomonadaceae bacterium
GCGTAAACAGTATTCTCGAACAAGCTTACAGTAGAGAACCGCTGACGATAGAGTGCTACCGCTCGTTCAATTAAAACTTCATCTGAAGAATTACAAATTGCAGTGAAACTCTGCCGGAGAGGTGGGCCGATATAAGAGGTTAATTCTGTAGAAGACGGGCAACTGAGATTGAGAGTCTCTAATGAATATTGAATACATCGAACGATTCCTTCTGCCGGATTGGTTAATGTGCCGTCAAGGTCAAAGAGGACGTTTCTTATTCTTTTCATATACCTCCTGAAGATAAGCTAACCTTCGGCAATCTAACGCTTGAATTAACCCGAACAGAAGCCAGCGCGCAACACGTAAGATAGCAAAAATCGGACAACTTGATGATGAAAGACTCGCTGACGAGGGTTGGATTCAATGAGTTGCTAGACAGCGCCGTTACTTTGTTACGGCTTCGATCATTTCAAAAGCGCTGCTTCAATATCTCGCGCCGGAACGTCTTTCATCCAGCAGATGATAGTTATTGTTTTTAATTGCCTCGGTGATTTTATGACGATCAAGGTAGAGAGATATTTGCGAGTAATTATGAATAGCCAACCCGAGATGAAAGATAATTCCGCAGATTATGATCATCGCCGCAAACTTCCTCCAACGCGATGTCACCAAATATTTGTCCCAACAGTACAGACTGTAGAGCATTGACAGAGGGAACGTGACATAAAAAGTATGGGAAAGCGGCGCTTTGATGGAGAATAAAAAGCTGATGTACAGGAGGACGACCGTCCCAAGTGTAAGAAACTTGATGGCTCTCCAATCCCCCTGTCGAGGATTCTTTGAGAACCATAAGATGAACACCGCGATGGGTTGAAGAATACCGACCACGAGAAGAAAGATAACAAGAGGGATTAACCACGAGTTGGCCTTCACAAAAGCTAGTCTCGTGGCCGTGTTGTTTCCAATAAAACGCGGGAGTTCAAAACTAGCGAAAGACAAGAAACGTCCCAAGACGCCTTCGACGATATTCAAATGCTGCAAGAGATTATACAGATTGATCCGGGCAACTTCATTCGTGCCACCCGTCCCACCGGCAAGACCGTATTTGAAGTAGGTCGGGAAGAGGAAACTGCCGGTCAGGCTTGCCCCGCCCACGAACCATGCGAGTGAGATGAGGACGCTGCGTCCGTTTGTTTTGTACTGATAATAGAATGAGACCAGAATGTACGGTATTAAAATCACCCATGACAGGTGAAACTGCATGACCCAGAAAAGCGCAAACCCCATCATGAAGTTTGCAAGATTTAGCGGAATGAGGTTTTTGGTTAAAAAGGGATAAGTCTCAATCGCTCCAACGAAAAACAGTATGCTACCCATCAGGACGTAAGAGGGATTGAAAACTTGAGTTGATAAATTGAGCGCCCAAGGGGCAGTCATCAACCATGACCAGACAAACCACTGCGGAATATCAGGCAGCCGTTTCGTACAATACCAAGCAAAAAAACCAAGACTGAAAAAAGACAGAATATTTAATAGGATGTACGGAGCCTCTGGAATCGGCAGAACGGACAGAGGCAATCCGACCACCAAGCCCTGCAATGCTCCCGGTATTTGAATGGTGTCGGTCACATCGGGGCCAAAATACGGCCACTCGCCGGTGGCATAATATTTAAGACCAATTAAATATATTTGCCTTTCATCTCCCACATCGGAGCGAAAATCCAAACACAGTCCATACGCTAGACGAAAGAAAAAGATCAGGATAAGGGCGACAATAAAAATCAGATTCTTACGTGTTTTTAGTCTCTCCATAAAAGTATGATAGCTGTCTGACGCCCGAAACAGCCCGCCCCGCGCGCGCAGTTTTCACAAATCCCGCTTTGTGCCCTCCGAATTTACGAACTGTGAGCATGCATACAACCTTCCATCTCGCGTTATTATAGAGCCTTTGCGTAAACATCCCATCTTTTGCTAATCTCCTTCGTAGGACGCTCCATCTACTTTTTAAGTAGATGAGTAGCGTTAGGTGATGGGCGCGAGTTGAAATAGAAATAAAAAGGTAGTAAAAAGTAGGCAGTTTTTGCGGCGGCTATAGTTCAGTCGGTTAGAACGCTTGATTGTGGATCAAGAGGTCGTGGGTTCAAGTCCCACTAGCCGCCCTCCGTTTTTCCTCTCAATAACTTACCAAAAGTATTCGGCGCTGTGGACACTGTGAATTGACGCAGTAGTTCATACTTCTTGTCGTAGTGCTGAGCTTACGATATTTTAAACCAAGAGACCTGCATTTACAGGATAGCCAGCCGCCTTGAGGATGCGCGCAATTTTGATGGCCTCTTCTTCAAGATCACTGAACCGCTCGTAAACCACACCTGTTAAATCCGAAGGAATCTCAATATTGCTTTGAACCAGCGCACAAGTTCTTTCCCGACGAAGCAGCCCCATTAGAAGACCATGCTCAAAGATGACGTTTTGTCTAGCCCTCGGCTGCTCAGGCTCTCCTTTTAAACGCCCTACATCATCCGCCGTGTAGATAATGAAAGCAAAGCCTACTCCAGCCACATCACGTTCCAGTTTTTCAATAACAGTGAGCGATCTGCTGGGTTCTTTTTGAAGCACGATTGGCTCAAACTCAAGTTTCCTCAGAATTGACACTAAATGGTCGCGGACAAGATAATCCCGACCATGCACCACGAAGATGCGCCGTGAGTATTTAATCTCTCCGAGCGAATTTAGCACACGAAAAACCTCATCGAAAAAATCATCTGGAGAAATATTCATGTCGTTGCTGAAATCTGCATCCCCTTCGCTGAGGTAGCGATAGTCATGTGGTCGCTGCCGTTTCCAAGTCTCCGAGGAACTGCCCGGAATTGCACAGGCGACAAAAACAGGTTTCTCTGCGAGAAATGCTTTTTGGATACAATCTGTTGTTCCTTTTCCGCCACCTACAGCGATAACGGCATCTGCTTGCTGCACGTAATATGTCCGATCCTCTCTCCGCCAACGAGGTTTTTCAAATGTCAGAACTCGGCCTTCGGTCGGCATCTCCTTATATCCTTCCGGCAGCAAGTAAATGAGATGATCTTTGACCTTGCGTCCCGCCTCTTTAGCGCGGGAAAGAATCTCTTGGGCAATAAGTGTTTCGGAGGCATTCGTAGAAGTGAGAATAACTTGATGGTGGTCTGAGATGACATGCTTTGCCAAAGAGCGACAGTATTCGTCTATCGTTTCCTTGGTATGTTCGGGATCACGGTATTCTCTCCAACCACCTATAAAAAGGATTTTCATAACCACCTCCATAATAGATAAGTAACCTAACGCCCGAATTTGTATATTGACGGATGTCGGTAAAAGCATCAAGCTTCAGGCTAACGGAGGATGCCGGAGAAGCTGTGCGCGAATTATGACGCTGCCCTGCCGAGTCAGCGGGTTAGACAACCTCCCGGCATCTATCCTTGCAGCGCACAGAGGGCGGACACTATCCGAAGCCGCTTCTCCTGAAAGCTGAGCTTGCATCTGCAAGTTTGAAGCGCGCCGCATCTGATTATGTCCAAGGAGTTCTTCAACTCATGGCTTTACCCATCCTCGGCATCGACATCGCCAAACTGAAGTTCAATGTCTGTCTCATCAACTCAAGCGGCAGAGCGAGTTGTTAGCTTCCATTCCGGATATCGCAGAGACCACCGCTGCTCTCCTGCTCGCTGAGATCACCGACATCACGCAGCATAGGAGCGCACGCCAAGTGGCTACTTACTCCGGTTTGGCGTCGCGCGAGCGACAATCGGGGACGAGCGTGAGAGGGCGCACCCGGCTCTCGAAAGTCGGCACGGCTCGCTGGCGCAAAGCTCTGTACTTGCCGGCGGTGACGGCTCTGGCTGTAGCCCGTTCTTTCAAGCGTGGGCGGAAGGGTTGCTCAAGCGGACAGGAGTAAGATGAGTGTTATCTGTGCAGTCCTGAGTAAGCTCATTGAGGTGGCGTGCGGTGTGTTGAAGAACGGCAGGCCATTGGACATGGAGTGGGCAAAAACCTTTTGAGTCTCAACATAGTATCTAACCCGTCCCGAGCGAACGGCATTCAATCTCTGGCGCAAGGAAGCATCTTGAGAGGGATGCTATCGCGGGTCGGGTTGAATGAGTTGTTATGCTGCGTCTTAGCCGTCAGATAGCCAAGTCTCAATCATCTCTCTGATTCGCTTTAGCTGATCGACGCGCTAAAAGCGCTATTGGTAATCCGACTAAGAAAGCGTGTCCAATAAATGCTGGCAGAAAGATGCTTAAGGAAAACGGTCTGGAACCAATGGCTGAAAGCGGGATGACGACATAATTCATCCCCAGATATGCAAGCATCCCGTATATTAATCCACAAACAACGGCGTGCCGAATCAAAACCGGCAACTTCAGACTTGCCACATAATAAACTGCGGCGATGCATGACGCCACAACGAAATGAAGCAGAATGCCGAGCAAAAAAGTCTGCATCCCGCCTTCGTACGATGCCTTGCCGAGCAATCCCGAAGCGACGGATTGGAAGATTCGCAACGGTTTTGCGCCCAATATTGAACCGTAAAAGACTAGAGCGAACAGCCCGTCCAATATTCCGACGACCAAACCGCCATAAAGAATCGTGTCAAAAGCGCGCGGGCGTTCGAGGCGAGATGCGTCAGCAGCGGAAGGCGTGAAGGCGTTATCATTCATGATTTTCTCATTCGTCTGAACGCTACCATAATAGTAGGCCCGCATATAGCCTACGCCAGAATAATCAAGCATGAAAGGGTTGCCGGGGGCGGCGTGAAGATTATCAAAAATATATAGCACCTCTAAGAGGAACTTTATCTCTTCCGGTTTCCATCAATCCTTGAAACGAAAAACCAGCGTGCCGCGACGGTGGCGGCGAGCGCGGTCGTCACCATCGCGGACAGTAAGCAGTAAGCACAGAATTTTTCGAGCACGAAGGCTTGGATGAAGAGTAGGTAGAGCGACATCGTAAGCATTACGACGACGAGTGCGGTCAGAGAGGGGCGTGCGCGACGGTATCCGTAGGCGGAGAGGGTGGCGAGTGAGAAGGCCGTGAAGTAGGCGAGCGCGCCGAGGGCGGCGAGCGGGAAACCACCGGGCAATGTCGCATAGCGGCTGGCGAGCACTTCATCGCAGCCTGAGACGACAACGCAACGAACGCTGCGTCCAGCGAGATGTTCGACCGTCAGGTAGATGGCGTCGGCCAGCCCGATGAGAGAGATGAGCGCGGCGAGGCCGTCGAGCAGCGTCGCGCGGCGAGCGCCTATAGGCGGCGAATCTTCATTCGACACTTTGACGCCAGTGCCCTGTACTTCATCAGACTTCACTGTGTCTTTCCGGCGAGCGCGGCGTCAATCTCCTCGCGCAGAGGCCCTTCGACGAGGCTTCTGCCGGGCGGCAATTCTCGACCGTTGATCAAGAGGGTCGGAGTTGAGCCGATTTTCATAGAACCTGCGCGTCGCATATCCGCACCGATCCGCATGCCGACCTGCGTACTGTTCATGTCGCTCTCGAAGCGTGCGGGGTCGAGGCCGAGTTTGCGCGCGTACTCTGTGAAAACCGGGCGTGGAAGGGGCTGCTCGCTCCATTCTTTCTGGTGCTCGTAGAGCATGTCGTGCATCTCCCAGAACTTTCCCTGAAGTCCGGCAGCCTCGGCTGCACGCGCTCCGAGGAAGGCATTCTTATGAATGCTTTCCAGTGGGAGATTGCGGAAGATGAGGCGCACGCGCGAGCCGTAGTCCTGCTCGACTTTCTTCAGCACGGGATGGAGATTTCCGCAGGGCGGGCACTGATAATCGCCAAACTCTTCGAGCGTCACAGGCGCGCTTGCTTCGCCGATGACGTGTGCCGGCTCGGCTCCCGGCGCGGCCTGCATCGTCACGCTCTGCGGCGTGTTGGCGGCTTGATTGGCAGAGCCTCCCGCCGAACGCAGCATCAGCGCTCCGACTACGATAGCCGCCAGCAGGACACCGCCGATAATCATCAAAGGAAGATAACGTTTTAATCCGTCAGGCTCTTGGGACTTCATCCAGTATGTACCATCAATCCAATTTTTGTGAGCAACGCGAAAAAGCGTTTCTTTAAGACTTCAATATTATCGGCAACAACGCTGCAAATCTCAACTGCTCCGCTTCGCTCCGACATGCGTATCGGTAACACTGGCGATGCGGCGGGTCGGGATTTTATTACCGGCGAAACCGGGCAACTGTTCGAGCCTCTGATTAACTCCCCGGTCGAAGAACTCTACGCCCTCCGCGCCGCCGAACAAAGTCGAGATAATGAAATCTTCTTCACGTTGCGGTTTTGTGCCGTGCCCGACCGGCGTCCAATACGTGCTGATGATGAAGCGCGCGATGGTGTTGGAGAGACCCGAACGCTTTAATTCGAGCCGCGCGATGCTCCAATAAAAGTTCGCATGGATGGACTCTTCCTGTGCGATGCCGCGCAGGAGTTTTTCCAGCACCGGATGGCCTGCCAACTTCCAGAGGCGACGGTATGCTTGCAGCGTCGTGAACTCGTTGATCGTCCCCCAGACCATGTGCGCGCCGGTAAAGTATCTGCCAAAGAGATTGGTGATATAAGGGATGATGAAATATTCGACGTTATATCGCAGAGGAATGTTGGATTTCGCTTCATTGCGCCAGTCTGTGCTCGTCTCGACCCCTGCTTCATTCAAAAATCTGTTGAGCAACTGGCCGTGTTGAGCTTCTTCTTCGTTCCAGCGATCCATGAATTTGCGGATCACAGGGTCTTTGCCGGTTGGCGTGCGCAGCAGTTCGCGGTAGTAAAGTTCGGTGAAGCTTTCGATGTCGCGCATGTAGAGCAGCACGGAGAAAAATTCCCGATTAAGCGGATAATTCCTAATTTCACTCCAATTAATGCTGTTGATGAAATCTTGATTGATGGCGCGCGGCTGCGCTTCATACCAGTTCAGAACGTCTCGGTCGGTCTCGAACACAGGCTCTCCTTTTGGAACAGTTTGCAATTAAGGGGAGGCAAATCTGTTCAAAGTACGGCTCTCATTCGGTTAACGGATTTTCTCATCGCGCACGGTTTTGCTATGCTACAAATATCTGAAGTTAAGATTAATTTTTTCCGTTTGAAGAAGACGCGCTCAAGATACCATTTGTGCGGCGCGATGAAAATGCGGAATCCTGCGCGCCCGGTCGTGCGAGGCACAGAAGAAACGTATGAACCAGATGCAGCAAGCGACCCCGAACCAACTGCCCGCGAACGATGCGGTCTCAATCTATGACCGCTTCACAGGTCTCTACGATCTGATGTTCCGCATCAACGGGTACGGTCGCTCGCTTGAGCGTTACCTGCGCGAAAAACCTCTGCCGCTGCCAGCGGGCGCAAGAATTTTAGATGCCGGGTGCGGCACGGGACTTTTGACTTTGTCTCTCGCGCGCGTGCTCGAAAGACCCGCCGACATTACCGCCGTAGACCTTTCGATGTCGTCGCTTCAAACAGCAAGCCGCGCCGCCCATCGAACGAAATCCATCTTGCGCCACAGAATCTCTTTCGCGCAGGCGAACGTGCTCGCGCTCCCGTTTCCTGACGAATCGTTCGACTGCGTTGTGACGAGCGGCGTGCTTGAGTATGTGCCGCTCCCCGAAGGTTTCGGTGAACTGGCGCGTGTGCTCGCGCCCGGCGGCTTTCTCCTGCATCTTCCCATCGTCCCATCTCCGTTAAGCAGATTACTCGAACTCGTCTTTAGCTTCAAGACCCACCCGCCGCAAGAACTCGCCGCCAACACCGCGCGCCACTTCCGCGTCATCGAGCGCCATCGCTTCTCTCCCTTTGAACCGATAGGCTGGTCGAAGACGGCGGTGCTGGCGGTAAAAGAATAATCGGTTTTTAGTTTTTGATTTTCAGTTTTCAGTCACTAATGAAGAGTGATGAGAAGAGTGCTGTTTTTAACTCGTCACTCGTCACTTGTCACTGCTTTTGAGTCTTGCCAGTACGGCACGCGCGACTGTGGGGATAATCTCTCGTTCGTTGGCGAAGTCGGTGGTGAAGGTGACGAGGATGAAACGCTGGCCGTCGGGCAGTTCGATATAGGCTGCATCGTGGCGCGTCGTGCTCGTCCAACCGGCTTTCGACCAGAGACGCGCGCCCGCCTCAAGCGCGATGCCTGTAAAACCGTGCGCCTGATCGTCGGGGTCTGTGCTTTTGCCTGTGTAATCGCGCTTCAAAAGTTCCAACATCTGCGCGCTGCGCTCAGGCGTGACGGCGCGATGCGTGACGATTTCCGAGAGCAGACGCGCCGTCGCGTCGGTGGTCAGCTTGTTGCGGTTCTCGAATTTTTGTCAGAGGAAGACGCGCTCGCGCCCGTAAGGCCCTTCGCACCAGGGCTTCTGATTGACGTTGATGCCCGAAAACCCCTGCGCGCTGAAATAGCGGTTGACCGCGTTGCGGCGCTCCGCCCACTTCTTCATCTCCGAAGCGGACAACTCCGCGCCGTTCGACGTGCCGGTTAGCGCATCCAAGATGTAATGCGTCGCGTCGTTCGATGAATCCACAATCATGTCATGAAGCCCGCGCTTGAGTTCTTCGGTCTCTTTCAGTTTGCCGTCTTCCAGAGAGCGATGCGCCGCGACGAGATAAAAGAGTTTGACGACGCTCGCCGGATAGATCGGCTCTGCGCCGCGAAAGCTGCCCTGCTCAAGACGCTGCGGGTCGCGCATATCAATGAGCGTAATCGCCAGATTCTTCTCCGCGAATCCCTTATCTTTGAAACGCGCGAGCGCGGCTCGCGCCGATTCCTCGACAATCTGTTGCAGCCTCGCGGAAGCGGCGGGCACAGTCGCCGTCGCGGTTGAGGCGTGCTGTCCGTTCTTATTCTTCGCCGCATGTGGCGTGGCATTGGTCATCATCAGGGAGATTATCAACAGGCCGAGTGTGGCGCGTGAACTTTTATGAGTTGTCATGATTCAATTTGTTCGTTTTAGCTTAGAGGCCGTTTGAAGCGTCGCCTTGTTCGCTCCGTCAGGAGCGTGCTGTTTATAGAGGCAGGCGCTTAAACATTTCCGCCCTCGTCCTTCTCAGCGCACGAAGTTGGCGAAGAGGGTGATGATGAGCGAATTCGAGAAATCAATAAAGAAAGCTCCGACGACGGGGACAATCAGAAAACTGCGCGGAGCCGGAGCGAAGCGCGCCGTGAGCGCCTCCATGTTTGCCACCGCGTTCGGCGTGATTCCCAGACCAAAGCCGATATGACCGCTCGCCGTCACCGCCGCTTCATAGTCGCGCCCCATCAACACAAAAGTGACGGCGACAGCGTAGAGAATCATCACGAAGACCTGCACCGTCAGGATGATGAGCATCGGCGCAGCCAGCCCCGAAAGTTTCCACAGTTCGAGGCTCATCAAAGCGATGACGAGAAACAGCGCGAGCGCCACCATGCCAATCAATTCGACGGCGCGCGTGTTGATATTGAACCAGCCCAGCCGGTCGTCCAGATTTCGCACCAGCGCCGCCACGAGCATCGCGCCGATGTATCCCGGGAAAGTTACGTGCAGGCCATTAATACCGAGGCTGACGAGCGCGCCCACGCCCATCAGCAGCAGAATGAGCAGAAGGTTATAGAGCACCGTCTGGCCTGAAAGTTCGACGCGCTCCCGTGCGCTTCCCTCTCTTGCGCGCAACGCGAAATCGTCCGGCGCATCCCGATCCGGCGCAGAGGGGCCGACCGCCCAAAACCTCTCGGCATCGCTGTCGGACGCATCGGTTTCGGCCTCGCCGCGTGCGCCGCTCTCGGACGGAGAGGCGAGGCGAAACCGCCGGATGAGAAAGGTGGCGACCGGATTGCCGACGATGCTCGCCATAAATATTCCGAACGTCGCCGAGGCGATAATCAGTGCGCCTGCGCCGTCAATTCCGAGTTTGACAAAGACCTGCTCGAAAGCGACTCCCGTGGAAGGGCCGCCCGTCAGTGTGAGCGCCCCGCAGATAATGCCGAGCGCGGCGGGCGCACCCAACGCGACGGCCAGAGAGATGCCGACCACGTTCTGTACGACGGCGGTCAGCGATGCAATCAACCAGAAGAAAACCATTCTCCACCCGCCCGCGCGCAGAAGTTTGTAAGTTGCTCCCAGCCCGATAGTCGTAAAGAAGATGGTCTGGAGCGGCGTCCGCAAACTCGTGTCGAGCGCGACGCCGAGTGTCCGGCTCGAACGCAACGCGAGGATGATGAACGCGCACAGGAGTCCGCCGATGGCGGCAGCCGGAATGCTGACGCGCGCGAGCGGGCGCACGTAGCGCAACGCGGCGTAGCCGAGCAACAGAAATAGTGCAGCCAGCGCGAGCGTCCAGATGAGATCGAACTTGATGGTGCGCAATCCTTCAATGATTGAAAGTTCCAACGCGCTTCACCTCATCGTTGTCTATTTCTCGCGGCTGACGAACGCCGGAGCGAGCGCCGAAACTTTGCGCGCGCTTTCAGTAATCGTCAATTTTCGCTTTTGAAATTTGTGCTGCCCCGTAGACTAGCCCGTGCGCTACCGTCGTCTGTCACTGGCGAGCTACGAATTTGCGCGAAAGGCGGAGGCGTAGTGTATCATTAGCTCCGACCTCCCGTTCAAGAAAATCGTTCTGCCATTTGCTTCGGCTAACTGTGGATACCCTGATTAAAACCCTGCGCGCGATTCTGGGGCGCGAACAGGTTCTCGCCGAACCTGACGAACTTCTCGTCTATGAATGCGACGGGCTGCCGCAGCACAAGTTTCTGCCGCGCGCCATCGTGTTTCCACGCTCGACCGGGGAAGTCGCCGAAGCGATGCGCGTGCTCGCACGCTTCGGCGCACACTTCTCGCCGCGCGGCGCGGGGACGGGGCTTTCGGGCGGCGCGCTGGCTTTGGGCAGCGGTGTCGTGATCGAACTCGCGCGGATGCGCCGCCTGCTAAAAGTTGACGTGGAGAACCGTCTCGCTGTCGTGGAGACGGGAATGGTTAACGCTCGACTGTCGCGCGCCGTCGCGCCCTACGGGCTTCATTACGCCCCAGACCCTTCGAGTCAGGCGGCGTGCACCGTCGGCGGCAACATTGCAGAGAACGCGGGCGGCATCCACTGTCTGAAATACGGCGTGACGGTTGACCATGTGCTCGGCGTGCGCGTTGTGCTGTCTGACGGAGAGATTATTGATCTCGGCGGAGCGTGTGCCGACGTGAACGGCTACGATCTGCTCGGCGTCTTCGTCGGCTCGGAAGGCACGTTCGGCATCGCCACCGAAGCGACGCTCAGGCTGACGCCAATCACGCCCGCCGTCCGCACGCTGCTCGCAGATTTCACTGATATTAATGATGCGAGCCGCGCTGTCTCCGCCATCATCGCCGAAGGCATAATCCCGGCGGCGCTTGAGATGGTTGACGGCGCGACCATCCGTGCCGTCGAAGCGAGCGTCTTTGCGGCGAATCTTCCCACGGACGCAGAGGCCGCGCTGCTGGTCGAACTCGACGGACTCGAAGCCGGACTCGACCGAGAGACGGCGCGCGTCGAAGGCATCTGCCTGCGGCACGGCGCGCGCAGTTGCCGCCGCGCTGCCGATGCAAGCGAACGGCAGAAACTCTGGGCGGCGCGCAAGGGTGCGTTTGGCGCGATGGGACGCATCTCGCCCGACCTGATGTTGCAGGACGCCGTCGTGCCACGCTCGCGCCTGCCGGAAGTGCTCGCCGAAACATATCGCATCGGCGCGAAGTACAATCTCCTCGTCGCCAACGTCTTTCATGCGGGCGACGGAAATCTACATCCTTATATTTGCTTCGACTCGCGCGATGCGGAAGAGGTCAAGCGCGTCAAAGAAGCGAGCCGTGAGATTATGGAGACGTGCGTACGTGCGGGCGGAACAATCACGGGCGAGCACGGCGTCGGCATAGACAAGAGCGAATATCTGCCGCTCATCTTTTCGGACGACGAGATGCGTGCGATGCTTCAAGTGCGCGCCGCTTTCGACCCGCTCGGCCTCTGCAACCCCTGCAAGATTATCCCCACGCAGCCCGGCTGCGGCGAGGCTCGCGCGATAGCAGCCAAGGCCGAAGGAGAAACGGGAAAACGGAGAAACGGAGAGGCATCATCGAACCCAGCGCCTTCACCTTTGACCCCTTTACCCGCTTCCCCGTTTCCCCCCTCATCTTTCTCCACTTCGACTTTTCATCCTGACAGGGCGACGAACGCGCTGGCGCAAATCGTCGGCGCGGGGCACGTCACGTTTGAGCCAAAGTTTGATGAAGCGTTGGTGGTCACGCCGGGCTGCGTGGAAGAGGCGCGCGAGGTCTTGCGGTTGGCGGCGCGCGAAAGTTGGACGGTCGCGCCCGCTGGCGCGGGCACATGGCCGGGCGCGGTGAATAGGTTGAGCCGCATTAACATCATCGTGCGAACGACGCGCCTCGCACGCATCATCGAGCACGAACCGGCTGATCTCGTCGCTACGGTCGAAGCGGGGCTTCCGCTCACACAACTCAACACGGAACTGAGGCGCGCAGGTCAGTGGTTGCCGCTCGATCCGCCCGACGACGGGCGTGCCACAGTGGGCGGCGTCGCCGCGACGGGACTCGCCGGAGCGCAGCTTATCGGTTACGGCGCGGCGCGCTCTTATGTGCTCGGCATGAGTGTCGCGCTCGGCGACGGGAGGTTGATTCGCGTGGGCGCGCGTGTCGTGAAAAACGTCGCGGGCTACGATCTGTGCAAGCTGTTCGTCGGAAGCTACGGCACGCTCGGTTTGATTCTCGACTTGACGTGCAAACTCCGACCGCTCCCTTCTCATCAGACGACGATCATCGCGCGCGCACGAGATTGTGCGACGCTGCACGGCGCGGCGCGCGCCGTACTATCAGCGCAACTTCTGCCCGTCGCGGTCGAACTGCTCTCGCCGCGCATGTTGGACGCCGCGCATGTCTCTGTTGAGAAAGAATTTCACGCGCTTCTCATCCGTTTCGCGGGCGCAGACGAGACGATTTCTTATCAGGTCGAGCAGGCGCGCAACCTGATTAACAGGTCGGCGGGCACAATCTCTTTAGAAACCGTTGAAGATGATGAGCGGGTCTGGATGAAACTTGCGCGGGCAGCTTTCGATCAGTCAGCGAGGCTGGTGTGGCGCGCACACTTGCGCCCGACAGAACTCAGCGCGCTGCTTTCGGAGGTCGAGGCGGAACGCATCGCGGGAGATTCGTTGACGTGGCAGGCGGGCGCGGGTGACGGGCGACTGCATGTCTTCGATGACAGCGCGCGCGCGACAGCGCAACAAGTTGACGCGCTGAAAAAGCTCCGCCGCACGGCGCAGAATGGCGGCGGCCATTTGGTCATCGAGCATGCGCCAATCGAAATCGAACGCACGATGAATGCGTGGGGATTATCCAACCAAACTGTGATGTTGATGCGGCGCATCAAAGAGCAATTCGACCCGCGCGGCATGTTCTCGCCGGGACGATTTCCCGAAGAGTAGAGATGACTGAGCAGACTTTAAAACCCGGCGGCGCGTTGGCAGCGCAAGAGCAGAAACTTCTGGCGTGCGTCCATTGCGGGCTGTGCCTCGAAGCCTGCCCGACGTATATCCATACGGGCGACGAGAACGACAGCCCGCGCGGCAGAATCTATCTGATGCGCGCCGTCGAAGAGGCGCGACTGCCGCTCGACTCGGTCTCCTTCACGCGCCACATTGATCGCTGTCTGGGCTGCCGCGCGTGTGAGAGCGCATGTCCGGCAGGCGTCGAGTACGGGCAACTTTTAGAGGCTGCGCGCGATGGCATTAGCCGTGCAGGCAGGCCGCGCGGTTGGACGGGTCGCGCATTGCATTTCGTGCTGCGTCACGTCTGGCTTCAACCATCGCGGCTGCGGCTGGCTTTCGGCTTCGCTCGTGCGCTGCGCGATGTGGGGTTGCCACGTCTCTTAATCAGGACGAGAGCAGCACGGCGGCTGCCGTCACGTCTCGAATTTGCGCTGGCATTGCTCGACAGTTCTTCCGCACAGCCTTTGAGTGAAAGTGAGAGCGACACACACAGGACGCCAAACAGCATGCCTCGCGTGGTCGGCGAAAGCTCTTCAATTAAAACTTTCGGACGCGCGCCGTCTCCGGAAGATACTGCGCGTGCGTTGCTCTTTACGGGCTGCGTGACGGAAGGATTGTTCGCCCGTATCAACCGGGCGACCGCGCGTGTGCTCGAAGCGAATGGCTGTCGTGCGGACGCGCCTCGCACGCAGGTTTGCTGCGGCGCGCTCCATGCTCATGCCGGAGACTTGGACGGCGCGCGCGAACTTGCGCGGCGCAACATCGAAGTTTTTGCGGACGAACGGAACGCGTCTATCGTGACAAACGCCGGAGGCTGCGGCGCGATGCTCGCTTCTTACGCACAACTGCTCGGCGACGATGAAGCGTACGCGGAAAGAGCGCGAACTTTTAGCGGGCGTGTCCGCGACGTGAGCCAGCAGCTTGAAGTGACCGGCATCCGCGAGGGCGCAAACGTCGGCACGGGTGCGACGACCTACGATGCCTCGTGCCATCTGCTTCACGGCCAGCGCGCGCTTGACGCGCCGTTGCGGATGCTCGGTGCGATTCCCTGTCTCAACTTCGCGCCGCTCGAAGGCAGCGACGTGTGTTGCGGCGGCGCGGGCGTTTACAATTTGTTGGAGCCTGAATTGGCTTCGCGCGTGCTTCACGAAAAGCTTGAGCGCATCGAGGAGACGGCAGCCGTCACGCTCGCCACCGGAAATCCGGGCTGTCACATGCAGATTGGCGCGGGCGCGCAACTGCGTGGGAGACCTCTGCGCGTCTGCCATCCTGTCGAACTGCTGGACGAATCTTACAGGCGCGCAGGTTTTTATCAGGATTGAGCGTAAGGAGAATTGCTACTCACCAGCCCATCCATCGCAAGACACGGAGGCGCGAAGAAGAAAGGACACGAAGAAGAGTGCTTTTGAAACTCGCAACGGTCTCTGCCTTTGTGAGCTTGTGATGTGTGTGCTGTTCAATCGAAATATGCTTTAAAGCAGTTCGTTGAATGCGATGCGCCCGCCGACGAGTGTCAGGCGCACGCGCCCGTGCTCGTCCAACGCCACGAGATCGGCGCGCTTCGCTTCTTCGATTGAGCCGCAAAGGCTTTCGACGCCGAGCAGCCGCGCCGGATTGAGCGAGGCCATGCGCGCAGTTTCCACAGGCGCGACGCCGAGCGTCGAAATTAGTCGCACGCCGTCGCGCATGCTGATGACCGAACCCGCGATGCTTCCGCGCTCGTTGCTCGTCCGACCGTCCGTGACCTTAATCGTTTCGCCCCAGACCTGATACTCGCCATCGCCCAAGCCCGCCGGAGCAACTGCGTCGCTGATGAGCGCGACGCGCGTCGCCGTCTTGCAGCGCAAGACGAGTTGAATCATGAGCGGGTCTGTGTGAACGCCGTCGGCGATGATGTCGCACGTCACGTCGTCGCGGACGAGACCCCAGCCGATGGGGCCGGGTGCGCGATGGTGAAACGGCGACATCGCATTCGGGAAGTGAGTCATGTGGCGCGCGCCCGCCGCCCACGCCAGTTCGAGCGTGGCAACGTCGGCGCGCGTGTGCCCGATGGAGACGACCCATCCGCGCGCACAAAGTTCGCGGACGAGTTCGACGCCGCCCGTCGTCTCCGGCGCGACAGTCATCATGTGCACAGCGCCGTGCTCCCCGACAGACGCCAGTTCGTCGAGGTCTGCGGGCGCGGAGAAGGTGCGGAAATATTTAGTGCGAAGCGCGCCGCATTGCGCGGTGTTGACGAAAGGCCCTTCATAGTGGATGCCGAGAGCGCGTGCCGCAGGCTCTCTCTCCGTGTCCTGCTCGCGCATCAACCGTGTGACGGCGCGGGTGGCGCGCAGGTAATCTTCTGCGGGCGCAGGGACGAGCGTGGGCAACCATCCGGTGACGCCGTGGCGTGCGAGAAAACGCGCGACCTTGTGCAGTTCGCCCACGCTCGCTTCGTTCGTATCAACGCCGATTGAGCCGTGGATGTGCGCGTCAATGAAACCGGGATAGAGCGTCAGGCCGTCGAGATTTAAAGTTTCATCCGCCGTGGGCGTGCCGTCATCAAGGTTTTCAGAGATACGCGCAATCTTGCCGTTCTCAATAAAGAGACTCGCCGCGCCGCTCACACGGTCTGCGAGGACGAGACGTGCGCCGCGCAGGAGAAGTGTGGACGAAGGATTCGCTGCTGTCTTGGAGTCAGTCATGAAGGACATTAAAACATAGGTTGCGACGGACATGCGTATGCCCGCGCGTGCTCGGAAAAGCGAACACGCGCGGGCACAGGTTTTTGGCAAACGGTCTGCCGTTAGAAGTAGAACTTCGCGCCGAGTTGAATCGTGCGCGGATCACGCACGGTCGTCACCGCGCCGAAGTTGGTGGCGGTGATGGCGGTGCTGAGTGTGACGAAGTTCGTGTGATTGAAGATATTGAAAGCCTCTGCGCGAAGCTGCAAATGCGTCGTCTCGCCGAAGCGGATATTCTTCATCAGGGACAGGTCGACGCGCTTGGTTGGTGGGCCGTTGACGACGCCGCGTCCTGCGTTTCCGCCACGCACCACACCCGCCGATACGTCGGCGAAGCATTGCGTGTTGAAAAACTTGTCGATGGTCTCGGGCCCTCCGGAATTCGGGTCGCAGTTGACATCCGGGCGGAAGCCGGAGGCCGAAGGACCGAGCAAGCCGAGACCTGCGGTGTCGCGGTTGGCGGTCGTGATGGTGAAAGGCAGCCCCGAATAATAGGTTCCGACGCCTGAGAGTTGCCAGCCGCCGAGCAGGCGACCGACGAAGCCCATCTGGTCTGTGTACCAAGGAAGTTCATAGACCGCGTTGATTGAGAGAACGTGGCGGCGGTCGAGTTGTGCGCGCCCGTAGTCCTCTCTAATGTTGTACGGATTCTGCGGAGCCGTCGAGCGGTCGGTCTGGTTATCGGTCAGGTTCTTCGAGAACGTGTAGGCCAAGTTGATCTGCGAACCCTGCGTGAAACGCTGCTGCGTGTAGAACTGCAAACTGTGATAGTTCGAGTTGAAGCGCGGCTGGATGATGTTGATCGCGCGGTAACCACGGAACGGGCGAATCTGGTCGAGAATCAACTCCTGTGCGGTGGCGGTGAAAGGCAAGGCCACCCCGTTGGCGTCGCGCGGCTGACAGGGCACGAGCGCGTTCGCGGCATTACGGCACTGCGAGTTGAGTGCCACGCCCGGCGGAATCAGGTTGATGTCAACCACGCCCGGCAGGTGCGTGCCCTTCGAGCCGTAGTAGCCGAGGTCAATCAGCGTCTTTGAGAAAAGCTGGTGCTGCACGTCGAAAGACCATTGCTGGTAGTAGGGTGTCTTCCAGTTGGTTTGAACCGCGCGCAGCGAAGGCGCGGCGGCGGAGACGGAGACGGTTCCCGCCGTCGGATTGTCGAGCGTCGTGCCCGTAATCGTGACGTTCTCCTGATAGGGCGGATTGACGCCGATGTTCTGCTCCCAGACGCCGACGAGCAGTTGATCGTGGTAGATACCGTAGCCCGTGCGAATCGAAGTCTTGCCGGTTCCGAACGGGTCCCATGCGAGTCCGACGCGCGGCGCAAGATTGAGTTTCGGCGCTTCGGCGAGATACTTACCGAAGGGCGAAGGAGTGCCGCCGAGGCTGGTGTCCTGCGTGTTGACGATAATCCCGTTGAGCGCGTTTCCTGTACCTGCGACGCGGTTGCCAGCACTGTTAACCTGCGGCGCGTTGGCCGGGTTGAACGCTTGCGGGTCGAAATTGGAAAGCTTGTTGTTGGCGTCGTAGGGCATTCCGAAGTAGGAATAGCGCAGGCCGTAGTAGAGCGTCAGGTTGGGACGAATGCGCCATTCGTCCTGCGCGTAGGATTCAAAGTTTTGCGCGCGCAGGTCAGCCGTGAAATCGAACTTGGCCTGCGTGAACGTGGCGTTCGTGCCGAGCAGAAAGTAGGCGTAGTTCTGGAGAGTGTTCAACTGTCCGGCGGTGAAAGCCCCGCCGGTCGCCGGATTCGTGCCCGAAGTCGGCGCGCCTGTGGTGGGGAAGCCGCTGAACTGTCCTTCGTTGAAGCCCGCGAGCGCGTTCTCGAATTTGCGGTAGCGCGTGTAGTAGCCGCCCGCCTTCAGCGTGTGCGTGCCGAGTGTCCAAGACAAGTTCCCCTTCACGGCGTCGTTGGTCGAGAAGTTGTCGTAGGGGCCGAAGCCGGAGATGCCTGTGAAGCCGATACCGGCGAGCGTCGGGACGCGCCCGCGCGTGTTCGTGAAAGGCAGGGCTAAGTTGAGACCGGGGCTGTTCTCCAGTCTGATCGCGCCGACAACATCGCTGAGAATCGCGCCGTAGGAATGGATGTAGCCCGCGTCCATGACGACCGTCGGGCTGAAGGCGTAAGTCGCGTTCAAGACGTGCGTGCGTCCCGGCGAATCGGTCTCGGTGGTCGAGACGCCGGGAATCGGTGTGCCGCTGGAGAAGAGCGCCTGTACGTCCTCGGTCGGGATTTTGTCATTCTCGAAGCGGTAGAAGGCCGACAGCTTGTTCGAGAAGGTATGGTCAACCTTCAAAATCTCCTGACGGAAATTTGCGATGTTCTTCGCCGCCGAACTAAGCGTAAAATTTGAACTCGGTTCGGGAAGATTCGCATAGAAAGCGTTGATGTAGGCTTGCGCGACGGGGCTGATGTTGGTGATGCGGTTCGACCTCTGCGTGCAGGTCGTGCCGGACAACTGGACGCAGACGGCGACGGGGAAGATGCCCTGCCTGAGCGCGAGGGTCGGGATGGTCGCCGAGAGTGTCGGGTAGCGAATGTCCCGGCGTTGCTCTTCCGAGAAGAAGAAGAACGTCCGGTTCTTGCCGCTGTAGTAGGTCGGGCCGCCCTCTCCGAAGCGCGGGAGATAGACGGGGCCGCCGAAGGTTCCGCCGAAATTATTGTAACGGAACGGCGGGCGCTTGGCCTTGCCGTCCGCGTCGCGCCCGACGGGCGAGTTCCGGTTACTGAGAAAGTCGTTGGCGTTCAACCGTTCGTTGCGGACGAACTCGTAGAGCGTCCCGTGAAACTCGTTCGTTCCGGAGCGCGTGACGACGTTAATCTGGCCGCCGCCGCTGCGTCCCGTCTCAGCCGGATAGAGGCCGCGCAGGACTTTGAATTCGCCGATGGCGTCCACGCTCGGATAAGTCTGAATCGTCAGGTTCGAGCCACGGTCGGTAGTGTCTGCGCCGTCAACCATCCACGTATTTGAACTGCTGCGCGCGCCGTTCACCGAAATCGAGACGACGTTGGCCTGTCCCGCAGGATTCGTCGTGCCGACATAGACCTGATCCGCGAGGTTGGAAGTAACGCCGGGCATGAGCGTCGTCAACTGGACGAAGTTACGATTGTTCAGAGCGAGTTCGCGTACCTGCGTGCCGGAAATCAAGTTGGCCGCCGTCGGTGTTTGCAAATCAACTTGCAGCGGCTCGGATTCAATCGTCACGACCTCCGCGATGTTGCCAACCTCAAGTTCGGCGTCTATTGTTCGCCGCTGATTGACATCGAGCTTGATGTTGGTCTCGACATACTTTTTGAAGTTGGGCGCTTCGATGCTCAGGTCGTAGTTGCCGACCGGCAACTGCGGAGCAGTAAAAGTTCCATCATCGCCGACCGTAATCGTGCGCACGTTCACCTGCTTTTCCTTATCGGTGATGGTGACGGTCGCGCCGGTGACAACCGCGCCGGTTTTATCTTTCACCGTACCGACAATCGAGCCGGTGATTTCCTGTGAAAATACCGTCGTCATGCACATGCACAGGATGCACGCAACGAGGGCGACAATTCGTTTAAGCATAAGCTGCCTCCAATAATCAAAGGGAGAATGTTCTCAGTATCTACTTTGGCAGAATGAAAAACCTCACGCTGCCTCAAACCGCTTCCGGCTGAGCGTGGATGGGTGGCGCTCGCCGATGAGAATGTCTGCAACTACTATCTGCCGCCGGACGGCTCCTGATTGCGGCGCAGCGCGACGCCGGGACGCGCCGCCGTCATCTGCCCGTTCTCAAAAACAATCTGGCCGTTGACGATTACATAGCTGAAGCCAACCGGATATTGATGCGGCTGGTCGAAGGTCGCGCGGTCGGCGACTGTGTTTTCGTCAAAGAGGACGAGGTCGGCGGCGAAGCCTTCGCGCACCAACCCGCGATCCTTCAGGCCGAAAGTTTGCGCGGGCAGCGAGGTCATCTTGCGGATGGCATCTTCGAGCGTCAGCAGGTGCAACTCGCGCACGTAGGTTCCGAGCAGGCGCGCGTTATTGCCGTAACCGCGCGGGTGCGGCGCGCCCTCATTGAGACGGCGCACGCCGCTATCGGAGGCGACCATCGTCCACGGCTCGCGGATGATGCGCCGTACGTCCTCTTCGCTCATCTTGTGATAGACCATCGCCGCGCCGCCCGCCGCATACATCTCCAAGATTTGCTCCAACTGATTTTTGAGATCGCCCTTGCCGCGCTTTTGTCTGGCAATCTCCGCGATAGAGCGCCCGTCGAACGCCGCGTCCGGCTTGTAATCTGCGACCACCGCGTATGAATAATCTTTGAAGCCGCTCTCCTTGAGCGACTCTTTCATTTCGCTCACGGTCTTGGCGCGCGTCGTCGGGTCTGCGAGCCGCTTGCGTCCCTCATCGCGTCCGCCCTCGCGCACCCAATCGGGCAGCAGCGTATCGAGGTTGGTTGAAGAAGCGGTGTAGAGATACTGGTCAACCGTCACGGCTAAGCCACGCGCGCGCGCCGCTTCGACGAGTCCGACCGTCATCGTGCTCTGCCCCCATAATTTCTTACTGCTAATCTTGAAATGCGAAATCTCGACGGGCAGTCCAGCCTGCTCGCCAATCTGGATGCTCTCTTTGATGGCTTCGACGACCTTGCTTCCCTCGTTGCGCATGTGCGTCGCATAGAGGCCGCCGTAGCGCGCGGCGACACGCGCGAGCGCGACCACTTCATCCGTCTTGGCATACGTGCCGGGCACGTAGATGAGTCCGGTCGAGAGGCCGACCGCGCCGTCGCGCATGCCCTGTTCGACGAGCGCCTCCATTTTTTGTAATTCTGCGGCGGTCGGCTCCCGATCAACTTCGCCCATCACTTCGCGGCGTACAGAGCCGTGCGCGATGAGCGACGCGAGATTGACGGCGAGCGGCGTCTCTTTCGTCTTTCCGAGGAAACGTCCGATGTTGACCGCCGACCCGCCGCAATTGCCTGTCACGAGCGACGTGACGCCCATCCGCACGAAGTTCTCCGCTTCGGGCTGCTCGTAAATTCCTTCGACGTGCGTGTGCACATCAATAAAGCCGGGCGCGAGTATCTGCCCGTGCGCGTCAATGCTGCGGCTTCCCTCGGTCAAAGCAACGCGACCGATGCGAGCGATGCGCCCGTCCTTAATTCCGACATCTGCGCGGAACCAAGGATTGCCCGCGCCGTCAACGATTCGCGCGTTACTGATAACGAGGTCGAAGGCACGCGCCTCCGTCGTTTGCGCGGAGAGCAGACCACTTGTAGCCGATACGAGCAATGCGGCGGAGATTGCCAGCGCAATCACAACATGGCTAGTCCGAATTGAAAGGGTCATCTGTTCGAGAATAGAAGGAAGAAACAGCTTGTTTCAATCGCGCTCCGGGGCGCTCTCTACGTCTTTAAAGGTTCAACTCATGGGTTTGGGTAAACCCGTCTTGCTCTGGATACTTTAGCGTTTGGCGAAAAGGCGCGGCTCGTGCTTCGCTTGCTTTTGAGTCTTGCCACGCATTCTAGTTAACACTCCGGCAATAATCAAAGCTAAAAGATTTTATTACTAAGATAAAAGGATTTGATGAATGGTGAAAGCGCCTTGAGCAACTTGCAGCCGGAGATGCTCACGTCAGCCTTCTCGTCGGTCGCATACCGAATTTTCGTAATTAACTTTTATCGGATTGAACAAGAGTCCAAAGGGCAATTAATTTTGAAAGGCAAATCACGTTCCCACTATATACGGCTTCTCCGCTCTCGGATATTAGCCTCGCGCGCGCATCAACGCCTGTCACGGCATACGAAAAAATGGATTTGCTCTCTCATTTTTTGGATAAGCGAGAGCGCGTGCGCTCGGCGATTCTGGCGCTGGCAGGTCGCATCGGGACTGCGCCTGATCCTTATCGCGCGCTGAGAATTATTTCCTTGACGGGAAACTTTATGCCGATATACTGGCGCACACATCAGCGCGCGTTGGCATCGGTTTGCGCTATGACAGTCTGTTCTGTCGCTGCAAGCCCCTGACTAAGGCCAAAGCTCTTCGATCACTTCCCGCACTGAATTGACCTTAATCGTCTCGCGCGCTCGACCTGCACCTCGTAATTTGTCATTTCACAGAGAAGAACCTCTGGCGTATTCGCTCGCCGACGAGTTACGCCATCGCCCAATATTGAAGGAGGAGTTTCCCCATGTCGAAGTTCATCCGCTCGACAATCTGCTTACTCATTCTCTCGACGCTGGCAAGCCTTAACGCAACAGCGCAAACCGGCACTTCGCGTATCAGCGGGACGATAACAGACCCAACCGGGGCGGTCGTTCCCGGCGCGACCGTCACTGCCAAGAACGAAGCGACCGGCTTGACTCAAACACAGTTGACGACCGACGCAGGACTATACGCCTTCACTTCCCTGCCGGTCGGCGCTTATTCCATTACGGTCGAGCGTTCCGGTTTTAAGACATCCCAACGCACCGGCAACATTCTTGAGATCAACACGCCGCTGACGGTTGACGTGTTGATGACGGCGGGCGAAGTCTCCGAAGTCGTAACAGTGCAGTCCGGGTCTGAGCAGATTCAGACCTCCAACGCGACCATCGGAAACGTCGTCGAGCAGAAGGCCATTGAGGCGTTGCCGCTGAACGGTCGCAACCCGCTCACGCTCATCACGCTCGAACCGGGTGTTGTGCAGCGTTCATCGGGAGCCGCCGGTTCCGGCATCCACGTCAACGGCTCGCGTGACCGCGCCTACAATGTCACGATTGACGGCATCGAGGCCAACGAGTCCACCGTGCCCAACCCGGTCAGTAATTTGTACCGGATTAATCCCGACAACGTGCAGGAGTACAAGGTGACGACCAACAACGCGACCGCCGAGGAGGGGCGCAACAGCGGCGCGTCCGTTTCGGTCGGCACGCGTTCAGGAACGAACGAGTTCCACGGCACGCTTTTCTACTTCCATCGTAACGACGCGCTCAATGCGAACGATTTCTTCTCCAACGCGCTCGGACAAGCGAAGCCCGTCATCAAGTTGCACCAGTACGGGTTTGAGAGCGGCGGGCCGATTAAGAAGAACAAGACGTTTTTCTTCGGCAGCTATCAGGCGAATAAAATCGCCTTCACACAACCTGTCGATCAAACCTTCGGCATTCCTGACATCTACACGGGACTCGCGCGGCAGGGCATCTTCCGCTACTTCGTTCCCGACCCGGCGAGGCCGCTCGTCATCAACGGCACGACCATCACGCGCAACAATCGCCTGCTGGTTGACCCTCTGACCGGCGCGCTCCGCTCCGACGTGCCGCTGTGCGCGACCGCGACGGCGTTGGGCTGCGTTCGCACATATAACCTGTTTGCATCGGGGAACAACCCTGCGGGACGCGTCGTTGACCCGGCGTTGGCGTCCCTCTTCAGCGCCTACCCGCAGCCAAACAACTTCGGCGTGGCCGGTGACGGGCTGAACACGGCGGCGTTCCTCTGGAATCCGCCGACCAAGATCGAAGGCCCGGCCTACATGGCTCGCATTGATCACGCCTTCAACCAGAACAACACTATGTTCGCGCGGTTTCTTTTCTCGGACTACAACACACTTGAGGGCGACCCGCTCAACGGCAGGCCGCAGGTCTTCCCCGGCCAGCCGCCGCTCGGCGAAGTCTTCCGCCGCACGCACAACCTTGCGGTCAGCTACCGGCGCGTCATCTCGCCGCGCGTCGTCAACGAGTTCACGGTCGGCTACGCGCGCTTTGAATTCCTGTTCACGCAGGGCGAGGCGAACCCTGCGTTTCCGAATGTTCCGCCGTTCGACTTCAGCACCATTGACGAACCGTTCAACAACACGCCGCGCACGGCGCGCTACGTCACGACGCCTCAATTCCTCGACAACCTGAGCATTGTCAAAGGCGCGCATGTCTTCCGCACAGGTCTCAACGTCCGCTTCTACCGCCACGTCGATCAGCGCGGGCAGCCGGGCGGCATCAACGTCACGCCGCTAGTCGAATTCTTCTCCACGAGCCGCGACCCATTCACGACGGCGGGCGGCGGATTCGCCGCCGCGTCCGGCATCAACGCCACCGACCGCACGACGCTCGGCGGACTAATCCTCAACCTGACAGGGCTGCCCTCCCGCATTCAGCAAACGTTCATCGGGAATTTGAAGGACAATATTTTCCTGCCCTTCAAAACCGGCGACAACGTGACCCTCTTTGCAGAGCAGCACAAGCTGAACCAGTTCAACCTCTACTTTCAAGACGAGTGGAAGGTGCGTCCGAACCTGACGCTGAACTACGGCGTCCGCTGGGAATTTAATCCTCCGGCGACGACCGTCGGCGGCGATGTTCTGAGGGCGACGACCCCGATTGAGGCCGGGCCAGCCACCTTCGCCAAGGCCGATTCTTGGTACGACACAGCGAAGTTCGGCGTCTTCGGCCCACGCCTCGGCCTCGCGTGGAGTCCCGACTACAAGAGCGGTTTCCTGCATAGCTTCTTCGGCGATACAGGCCGCAGCGCAATCCGGCTCGGCTACGGCATCGCCTACGACACGATCTCTTCGTTCCAAGTAACTGCTGCCGCCGGTCGCGTGCCCGGACTGCTGGTCACTTGTTCCTCGACCTTCCCGTACACCGTCGCAACGAACGGCTGCACGACGCCGCCCGCGGACACGACAATCAGCGGCGGCTTCCCGCAGGAACTTAATCCGCCTTCGGTCAAGCCCTCTGCGTTCCTAACTCCGCAGTCGCAGCTTTTCAGCGACGCTCCGCCGATTACGGCCTTCGCGCCTGAGATGAAAGTGCCGACCGTCCATCAGTGGAGTTTGAGTTTCCAGCGCGAGTTGCCCGGCGGTTTCGTCGCGCAGGCGGCCTACGTCGGGCGTGCGGGCAACCGCCTGTTCATGGCCTACAACATCAACCAGATTAACTCCGACGGCATACTGCCCTCGTTCCTGCTCATGCAGCAGAACATGAGACGTGGCTGCCTGCCCGCAGGCAACGGTGCGCTCTCCGGCCAGACCTGTACGAACCCGATTACGGCGGCGCAAATTCCGCTGCTCGCCGCAAACGTCTCGGGCGTCAACGCCGCGTTCGTCAATTCCAGTAATGTTCAAGGCGAACTCGACACCAACGCTGCCGGGGCATTCGCGCAACGCATCGAGACCACGACGCTCGGCTTCCACCTGCGCCCGAACCAGCAGTTCGGTGTGATTACTTACCTCGACAACAGCGGCGCTTCTAACTACCACGCCGCACAGTTCACGCTGCGCAAGCGATTCAGCAGCGGTCTTGGTTTGAACCTCGCCTACACGCTCGGCAAGTCTATTGACAACCAGTCGGTCGACCCCGTCGGCGCGGCGTCGGGCGGCGGACTGACGACGACGACCTCGCGCAACCCGACCGACATCCGCGACTTTAGAATTGACCGCGCGCGCTCGGACTTCGACCGGCGGCACGTGCTGACCATCGCCTCGGCGTGGGATATCCCCGTCGGCGATGGCCGTCGCTTCCTACGCGACGCGCCCGGCTTCGTCAATCAAATCCTCGGCGGGTGGAGCATCAACGGTATCTATAATTACATGTCCGGCGAGCCGTTCAGCGTTCACAGCAACACGCGCACGTCGAACTCGGCGCACGTGTCGCGCGCCGACGTAATCGCGCCCGTGAAGGCGCGTTTGCAAAATCTTCCGGGTGTGCAAGGCCCCGTCGTCTTCGAGAACGACGACGCCTTCGCGCTTCCCGCGCCGGGTACGAACGGCGCAGGCCGCAACATCTTTCAAGCTCCGGCCTACTGGAACCTCGACCTGAGTTTCATCAAGGTGTTTCATCTCACAGAGCGTTTCCGCATGCAGTTCCGCACGGAGATGTTCAACGCTCTCAACCATCCGAACTTTGACAACCCGCGCGATGCCTCGGTCGGCTCGCCGACTTTCCTCTCGTCCCTGTTCGGGCAAACTTGCTGCGCGAGCGTCGCGCCGCCTTCCACGCAGACGATTATCCAGACCGGCGAGTCTGCACGCGTGATTCAGTTCGCGCTCAAGCTACAGTTCTAGGCCGCTTCGCTCACACTGACCACCAAGAGAAAGAGCCACCCAATCATCGGGTGGCTCTTTCTCTTTAAACGTCTTCTCTGAAAACTGCCGTTATCCGTTCGGCAACTGGCGCGGGCGCACGGGCGGTTGAGCGGCATTCTTATCTTCCGTCGCGCTCTTGTCTGCCGTCTCCGCAAACATCTCTTTGATGGTGCCGACGCTCGACAGCAGGCTCGAGGTTTCCACAGGCATAAAGATAACTTTTGAGTTGCCGCCCTGCGTCATCTTGGCGAGGCTTTCGATGTAGCGTGCGGTGATGAGATATTGCGCGGGGTTGCCGTGTCCGGCGATGGCCTGCGTGACGCGCGCAATCGCCTCCGCTTCGCCCTGTGCGTTGCGTTGACGCGCGAGCGCCTGCCCTTCGGCGACCTGTGCGATGGCCTGCGCTTCGGCTTCGGCGTTTTTCAAGCGGGCTTGCGCCGCGCCTTCGGCTTCGAGAATGGCACGCGCCTTTTCGCCTTCGGCGCGCGTCACGGCGGCCTGCTTCTCACCTTCGGCGCGCGTAATCGCCGCCTGTCTTTCGCCTTCCGCTTGCAGGACGAGCGCGCGGCGCGTCCGCTCGGCGGTCATCTGCTTCTCCATCGTCACGCGCACGTCTTCCGGCGGATTGATGTTCTTCACGTCCACGCGTGTTACTTTCAAGCCCCATTTATCCGTCGCCTCGTCGAGAATCATGCGCAGCTTCGTATTAATCTGGTCGCGCTGCGAAAGCGTGTGATCCAAATCCATGTCGCCCATCACGGCGCGCATCCCCGTAATCGTCAACTGCACGATACCGCCGAGCAAATCCGTCACCTCGTAGACCGCTTTCACGGGGTCTGTAATCTGCCAGTAGACCACCGAGTCGACGTGAATCGTCACGTTGTCGCGCGTAATGACAGGCTGTGGCGGCAGGTCAATGTACTGCTCGCGCAGGTCAATAGTGCTCAGGCCGGGTCGCACGTTCGACCAGTAGACGCCGCGCGGTTTATCGAGAAACGGGACGATAATATTAAGACCGCTGGCGGCAATGCGGTCGAAGCGTCCGAGCCGCTCGATGAGCATGACGGTTGCCTGCGGCACGATCTTGATGGTCTTGGCCGCAACGATCAGGATTGCCAGAGCGAGAAACATCAGCAGTATCAGGGGTGCCATTAAAAGCCTCCATTGTTGAGAGCATTTCCCAAATTTCAAATCCCAACTTCTTAAACTTCTTCTTAGCGGCTTGGCGTCTCCGGCGTGAAACTTCATCTCACGATGGAGACGCGAAGCCGCTAAGAAGATGTCAGACTATAACGGATTCACGTCGTCGTTTGAAAGAATCTCAGGCATCGGCTCTCCGGTGTCGAACGCTTCCTCAATGATGCGCGCTGCCGCTAGCACCGTCCGCTCCTCAAAGGGACGCCCCACAATCTGCACTCCGATGGGCAGCCCCTCGCGCGTGCGCCCCGCCGGAACACAGACGGCGGGCAGATCGAACGCGTTAAAAGTCTGAGCATAACTGAAAGCGCGAAAGACGTTCATCTCCAACTCGCCGACGGACACCTTGCGCGTGTCGTGCGGGTAGGCCGCGACCGCTCCGACCGGCGCGACGACAAGCGGTACATCCTCCATCCACTCCAACAACTCCGCGCGCAGACCGTCGCGCTCCGCCCAGACTTTAAAGTATTCGTCAACTGTTGGCTTCGGCGTCCGCGCCCCGCGTTCGAGCAGTAGGCGCGCGACCGCTCCGGCCTCCTTCTCGCGTCCCTCGTATGTCGTTCTAATGAGTTGCTGCGTCGGGTAAGAGAAAAGCTTCGTCCACACTTCCGCCCCGCGCTCGACATGCGGCGGACGCGCCTCGAATACGTCGAGTCCCTCATTGCGTAGCGAGCGCGCAGCATTTTCCAACGCCCTCCACGTCTCGACGGAAATCGCCGCCACGCCGTCGTCCGCGTACCACGCCACACGCTGCCCTCGAAGTTTCAGACGCTCGCCCGTCTCTCCATCAACATTTCGTCGAGACTCTGATTTTAATCCCGCTAAGACCTCAAACATCAGCGCAAGATCGTCGACACTCCGCGCCAGCGGCCCCAGACTCGCCGCGAGCGGGAACGCCCCGACCATCGGAGGGTAATGGCCTGCGCCGGGAATGCGTCCCGCCGTCGGCTTCAAACCTGCGACGCCGCAAAAATGCGCGGGGATACGAATCGAGCCTGCGAGGTCGCTGCCCAGACTCGCCGCCGTCATGTGCGCCGCGACCGCCGCCGCGCAACCGCCGCTCGAACCTCCCGGCGTGAGTTTCTCGTCCAGTGGATTATTCGTGCGCCCGAAAACCGGATTGTCCGCCGTGTACTCAAGCGCCAACTCCGATGTATTCGTCTTACCGAGAATAATCGCGCCCGCCGCGCGCAGACGCGCAACCGCCACAGCATCACCCGAGGGAACGAAGTCCACGCGCACGCGCGTCCCGCAAGTCGTCCGCAAACGTGCCGTCTCAATCGTGTCTTTAACCGTCAAAGGCACGCCGCCCAGAACTCCAATCGTCCCGCCTCGCATCAACGCCGCTTCCATCTCGCGCGCACGCTCAAGCGCATCCGGCGCAAGCGTGACGATGGCATTCAGACCGGGATTCACACGCTCGATGCGCCGCAGGTGTGCTTCGACAACTTCGACCGGCGAGACTTCGCGCTCACGCATTAACTCTGCCAATCGCGCCGCCGAAAAGTTGGTCAACTCATCCATAAATCTGAAGTAAGTACGAATTTCAAATTTCAAAGTTGAAAACAAAGTCTCTGACTTTAAAGTTTTTGAACTTTAAACTATTTCGCCAGCAGTTCGATAAATTTGCGCGCCGCCGTGCCGAGCATGCGGTCGCTGCGATAGATGATGCCGACCGAGCGCGTCCATTCGGGTTCTGCCAGCGGAATGACCGCGAGTTGGCCGGTTCGCTGTTCGTCCAGCACAGAGGGGCGCGGGACAATGGCGATTCCTAAACCGACCTCGACGGCGCGCTTGATCGTCTCAATATTGTCGAACTCGGCGGCACGTCGAACTGAGACGCCGTGTGCACGCAGGATTTTGTCCGTCGCGCGGCGCGTCGGAATGTCGCGCTCGAAGAGGACGAAATCCTGATCCTGCAAATCCGTTGCGTGCAGTTTGCGGCGCTTGGCGAAGGGATGACCGGGCGGGCAGATGAGCACGAGGCGGTCGCCGCCGAGCGCTACGATTTCGAGGCCGCGCCGCTTTTCCGGGTACGCGACGACGCCGAGTTCGACCGCGCCGCTCAACACGTCGCGCATGATGCGCGTCGTCCGGCTGTATTCGAGATCAATCTTGGCCTGTGGATAGAGAGACATGAACTGCCGGACGGCCTGCGGCAATTCGTGGAGACCGACACTATAGACGGTCGAGACGCGCACGCGCCCGCTCACGGTTCCGGTCAGCGAGCGCATGCTCTCTTCCAGAGTCGAGTAAGCGCGCAGCACTTCACGGCTCGCCTGATAGAAAGCATCGCCCGCCTCCGTGAGACTCACTTCGCGCCGCCCGCGCACGCGCTCCAACAGACGCCGCTTGAACTTCTCTTCGAGGCCGCGCACCTGCTGGCTGACCGCCGATTGTGTGACGAAATTCCTCTCCGCCGCCTGCGAGAAGCTCTGGGTTTCAACCAGATCGCAAAAGATTTTCAATGTTTCTACTTGCACGTTTCGATTATAAGTTTTCCTCAATATGATGTGCAAGATTTTTCATTTCACCTTATATGCATTTGAACTTAAAATACTGATATGAGCGAGGCTGCGGCAATCACACGACGAAAGAGACAGATGGGGCTGCCGGTAATCTCTTTTGCTTTTCCGGTTTCTCTCTATATAATCTCGTCGTTCAATCAAGAATTTAAAAAAGTTCGAGCGCCTTTTGTGGCGCGACACCTGCCGCCGGGAAGTTGGCTATTTCCCAGCGAAATCTTCTCTGCGGCGAAGGGGAGCACACGTTGAGCTATGGCTGTTCGTCTTAGTAAAACCTTTGTCCTGCGCAAGATGCACCAGCTTTCGGGAATCGTTCCCATCGGCGCGTTTCTGATGGAGCATCTCTACACCAACTCGAAGGCGGCGCACCCGACTTTGGGTCGCGAGCACTTCAATACGGCTGTCGCCGACCTGCAAGCGATTCCGTACGTCCTCCTTTTGGAGATTGGTTTTATTTTCCTACCGCTCCTCTATCACGCCGTCTATGGCATGATGATGACATGGGAAGCGCGCCCGAATAATCTGAACTATCCGTACCCACGCAACTGGTTCTATACCATCCAACGCGCGACCGGGACGATTCTCTTCTTCTTCATCCTCTTTCACGTGCTCAACTTCCGTTTCGGATTGATACCGGGGCTGAACACCGAATCGGTCGCGCACCATGCCGATAAGGCTTACGAAATCGTCGCCCGCGAATTCACGAATCCGGCGATATTTTTAATCTACCTCGTCGGCATCTCTTCGACCATCTGGCACTTCGCCAACGGCATCTGGCTCTTTGCCGTGGACTGGGGCATCGTCATCGGCGAGCGCGCGCAACGCGTGACCGGCTACGCCTGCATCGGTCTGGGCATCGTGCTGCTCGGCTTTTGGATTAACGTCGCAGTCGCATTCATCCGTCCCGGCGGATTGTTAGGAGGAATACTTTACTGAGATGGCAGGACAAAACAGCATCAGGATTGCGATTGTCGGCGGCGGCTTGGCGGGATTAGCGGCGGCCATGAAAATCGCCGAAGCGGGTCACACGGTCGAACTTTTCTCGGTCGTGCCCGTCAAGCGTTCGCACTCGGTCTGCGCGCAGGGTGGTATCAACGGCGCGGTCAACACTAAAGGCGAAGGCGATTCGACGTGGGAGCACTTCGACGATACGGTCTATGGCGGCGACTTTTTAGCCAATCAGCCGCCCGCCAAGGCGATGTGCGAGATGGCTCCGGCCATCATCTATCTCTTCGACCGGATGGGCGTCCCCTTCTCGCGCACGAGCGAGGGCTTGCTCGACTTTCGTCGTTTCGGCGGAACGAAGCATCACCGCACGGCTTTCGCCGGAGCTTCGACCGGGCAGCAACTTCTCTACGCGCTCGACGAACAGGTGCGCCGCTACGAAGTGGCTGGCAAAGTTAAAAAATACGAGGCTTGGGAGATGGTTTCGCTCGTTCTCGACGATCATCAGGTCTGTCGCGGGCTGGTCGCCATGGAACGCTCCTCGCTTGAGTTGAAAGTTTTTCCGGCGGACGCCGTGATTATGGCGACCGGGGGACCCGGTCTGATCTTTGGCAAATCAACCAACTCGATGGTCTGCACGGGAAGCGCCGTCGCCGCTTGTTACCAGCAGGGCGCGCGCTATGCCAACGGCGAGTTCATACAGGTTCACCCGACTTCGATTCCGGGCGAAGACAAACTGCGTCTGATGTCCGAGTCGGCGCGCGGCGAAGGCGGGCGCGTGTGGGTTCCGCGTGCGCCGAACGACAAGCGCGCACCCTCTTCGATTCCAGAGAAAGAGCGCTGGTATTTTCTCGAAGAGAAATACCCCGCCTACGGCAACCTCGTCCCGCGCGACATTGCGACGCGCGAAATCTTTCAGGTTTGTCTCGACGGCTTCGGCGTCGGCGGCGATAATCAGGTCTTCCTCGATTTGACGCACATCCCAGCCGAAACGCTCGACCGCAAGCTCGGCGCGATCTTAGAAATCTACGAGATGTTCGTCGGCGACGACCCGCGTCACGTGCCGATGCGTATCTTCCCCGGCGTCCATTATTCGATGGGCGGCCTGTGGGTTGATTTCAACCAGCGCACGAACATTCCCGGACTGCTCGCCGCTGGCGAATGCGACTATTCGATTCACGGTGCGAACCGTCTCGGCGCAAACTCGCTCGTCAGTTGCGTCTACGGCGGTTTCGTCGCCGCCCCGGCGGCCATCGAGTTTGCCAAAAACGTCGAGCGCAACGGCTCGAACGGCTCAAAGATTTATGATGGAGAGTTGAAGCGGCAGCAGGAGATTAACCGATCACTCATCAAACAGGAGGGGACGGAGAACCAGTACGTCCTCCATGAAGAGATGGGTAAGTGGATGACCGATAACGTCACGGTCGTGCGCTACAACGACAAGCTTCAGGCCACCGATGAGAAGTTGCAGGAACTTCAAGACCGCTATCGCCACATCTCGATTAACGATTCAAACATGTGGGCGACCATGTCTCTGCCGCACGCGCGCCAGTTGAAGAATATGCTCGACCTCGCGCGCGTCATCACGCTCGGCGCGCTCAATCGCAACGAGTCGCGGGGCGCACATTACAAACCGGACTTTCCGAACCGCGACGACGAGAAGTTCCTCAAGACCACCATCGCCGAATATTCCGGTGAAGGCCCCGTGCTCTCCTACGAAGCCGTGGACATCTCGCTCATCCAGCCGCGCGTGCGCGACTATAGCCACAATAAGCAAGAGAAGCTGACCGAAGCTGCCGCCGCCAGCGCGCGCGACTCCGGCCTTCCCCTCAAAGACGGCGCTGAACAAGTTCCACAGGAGGGCTGGGAGCAGAAGCCCGGAGATTTAACCGGCCCGGCGGTGTGGAATCAAAACAAGGAACAGGTCAGAGACGTGAATCACGGCGAAGCCCAGACCCGCCTCGAACAGGGCAAGCAGATTCAAGACGCAGGGGGTAAATCAGACAAGCTATGAGCGCACACACCAACACAGGGCAGCAGCAGCAGGGCACGCCCCCGCAGTACGTCGAGATTCGCATTCGTCGCTGCGACCGTCCCGACGGCCCGCAGCGTTGGGAAGACTTCCAGATTCCCTATCGCCCGAATCTCAATATCATCTCGTGCTTGATGGAGATTCGCAAAAATCCTGTCACCAGAGACGGCCAGCCGACGACGCCACCCGTCTGGGACATGAACTGTCTCGAACAGGTCTGCGGTATCTGCACGATGGTCATCAACGGGCGCGTGCGCCAGTCCTGCTCGGCTCTGGTTGACCAACTCGAACAGCCCATCACGCTCGAACCGATGTCGAAATTCCCGAACGTCCGCGATCTCGTCGTTGACCGCTCGGAGATGTTCGAGCACCTCAAGCGCGTCAAGGCTTGGATTGAAATTGACGGCTCTTACGACCTCGGCCCCGGCCCGAAGATGTCGCCCGAAGATGTCGCCGAACGCTACGCTTATTCACGCTGTATGACCTGCGGCTGCTGTCTGGAAGCTTGCCCGCAATACGGCGACGGTCAGTACATCGGCCCGCAGGCCATCGCGCAGGTGCGATACCAGAACATGCACCCAACCGGCAAAATCACACGCGACGAGAGGCTCGAAGGTATCGTCGGCGATGACGGTATCACCAACTGCGGCAACGCGCAGAATTGCGTCAAGGTCTGCCCGATGTCCATCCCGCTGACGAAGGCCATCTACGAAGAGAACCGCGAGACGGTGATTCACGGACTCTTCGGCTGGCTCAAAAGATAAAGCGTAGCGATTGCATTTGAGCCACGACCGATGTCTCACACAGTTGTAAGGGCAGGATTGCGGAAATTACGCGTGTGGAGCTTTCTTGCCCTTCCAAATCCCAGCCGCTTTTAACCCATTCGAGACCGTTGCAAATTTCCTTACATTGACAATAAATCCAGCCGGCTCAGCAACTAGCCCCTCCCCGACGAGAGAACCTATTGATTTCTTTGTAACTCAGGGTTAATCTCCGCGCCATAAAGCGCCACCACGCTGGGTAGACTGAAATACGTCCGGTGCATTTTCAAACATAGGAATCCTTAGCCGCCCGTGCCCGACACACGGCAGCTTTGAATAAATAGATTTTGCCGGGCTGCTTAGAACACCGACAGTGCGATTTGTAAGATGTCCAGTGCCGCCTCTGTGAGTGAATCAGCGGTCGTCATTTCGCTCGATGGCACGCCTGCCGGGGCCGACAGATTATTCGGCTTATCGGCCACTAATTTCGGCGCTGGCGGCACAAATGGAGTCTCCATCTGACCTGCGAAGGCGTTCAGATTGAGTACTAATGTCAATGCGGCAATGCCGCACAATTGTTGTAGTTTTTTCACGATGCTCCTCCTGAAAGGCTGTTGTTATTATCGGTTGCGTGTGACGCTGAAATGTCGTCCCCGCGAAATCGCCAGAGACGATTTGGTTGGCGCATCTTAGCACTCTTAGGCCGTTGAGGCGCGCCATTCCTATACGTCAATACAACTTTTCATTATAACTATACAGAAAGGTAACCCTCACATGAACTTAGCGACACATCTGACCGAGCAAATTGCGGGTACCTCCGACCACTGCGAAAGGGCGCATCTGCGCTGTCAGCTCTCAAGAATGCTGGAAGAGTCCGGCAATTACGAGGCGGCGCGCGCGGCGATGGGCGAATTGTGGCAATGCGTGGGCGAGTTTCCCGTACTGGATGGCCTCGACCAGAGAACGGCGGCGGAGGTGCTTTTGCAAGTTGGTGTGTTAACAAGCTGGATTGGGAGTGCCCGGCAACTTGAGGAGGCGCAGGAGACAGCTAAAAACCTGATTAGCCAGAGCATTCGGAATTTTGAGGTTTTACGAAACAGCAAGAAAGTGGTCGAAGCCCAGGCGGAATTGGCGTGCTGTTACTGGCGTCAGGGGGCATTCGATGAAGCGCGCATCATGTTGCGCGACGCGCTCTCGCGGTTATCTGAAGATGATCAGAAATTAAAGGCCGTCGTTTTACTGCGGAGCGCGATTGTCGAGAAGGTTGACGGGCGTCTGAACGATGCCTTGCGCATCTACGCCGGGGCGGCCTCGCTGTTTGAGGCAAGCAATAATCACACGCTCAAAGGAAAATTTCATAATAGCTTTGGCAATGTGCTGGAGAATCTAGGCCGCACCGAGCGCCGTCGAGACTATATTGACCGCGCCATCATCGAATATGCTGCGGCGAGTTTCCATTTCGAGCAAGCAGATCACGAACCCTACTGCGCGCGCGTCGAGAATAATCTCGGATTTCTTTTCTCGACTCTCGGCAAATTCCGTGAGGCGCATGAGCATGTAGACAGAGCGCGGCGAATATTTGTCAGGCTCAACGATAAAGGAAGTGTGGCGCAGGTTGATGATACGCGAGCGAAGGTGCTATTGGCGGAGGGACGCAACGAGGAAGCCGAAAAAGTCGTGCGTGCTGCCGTGCAAACGCTGGAAAAGGGCGGCGAGCAATCTCTGTTCGCCGAAGCGTTGACGACGCTTGGGATTGCGCTCGCGCGGACAGGTCAACATGAGCGTGCACGTCAAACATTGCAAAATGCCATTGACGTGGCGGAGCAGAGCGGAGACCTTGAGAGCGCGGGTCAAGCGACGCTGAGCATCATTGAAGAACTGAGCGAGTATTCGGCGTCAGACGATTTGGGCAACATTTACCTGCGCGCCGTTAAAATGTTGAAAAAGTCGCAGCATCCGGCGATCCCTGCGCGCCTCATCGCGTGCAGCGAGCGTGTGACCAGCCTGCTTGTGGAGCGTCATACCGCTGTTCCCGCCCCCGGCAACGCGGAGGAGTTTAAAGCGCCGCTCAAATGGAATGGCTTCTCATTTAGAAATGAGGTGCGCCGCTACGAAAGGTTCCTTATCGAGCGCGCTCTGAAAGACGCGCAGGGCATCGTCACGCGCGCCTCACAGATGCTCGGTTTCAAGCATTATCAGAGCTTGATTATCTTGCTGAACCAGCGCCACAAAAACCTGATGCACATCAGGTCACCAATTTTTCCGCGCAAACGCAGTATCTTTCGGGCTACCTCGCACGCCTCGACGGCTCCGGCGCGCGCAACCAGCCGAAAACGACGAATCACGATTCTGAGTGTCGAAGATAACCGGATCGTGGCTGACGCGTTGATTGAAACGCTGGAGGCGGAAGGATGGAGCGTCGAAGCGTGTACGGATGGAACAAGCGCGCTAGAGCGGCTTAACAGTCAAGAACGTTTTGACCTGCTGCTCTTTGATAATGAACTGCCGGGCGCGAGCGGGTTAGAGTTGACGCGTCAAGCACGCCTGCTGCCACATCGTCAGCAGACACCAATCGTCATGCTCTCAGCCAGCGATTGCGAGGCGGAGGCAGGTGAAGCAGGCGTCAATGCATTCCTGCGTAAACCGGAAGACATTATGGCTGTAGCTGAAACTATTTCACGACTGATTGTCGCCAAACCGGAAAAGCCTTGACCGGCATGGTTTGCGTGCGCAATCTCGCGGGCATGTGCTCACGCAAGTGACCATGCCGGAGGCCGCCGTGACTTCGGGTGGGGAGTCGCGGCGGTTCTTATCAGACACAGCCGGAATTTCGCAACTCCGGCTGTGTCTAGCCCATCTTAGCATCATCTTTGCCCTCGCTCTAAATATTTTAACTGCCAGAGAATGGCAATCTTGTCCCCCATCTCTTCAAAGGTTCACCACGAAAGTTTCGCGCCAAGACGCTGGAGGCGCAAAGAAGATTCATAAACTTCTTGCACTCGAAAACCGAACTGTATAAACTCAATCTCGGACGGTGCGCTGTATTTCATCGTTGTTGATTTAGTACCTTCGCTACTCTCTCTTCCCGTTTGATCCTTATTCAGGAGCGTTCATCTTAAATGTCCCAAGTGGAAACGAAGGCGGCAGCTCCGCCCTTTGAGGCTCTGTCTGCGCTCATCTCGCGTTTGAACCGCGCACATACTCCCCGTTCGATGGTTCTCGCCCTCGCCTGCCCTTCGCTCGCGCGCTTCGTACCGTGGGCTAACTATGGATTGATACTGCCTGCGCCGGGGAGAGACAGACGTGGCCGCGTCTGGCGCGCGTGGTGGGCATCGTCGGAGCATGCGGAGATTGCGACTGATACTTTCGACGGGACATCCTCGCCCTTCAGAAAGACGCTTGAGGAAGGCGAGCCGTCAATTCTCGGCGCACAGGAGCTAACGTGTGTGGAAACCGAAGCTGCGCGCAGAGGGCAGTCCGCGCTGGTGCTGCCGCTTTCGACCGGCGGTCAACCGCTCGGCGCGCTCTGCTTTATCAATCGCTCACCGGGAGCTTACAGGGAAGACGACCTGAAGAATCTCGCATGGCTCGCGGAGACCGCGACACTGGCGGCGCAGGCTGCGCTATGCCGTGAGCAGTTGGAGAGCGCAGAAGAGACGGCGCGGGAGATTGAGCAACTCAAGAGCGGTTTTGCCGGTACGCTCGTCCGCGATATACGCCTCCCGCTCACCAATGTGCTCGGACTGCTCGAACTTTTCGAGAGCAAGTTGCTGGCGCGCGAGCAGTTCGATTTGGAAGATCGCCAGCTTTTATCGGGAGTCGCCGGGCAGGGACGGCAGATGCGCCGTCTGATCGACGATTTTCTCGAAATCGCGCGGCAACAAGACGCGCCGCTCACGCTCAACAGGGAGACGGTCGGAGCGGAAAAATTGTTGGAAGAGGTCTTAGAGCCGATGCGAGGCGAGGCTGCGCTGCGCGGCATCGAGTTGAAGCTGCGCGTCGCGGCGCGCACGCCCGCGCTTCACATTGATTTTAAACATGCGCGTCGTGCGCTCTGTCATTTGCTGGCAGCCGCGCTCGGCTCGACGTGCGAGGGCGGGCGCGTGCTGGTGGAAGCGCAGGGCATTACGGGCACACGCACAGGCGATGCCGGACGGCGCTTTGTCGTCATCAACGTCACAGACACGAGCGACGGCATTTCGCCCGAAGAACTTCCTTATGTCTTTGACGCGTTCCGGCATCCGGCGGGCGCGCACCACAGCGCGTCGCGGGGCGTCGGGCTGGCGATTGCCAAACGTGTTGCGGCGGCGCATGGCGGCAACGTCTCCGTGCGCAGCCGGATTGGCGCGGGCACGACTTATACGCTGCTCTTGCCCGCGCAAGAAGCGGCACAAGACTCGGCCAATGATGCGCGCCGCGTTCTCGTGGTCGACGACGCGCCGGAACTCCTGCTGCTCCTCGGCAAGCTTATCGAGCGGATGGGCTACAGCGTCGCGACCGCTCCGAGCGCCGCACGCGCGCTTGAGATTCTGGACGCGCAGGCCGTAGACCTGCTGATTACCGACTGGGCGATGCCCGACACGAACGGCGGGCAGTTAATCGCCTCGCTCAAGCGCGACACGCGTTGGCACAACATCCCGACCGTCGTCCTGACAGGCCATGACACAGGCACGGAACGGCGCGAAGCCGAGCACGCCGGTTGCGACCGCTTCCTCGTCAAGCCGATCATGCGCGACGAACTCCAGAGCGTCATTACAGAGATGCTGAGTTAAAGTCAAAAAGTTAAAGGTACGAGTGAAAAGCAAAAGGCAAAAGTGAGGAAGAAGCACGGGCGGCTTTCCGTCTTCACTTTTGCCTTTTTAACTTTTGTCTTTTTACTTTTGGTTGACTCTATATTCCGAGCACGTTGACGAGTTCCTGTACCGCGGCTGCGCTCTTTTGCAGCGCGATACGCTCTTCGGTCGTCAGGTTGATTTCGATAATCTGTTCGAGGCCGCGCGCGCCGAGTTTGCAGGGCACGCCGACGTAGAGATTCTGGATGCCGTATTCGCCTTCGAGATAGGCTGCGCACGGCAGAATTTTTCGCTTGTCTTTGAGAATCGCTTCCGTCATCTCGACCGCCGCCGCAGACGGCGCGTAATAGGCCGAGCCGGTCTTTAAGAGCGAAACGATCTCAGCCCCGCCGTTGGCCGTGCGTTTGACAATCGCCTCCAACTGCTCTTTCGGAAGTAGCTCTGTGACGGGAATACCTGCGCAGGTCGAATAGCGCGGCAGCGGAACCATCGTATCGCCATGACCGCCGAGGACGAACGCCGTCACGTTCTCAACCGACACGTCCAGAGCTTCGGCTAGGAAGCAACGCATGCGCGCCGAGTCGAGCACGCCCGCCATGCCGATAACGCGGTGCTTCGGAAAGCCTGAACGTTTGAAAGCCACCTGCGACATCGCGTCGAGCGGGTTCGAGACGATAATCAGAACCGACTCAGGCGAGTATTTGATAACTTCGTCCACCACGTTCGAGACGATTCCGGCATTGGTCTTCAACAGATCGTCGCGGCTCATGCCGGGTTTACGCGGAAGCCCCGCTGTGATGATGACCACATCAGAGTCTTTCGTCTCCGAATAGTCGTTGGTCGCACCCGTGAGTCTCACGTCAAAGCCTTCGACGGGCGCGGCCTGCGCCAGATCGAGTGCTTTTCCCTGCGGCACGCCCTCCACCACATCAACCAGTACCACGTCGCCCAACTCTTTGCTCGCCAGCCAGTGCGCGGCGGTCGCGCCGACGTTACCCGCGCCTACCACCGTAATCTTGTTTCGCTTGCCCATCGCTTTCTTGTCCCTTCCTTCCGAAGACGGATATTAAAAATCAGACCTGAGATGCCCGTGCGCCGAGTCCGTCGAGTCTGCCCTGCGTCAACTAAAATTTTGTAGTGTGTATAGAAGAATTGCGAGTGTAAGGTGCGCGCGCGAGCAGTGTCAAGGTACACTCCTCGGCTGCCAGCCCTGCGGATGAGACTCTCGATGAAACTTGCAGATTTGCTACGCCGCCTCTTTGCTCCGCGCACGCCGCCTGTGCGCGCCGAAGAGTTGCCAGACATTCGAGAGGTCGGCGATGAACAGGAAACCGACCCTTTCAATCCCTTCCCTAATCCCGTCGAACTCGAAATCCGTGATGTGCTCGATCTTCACTCTATCCCTCCGCGCGAGACAGGTGTGGTCGTCGAAGAGTATCTCTATCAAGCGCGCCTCGTGGGCTTTCGTCAGGTACGAATTATTCACGGCAAGGGCATCGGCGTGCAACGCGAAATCGTTCGCAGCATCCTCGCGCGCACTCCCTTCGTCCAGCACTACGCGGACGCACCGCTCGAAGCCGGAGGCTGGGGCGCAACTATCGCCCGACTTTTATTGATACATGAACAAGAGCAAGGATGAAGGATGAAGGCGGAATAAAATCAACAGCTTTCTGTTCGTATTCATCCTTCATCTTTCATCCTTGCTTTTCAGGCTGCCAGCGTCAGCAGTTCATCCCAGCGGGTCGTGTATCGCGGCGAGCGTCTGTCGCAACGCATCTCCCACGCGCGTCTGAGGCCGGTGGCGGCGAAACGCAAAGTATCCTGTCCCATCGAAGCGTTGATTTCATCCATCACCTGCAAGACACGGCGCACTTTTTCGCGGCTCACATTATCGAACAGTCCCGTCTGCACAGGCGCGACGGGCGCAAGGTCGGTCAGAATCACTCCCGCCTTCTTGAAGCGGCAGTCAGCACGGCAGACGTATTCGACGGCTCTCTGCGCATAACCAATCAGTTCCGGCGTGAGGTCTGTCGAGACAGGCAGATTGACGACGGTCGAGTTGGAGAAGAACGAATCGGTTTTAAAACGGTGCGTCGCCAGAAAAACAATCAGGACGCGCGCCGTGAGCCGCTCGTGCCTCAACTTCTCCGCCGCCTTGGCGACGTGACAGGCGATAGCTTCACGAATTTCCGCCAGCGACTCGACGGGTCTGCCGAATGATCTCGAAGATGTAATCGCCTTTTTCGGTCGCGGGCAGGCTTCCAACGGCAGGCAGGACACGCCGCGCAACTCGTAGACGATGCGCGCGCCCGCCACGCCCAGTTCTTTCTTTACCCAACGCATCTCAGCCGAGCGCAAATCCAGCGCCGTGTAGATGCCCTTCTCTGTGAGCCGCCGCGAATGCTTCCTGCCAATCCCCCACACATCTTCGACCGGCACACGCCGGAGCGCGCGCTCAACGTGCGGCGAACCTACAAGATTGACGACGCCATGCGCCTTCGCCGATCTTTTGGCGATATGCACAGCGATTTTGGTGAGCGTCTTAGTCGGGGCGATGCCGATGCTGACGGGAATGCCCGTCCAACGTTTGAGCGTCTGCCCGATCTCCTTTCCACTCTCCGACAGGTCTCCAACCAGCGCGTAGGACAGACGCAGGAAAGCCTCGTCCACCGAGTAGATTTCAACCTCCGGCGACCACTTCTGCAAAGTCTTTGCTACGCGCCCGGACATGTCGCCGTACAGAGCGTAGTTTGACGATAAGACTTCAATATTGTGCGCCTCGATAAGTTCGCGCATCTCGAACAGCGGCGCTCCCATCTTGACGCCAATCGCCTTCGCTTCGTCGGAGCGCGAGATAATGCAACCATCGTTATTCGAGAGCACAACGACGGGTCGGCGCAAAAGCTTCGGATTGAAGACGCGCTCGCAGGAGACGTAAAAGTTGTTGCAATCAACAAGTGCGAAAGCGTTCGGCATAAGCTTCAGTTAAAAAGAGACGTAGGCGCTACGGTCGGCTTCTGAGCGGCCTCGCCTAATAAGAACGAATCGAGTGCATCACTCTTCCCCAAACTTCAAACTCCATTCCCTCCGTGATTTCGAGCGGCGTATAAGATTCATTCGCAGGCATCAACCAGACGCCGCCCCCGGCGATGCGCAGGCGTTTGACACATAACTCGTCGTTGACCCGCGCAATCACGATGTCTCCATCATCGGCTTCGACGGCGCGATCCACGACGAGGATACAACCCGGATAAATCCCCGCCTCAATCATCGAATCCCCCGCGACGCGCACGTAGAAAGTCGCCATCGGGTGTTTGATGAGTTGGCGATTGAGATCAATTCTTCCTTCGATGTAGTTTTCAACCGGAGACGGAAACCCCGCTGAGACGGAAGTGAGAAAAAGCGGACGCATCCACTTCGTCGCGCGACATGGCAAGAAAATGCCCTCAATCATTTAAGCCCTCTGTTTCATATGCGGTTGTTTGTGCAACGAGCGGGATTCTAACTCTTATGGTGGTGTGAAGACAAGAGTTTTATTTTGGTCGTATCTAACGGCCTAGGGAAACTCCACTCAAAAAGTAAAAGCGGCGACTTTTGGAAAGTCACCGCTCGTCGGAAATTTTATGATGCCCCCGGCACGACTTGAACGTGCGACCCCCTGCTTAGGAGGCAGGTGCTCTATCCACTGAGCTACGGGAGCACTGGTGAAATGAAGTTAGCAGATGCGCGGACGCGGCGGCAAGCGCGGCAGTCAGGATTGATACTTGAGCAGCGAGCGCACGTCGTAGCCCGCGAGCTTCTGGCGTCCCGGCAAAAATTCCAGTTCGACGACGAAGGTCAACCCGGCGACGCGACCGCCGAGACCCTCGACAAGGTCAACGACTGCGCGCGCCGTGCCGCCCGTTGCCAGCAGGTCGTCGGCGATGAGGACGCGATGTCCCTCGCCGATGGCGTCGCGATGAATCTCCAGCGTGTCCTGCCCGTACTCCAGATCGTAAGAGATGGAAGCGCACTCGGCTGGAAGTTTGCGCGGCTTACGCACGGGCACGAAGCCCGCGCCCAGATGATATGCGAGCGCCGGCGCGAAGATGAAGCCGCGCGCTTCGATGCCGATCACCGTGTCAACTTTCGTATCACGAAATTGTTCGGCGAGCGCGTCTATCGTCCGGCGGAATCCCTCCGGGTGTTTCAAGAGCGTCGTGATGTCATAAAAATTGATGCCGGGTTTGGGGAAATTCGGCACTTCGCGGATCAGTGTTTTGAGATCGTCCATAGTTTTTAAGAGAGGTCGGAGGTCAGAGGTTAGAGGTCAGAATAAAAGGTAGGCTGTTTTGACTGACCTCTGACCTCCGACCTCTGCTCTTTCATCTTTCTATCCGAAATGTAAGATAGCGTCCGCTCGGCTCGACGTTGACCTCTTCGACGTTTTCGACGCGTGCTGATTGCGGGCCGACGGCGAGGTCATGCTTGAAGCCTTCGACGCTCTCCAGAGAGCCTTCTGCCAAAGCTTCGACGCGCCCGTCGCTCAGATTGCGGACGTATCCGGCGACCTGATGCCGCGACGCGACGCGCTGGGCGAAGAAACGATACCCGACGCCTTGAACCTCACCGCTGATCGTAAACTTACGTGCAACCTTCATGCTCAATCAATCCTTCGCAAGTCTCAATGCTCGACAAGCTTTTCGAGGGATGCGCTATCCTAAAAGAACTGCTGTCGAAAATGCAATCCGCTTCATTTGCCCGGCAGAAGTTCGACGATCCGAATGCCGCCGGGCGGAATTTGCAGGCGGACAAATTCGGAGCCGCCTTCGCGTATGACGTTCAACGTCTCATTCTCAGTCCACTCGCCAGCGCGCTCGATTCCCTTGCCACGCAAATCAACACGCACGTCCACAGTCTCTTGACGGTTAACTTGTGCGAATCCCTGTTGGGTTTTGTAGACGCCTCGATTGTTGATGAGCGTCACGACCCAGCCGCGTTCCGTGCGGTTGACGAGATATTGTATGTCGCCTGTCACGCCGACGGGCGTCGCATCTGCGAAGAGATGCGCGAGGAGGTGGGCGGCGACGGGCGTCAGGCGTTCATCGAGACCGAGCATGTCCGGGATGGCGCAGAAGATGACGCGCCCCTCCCCGAAGCGGTTGACGGTGACGAGCGGCTCGCCCGTCGTAGTCTGCATCGAGACCTGCGCGTTGCGCGCTTCAATGTGCTCATAACGAAACATCTGGCCTGACAAATCTGCGGCGGATTCTCCGGGGAGCAGGCAGCGTGCGTCGTCCGCTTCCGCGCGCTCGCCTTGGAGTCGCACGCCGAGCAGGTCTGCGGGCAGACCCTTCGCCTGCGCCGCATTCAAGACGACCGTGCCGCCTTTTCGCACGTAATCCCTGAGCCGCTCAACCCACGCATTTGTCCACTCGATGCGTCCGCCGACCACCACGACGCGATAGGCGTCAATCGCTTCGCGGCGCGTCTCTGATGCCACGAGCACGTCGAAGATGTCGCCGAAGATACCGTTGACGAAGGCTTGGCGGTCGGCCATCGCCGGTTCGCCTTCGTTGACGGGCGCAGGATAGTAAGCCGCGCCGAAGAGTTCGCGCAGGGCGCGGTCGCCGCGATTGACGGGCGAGACGCCGAAGGGCAACTGCGGGTAATCGGTCATGTCCCAGCCATGCGCGGGGTCGAGCAGAAAAGCGACGGGCGTGTAGGGCGTGCCGCGCTCGGCGTGCCGTTCGGCAAAGCGCATAAACTCGTCGGTGATGCGACCCAGCGGATTCAGTTGCAGAGGATGCTCGCCGGGGCCGGGCTTGAAAAACTGGTCGAAGCCCTGCTCAAGATAGATCGCGGACGCGCCGGCCATATAATAGAAATAATAACTTTTGCGATACCACGAAAGCGAAGGCCCCATCGTCGCGCCGTAGCGCGTGTGAAAGAAGTTGTCCGGCCCTGCGAAGTTTTGCTGTCTGGTAAAAGTCGTCGCGGTGTCGCCGAAGTTGGGCGCGTGGTAATAGAGAAATGTGCCGCCGAACTGTCTGGACGCGCCGCGCGTGAAGGCGACGCGCATCGCCGTCGAGGGCTGCACGGCGGCGGTCTCGATGCCGAGCATCTTCTCGCCCCATTGACCGAGCGCGTGCGCGTAAGCCGTCGTCGAAGTTGCTTGCGCGACGATCAGTTTGTCCCACATCGCGCCGGTCGGAGTATGAAACGTGTTGCTCCACTTCCGTTCGAGCGCGGTGTTGTAGGCGGCGTGATAGGCTTCGAGCATTTCGCGGCGAGGCGTAGCGGGCGTAAGCGTCAGATTCTTTGCGACATCCGCATAGACGTGACCGATGCTCTCACCGGAAATCCAGCCGAGAAACTGTTCGCGCAACTCGCCCGTCAGGAGTTTCCAGACCGCCTGCCCGTCCGCTTCATTCATGGTGGCCGCGCCGTAGTTAATCAGAATCGCAAACGGCGCGTGCGTCTCGCGCAGGTAGCGCAGGAAGGGGCTGCCCTCTTTCAGGTGCGCCGGGACGTTGTTGAGATAGATAACCGGCACGACGAGTTTTGAAGAGAAGATGGGCACGTCGCGCGCGCCCTTGTATTTTTCGATGAACTCGTCCACAGGCTCGGCGCTGAACGGATAGAGCGGACGCGCGGCGGCGGGCGTCTTGTCGTAGAGTTCCCAAAACTTTTCGGAGATGTTCCAAGGCATCTGGAAATCGCGCCCGGCAACTTGCGGGCGACGCCAGAGCGCGGGCACGAGACCCGCGTCTTTCGTCTCCGCACCGAGCAGCGATGCGAGCGGCACACGCTTTTCGCTCCACTGTCTGAGAACACGCATGGCGGCGAAGGGCGGCTTCTCGCGTCCGGCGGGCGTGTACGTGAAATCGTTCGTCAGGAGGATGCAATCAACATGGCGGCGCGCATCGGCTGGACGCTCGATGTTGATGGAGATGCGCGCCGCTCCCTTTTTCAGAGACATTGCGGGCGACGCATCCCAAACGAAAGCCCACTCCCAATACATGCTCACTTCATCGTGCGCGTCGAGGCGGTCGCGCACGCCGAACTCATGCCGGGCGACTTCGCGCTCGTCTTGCAGCAAGCGCACGGTGAAGTTTTCTGTGCGGCGTGCCCAGTCTGCGTAGCGCACCCAGATTTTGTACTGGCCGTCGCGCGGTATTTCGACATCCTGAAAAATTGAGGCGCGCGCTTCGTCTGCGCTCGCCGCGACAGAGTTCCATTCGCTCTCGCCGCCCTGCGTCCACTCGGCGGAGACGCCCGGCCCGTTGATGCCCCAGCCCGGCACTTCCTTCGCCGATTTATTCAACCAAGACGCATTAATGAGCGGCTCGTTGCGCGCGTCCGTCGAGAGACCGCGCATGTTCTCCGTCTCGTACCAGAGATATTCAAGGTGTGTGGGAGACGCGGCGGCTGTCTGCGGCGCGGGAGATGTCTGCGCGTTGACGAAATTACAGAAGAGTTGAAAGGCGATGATGAGCGCAGGGATTTTTTTCAGACGCGACGGCATAGAGATACAAGTAATGCGGAGACGTAGAGAGCGACCGAGATTGCTCCTCATCTCCGCATTGGTGAATTTTTCAGTTTCGGTTTAACCAAGCGCGTCGAGACACTCTGCGAGCGTTCGCTGGCGACAGGTGAACATCGGCGTGTCGCGCAGTGTGAAACTGCTCGCGCGCGTTTCGCGCAACTCCTGTACGAGATCGAGGAAATCCTGCGGGTACTCGGTTTCAAACGCGACGACAAACTCCTGATCGTCGAGGCCGAACGAATACGTCGTGTGCAGTTTCACCGAGCGATACTTCGAGCCGATACGAATGTGTGCGTCCATCATTTCCTGCCGCTCTTCGACGGGCAGCATGTACCACTCGCGCGTTTTGACGAACGGATAGACGAACAGGTATTTCGCTTTGCCGGGAATAATATGCAGCCGATCCTCGACGTGTTCGGGGTTGTCTTTGTCTATATACATCGAACGCTTGGTCATCGAAAGGAAGCTCTGCGAGACTTCGAGATAGCGACCGAGTCCGGTATTGTTCAAGCGCGCACTCATCTCCTGCAACGGGTCGAGGTCGTAGCCGATGCGCCACAGCATAAAATCCACGTTTGAGCGCAGGCCGACGATTGAGTAAGTTTGCACCAGCAACTCTTTGCGATAGTCGTCCACCGTCTTCAGAAATTCGCGCTTGCCCGCTTCTTTCGTCTCTCTGTCGAGCATGCGCCATTCGGGACGCGCGCGGAAGAAAGTGAAGGTCACGAACTGGCGCGGGAGCGACTGTTTCGGTTGCTCCTGCTCGACCTGCTCGCTCTTGCGCTCGCTCTTATCGGCCAGACGCAGAGAAGAGTTGCGCGCGGGTTGATCTTTTTCAGTAGTGCTCATCTCTTGGGTACCTCTTAAAAATCGAGTCAATGATTTCGGGCTTGGGCAGCACACGTCGAAATCGGATAAAATGCCCGCTTGATCGAAATCCATTTTGCGGCGAACAGTGCGAGATTGCAAATCCGCATCGCGGCACTTCGTCATTCGCTTCGCCTTTGTATATTTATGTCTGACAAACACGCCGTCTCTTCACACGCGCATCCGGCGAACGAAGTCCGAAGCCGCACGCGTCGAAAGTTTTTATTGCTGATACCTTCCGCCGCGCTCGCCGCTATCGGCGCGACACTGGCGAGCGCCGCCTTTCGTTTTCTTCACCCGCACACATCGCAAGCGGGCGCAGGCGACGCAGGCACATGGACGCCGCTCGCCCCGCTTTCAGAATTAACAGGTGCGCAGCCCTCGCCGCGCAAAATCTTCATCGAGCATGACGAGGGCTGGATCATGACGCGCGAAGAGCGTGTGGTTTATGTGTTGGGCGGAGAGGACAGGCAGGTGGTGTCTGGGGTCTGCCCGCACGAAGGCTGCGAGGTAAGCTGGCGCAATGAAGCGCGCGACTTCTTCTGCCCGTGCCATGACAGTCGCTTCGATGCCGCAGGCGTGCGACTGAGCGGCCCGGCGGCGCGCGATCTCGAACGTCTCCCGACGCGCGTCGAAAACGGCATCCTTCAAGTTCAATATCGAGAACCGACAGGCGATTCCAAACAGACATCGGTGGGCGGATGAGCGTGCAGAGACACACAGGCAAGAGCGCGCCCGAAGCTTTCCGGGGCTGGCTCGCGCGCCGGACAAATATACGCCTGATCGAAAGCACGCTCTGCGACGAACCTTCGAGCGGCTTTTCCGCATGGGCGAGGACGACGACGGGCGTCGTCGTGTTTCTTCTCGTGCTGCAAGTTGTGACCGGCGTGCTGCTCGCTTTTTACTATGTTCCGTCCACGGAAAGCGCGCATCTCACTGTCTCATACATTGAGAAGATGGCGAGCGCGGGTTCTTGGATTCGCGCGCTCCATTTTTACGGCTCACAATGGTTGACGCTTGCGCTCGCGCTTCATCTCGCGCAGATGCTCTTTCGGAGAACCTACAGGCGCAAAAGCGTCGGCTGGCTCGCCACGCTGCTTCTGCTCGCGCTCGTGTCAGCGAGCGGCGCGACAGGCTACTCGCTTCCATGGGACGCGCGCGCCTTCTACGGCACGCGCGTCGCGGAGAGCGTCGCGCGTGGTCTTCCGCTGGTCGGCGACGTGGCGCGTTCGTGGCTCATCGGCGGCGAGACATTATCCACACTCACGCTCTCGCGCTTTTATGCCCTTCACGTTCTCGTTCTCCCGCTGCTGATTTTCGGCGTCGTGGCCGCGCGTCTGTTCCTGTTTCGCGAAAGCGATTCCGCCAAAGGACTTCAGCAGGCCGGTCAGGAAAATGAGCGAGCGACCACAGAGATATTTGACAAGAAAGCTGCTGAAGACGAAGGAGCAGCGCCAGCCCATTTGCGTGCGAGTTGGCGACTCTCGCAGCTTGCGCGTAATTCAATCGTGATTGCACTCGTCTTCGTCGCGTTGTCGGTCTGCGCATCGCAGTGGGGCGCACCGCTCGGCCCGGCTGCCGTTCAAGCCGCTCCCGGCTATCTGCCCCGACCCGGCGCACAGTTCCTCTGGCTCTTTCAGATGTTGAAATATCTACCGTCTCCGCTGGCTTCGCTCGCCGCGCTGCTCGTTCCCGGCCTACTGCTCTGCGCGCTCGCATCGCTTCCCTTTCTTCCCGCTGCCGTTGATAAAAATGAAATAAAGCGTCAGCGATTCGACTTCGGCTTCGTCGTACTCGCGCTCGGATTTCTACTTATCGCCGGTCTGACCGCGCTCGCTTATCTGGAAGACGCGCGCAACCCGCAAGCGTCCGCCCAACTAGCGAGACAGGCACAGGATGAAGAGGCGTCTCGCCGCGCGCCTTTTGCGCCGCGCCTCTCGCACGCGAACTCGCAGGGCAGCGCGGGTGCGACAAACAACGCACAGACAACTGCGGACGCCGCTTCAGCCCCGACGCCTCCGGCGGCCTACGCCGCCAACTGCGCCAAATGTCATGGCGCGCACGGCGAGGGCAAATCCATCTATCCCCGACTAATCGGCGTCTCCGCGCAACCCCGCCGCACCACCTCAGACCTCATCGCCATCATGAACAATCCGCGCCGCTACGGCCTCGAATCCCGCATGCCCACTTTCGCCGACAAGCTGTCGGAAGAGGACAAGCGCGCCATCGCCGAATGGATTGCCAGCCTCAAATAACAGTGCGCTTTCAAACTTCCCGCGCGTGCCTCCCGATTTTCACACGCGCTTTCAAACTGCGCCGCCCCTGCGCTATACTCGCGCCGCTTTCCCATCAAAACTAACCGGCGTCCGACGCCATTCGGAGATCGTGTTTCTGATGAAATTCTTCAAATTCATACTCGCTCTCACTGTCGCCTCCATCTTCGCCATCGCCTGCAACAACACCGCGACCAACAACGCCAATCAAACGGCTAACACCAACACCGCTCCGCCGCAAATCACGCCCTCTGCGTCTCAGCCGACGGCAACCCCCGACGAGTTCGTAACCATCCGCGCCACCTACAGCGCAACCTGCATCCGCTGTCACAAAGCGAACGGCGAAGGCGGCACGGTCGAACTCGATGAAGGCAAGCCGCTCAAAGTCCCGACTTTCAAAGAAGGCCATGCTCTCAAACATACAGACCAAGAGTTCGCCCGCCAGATTGCCAACGGTGGCGAAGGCATGCCCGCCTTTAAAACTCGTCTCACGCCCGAACAGATCAACCAACTCGTCCGCTTCATCCGCAAAGAATTTCAAGGGCAGACGACAACAACAACGCCTCCGGCTTCCGCCAACACAGCGCCCCCTGCACACAAATAAAGCGCCTGTGCTATCATCACCCACGCTGCTTCGAGCGCAACAAATACGCACCCGTAGCTCAGTTGGATAGAGCGTCTGACTTCGAATCAGAAGGTCGCAAGTTCGAGCCTTGCCGGGTGTATCAAATATCTTCAATAATCACAACAGTTGAGGCTAAAAGCGCTGTGACCGCAAGTTCTTTTTAGATAGAAGTCACACATAGAAAGCCTGCTACAAAGTAGCTGCACATTTCCGCAATTTTATTCGGACATGGCAAGTTTTGCCCTGTGTTTAATCAAGCGTACTTCGGCATGGATTGACGGCTAAAAACTCATCTAGTGTGCGCCTACAGCACAATTTCGGCACGTCTGGCCGTGCTTGCTGGCCTACGTTCTGAGCGAATAGATAAAACGAGAGCCGCGCAACGCTGGAAGAAAGGAATAAGCCCGCACACGCGCGGCTCGCACTTAAAGAGAGATTATCTTGTGGCGAGCGCCACACTAGCATGCGACAGATGTAGTGGCAAGATAATGTACTCTTCAGTTTCAATCGGCTGTGTGACTCCGGTTTCAGTCGCCACGCGCAAAGCTAAGAACGCTTCCTTTAAGGATGGATTGACGGCGCTATCAGGCTCGTTCATCAATAGGGCTTGGTATGCTTCCAAGAACTGCATACGGATGCGATAGAACAAATGTAGAAAGTGGCGAAGAAAGCCGATGCAATCAAGTATCACTAACTCAACGCCTATCTTCCCATGAATGGTCGCCGCGTACTCTTGCACTTCATCATCAATCTTGTCGGTCGTGATGAAGATGTAATTATCAGCGTCCTGTGATGTGGCGGCGAGCTTCTGCACTCCGATGTCTATGTCCTCGCGGGTGATTCGCTTCGCCTTCATCTCATATACGGTCACAACGTCATCATTATCCTTCAAAGCAATCTCTACATCCTCCAAAGCTCCGGTCTGTTTATCGGCAGCGTTGTGTCCCTGTAATGGTAAGTGCATTTCTCCGAGATAGTCTTGCGCTGCTTGGTACGCGGCAGCGACGACAAGCACGGGCAGGCGCTCGGATTTCGGCAGCGCCAAGTGTTGCACGATGAGAGTGACGATGCTCTCTGCTGGCAATGATGAATCATACGCCGAAGGCTTCAACGAAGCGAACAGGGTTTCGATGCGCTGCTTCCACTCCGCACGGATGATTAACAGCCAACGAACTATGTCGGCTAACAAATCCTCGAGCTTTACCTGACGGTCATGCACCAGCGTTATTAAATCAACCACATTACCCTAAAGCTTCTTAGGTCGGCCAACAAGTTGCACGTCGGGCGAGATGATGTTCTTGTTAGTTCTGAGGGCTGGCGTGAGAAAGCTAGTCGTCGGGTTGGCAGGTAAGCCGTGCTTGAACGCGAACGGTGTAAGGTATGCTTCATCAAATTGACGGCCAGAGTAGATGCCCTTGCCGCCAATTTCAGTGTACGGCTTGCATATTTAGTGAAGGGTCTGAGAGCTTTGCGACGAGGCACGCCATCAAGAAGCGAGTACCCGCCTGATTAGAGCACCGGCAGACGAACTCAATGTGATTCTGAATGCCGCTCGGCTCTGTGACTAAGGGCGTATCAAGGCTGTTAGATGCTCGCTCGTAAGCTAAATTAAGGATGCTTGCTGGTGAGCTTGGCGGCGTTGGCGGGGACTTGGTTGGCACTCGGCTTTCTCCTCAAGCTCATAGTTAATCCACAGAACTTCGGTGCGCGTGGTCTTCACGGAATGAATGATTTTCTCTTTCGACTCGATGCGCCGCCAGTCGCTATGTAGCTCCTCCATGAGCGGACAGTGATAGCTTGAAAGAGCTCCCGCCATATCTGCGCGACTCGTCAATAGACAGTTCGCCCAACGACCTGTGCTCGCCTTCTGCGCGAGTCCGGTTCTCACCTGAGGCGCGAGAATGTAGAAGCGGCGCGCGCGCTCAAGGTCGCTGATCCCTTCATCGTTGGCGATGGCACGCTCGAATTCTTCGCGCGAGAATGGCGTCAAGCCGATAGCTTCAATGAGCGCGTCCTTCTGTTCACGTAGCACCCGAAAGAAATTTACAACATCACTATGTACATCGTTGTAGGTTTCCACCGGAGACGGTTCGCGGTTAATCAGCACAGCCGCCGAACCGCCGAACGGCTCACAGTAATGCGTGGACTTTGGCAACAGAGGCAGAAGCAGTCGAGATGACTATACTTTCCGCCGTACCAACCGAACGCTATTAGTTTGCCCATTCTCGCATCCTTATCCGCACTTTATTGGATAAAGCCAGTCACATGTTTATATCACAAGGATGGAGGGTGTCGCGCACGCATGCGAGAAGAACGAATGCCGCACGCCTTTAGCCGTACCGAAGCGAAGCCGCGCGCCCCTTCGCGTCAAGAAACAAGTTGCGCGGCGACACAGCCATACCGGGGCGTTTTTAATTCTGTCCCCAGATAAACCATTTGCCCGTTCCGGCCACTACCCAGACGTATTTGTATTGCTTCGAGAGGGTAATGCTTGGCGCGCCGTTGATAGTGTCGGTTCCGTTGGCGGTGAGTGTGACGGTGTTGGCGGTCGAATCTGTTTTCATTAGTCCGTACATCTTGCCGGAGCCGTTCAGGCCGCTGGCGGCGAGGCCGGGGAGAGTCCATGTTTTGTTTCCGCCTGTGGCATTGACCGCGACAAGTTGATTGTTGGCAAAAGAGCCGGAGGAAGTAGTTTCAACCCAGCCGAGGCTCATCGTGTTGACGAGGACACCCTCGACTGCCACATAGCCGGGCTGCTTACTGGCGACGCTCGGAGAGAAGAGTCTCGGCTTGTAATAAATTCTCCTGTTCGCGGAATTATCAATGGCCGTTCCCGGGCCGCTTGGCTGAAACTCTCCGAGGCTGATTCCATCCGAAGCGTTGGGTGTAATCTTGAAGAGGTTTTTACTGGCGGGCACGTTAACGTCCAGATTCTCAATGTAGGGTGCTTCCACCCAGTTGAAGCGCACGCCGTCGAGCGCGTTGGCGTTCAAACTTCTGACGCTGGAGTTGATGAGAGTGAAATATTTGACGGCAGCGCCGCTCGTGCCGTCAACGTCCACCACCGCGCCGTTACTTCCCCTCGCTCCTGTCTGCCAGATTTCTATGTTGCAATCGTCGAAAGTGACTCGATAACCCGACTTGACGTGGATGCCGCCCTTGAGGGTGATATTTCCATGACCAAAGTAGAAATTGGATGCGCCCGATGCGAAGTCCAACTCGATGTCGTTCTCACCTGCCGTAGTGACATTATTGAAGCGTAGAGAATCGCCAGCTTTGTAAAGTTGGATGCCGTTCCAGATCAAGAGATTGTCAAAGCCACTGGTAAAGATGCCGTCCGCGACGGGCGCGGGATTAGTCAGCACCAGCCCTCGACCACCCAATGCGCCCAACTCCGCATCATGAACGTGGGCGTTTGCAATCCAAGCGTTCGCGCAGTTCAACACGAGCGCATGCCGACCGGGAGAGCCAGAGGCCGGAACGATAGAAAGATCGTGGAAGTGAAAGCCGCGTGAATCCGTCTCGGCGGTCGTTGGCTTAAAGACCACAATATCCGTGGACGAGCCAGTTGAAGCGGCGACCTTCAATCGCGCAGCCTTCTGACCCGCCCCGTAAATCTCAATCCCTGTCGTCACCAGAAGAATTTGAGCGCCTGTGCCTGCGATGAGATAGTCGCCCGCAGGAAAAAAGAGCGGCGTCTTGCTGTTGATCGCCGCCGCCAGCGCCGTATTGATGGCGGCAGTGTCGTTCGCTGTGCCGTCGCCCTTCGCCCCGAACGTCTGAACGTTGATGATTTGCGCGTCTTTGCCCGGCGCTGTGGCGGGGGAATCAGTCTTCTTGCCGGGCGCGCTGATTGAAAGATCATTAAGCTCCGGCGTCGTGCTGCCGTAAAGCTGAAGTTTGCCTGCGGTCGAGAAGCTCAGGAGCGCAAGCAACAGCGCCGTGAATCGAACGATAGAATTTTGCCTCATGTCCTTACCTTATCAAATTGTTTCACTATTCTTTGCGCCTTGGCGTCTTGGCGTGAAATCTTTTCTCACACGAAGACGCCAAGGCGCAAAGAAGAAAAGTTGAGTGATTGAATTTGACAGCGTGACCCGCGCAGTAATATTTTGCACGTCTCTCAAGATTAAAAGCTGTGGATGTCATTAAATATGGAAAAGCCTAAATATGGTCTGTGCCTCTTAATTATTCTTCTTTTCGTTATTCCAGCTTTCAGTCAATCGAAGATCAAAACAAATCAACGCGGAGTGCTGCGTCTGATTGAGAAATATAAAGCGCCGCCCTATCCGAGAAGCATGTTTCTCAACAAGGAGACTTACGGTTATCGCCGTGCCAGCGGAGCGCCGGTTCCGCCGACGTTAACCGACACTTTCATCTGCGATATTTGGCAGCGAATAACCGTCGATCTCAAGGTTGAAGGAATTGACCCGCGCAAGGTTGAGGCGGGGCAGGTGATGCAAGCCCTCAATATCTACCTGACCAAAAATTGGGACGACATCGCGGGATACAGGCCATGGACGCACTGGAACTTCGTGCGGAAACTAACCTCCGTTCAGAGACGAACGCTCGCCGAGGAGGTTGTTCAATACATGTCGGTCAATGGAGTTAAGGATGTCCCGCCTGAGCAGAAGTCGCAAAGATAAAAGTCGGGTTGAGACATAAGTTCCGTGGGCGTTGAATCAATAATTCATGACAGCTTACCCGTCCGGCATCATCGCTGCTAACCAGCCGCTTCGCGCTCTTCAATTTTGTCTTTGACGGCCTGATGGCCTGCGCCGCTGCTACTGTCGCCGCTCTCGTCCGCTGTCGCGCAAATGCGTTTGTATTCTTCTTCTAATTGCCTCAACTGCTTGTCCGAGAGCTTGTCGAGATCCATCATGTAATTGCGCGCACCCTTGGTGGCCTTAATCAGTTCGTCGAGTTTGAGGTGAGTCGCTTTGGCATCGCGGTTCTGCGTGTTCTGGATGAGGAACACCATCAGGAAAGTGACGATGGTCGTGCCCGTGTTGATGATTAATTGCCAAGTGTCGGAGTAGGCGAACATCGGGCCGGTTAGTGCCCAGACCAGAAGGATGACGACGGCGGCCATAAAGGCCCATGATGAGCCGACAACTTCGGAAGTCTTGCTGGCAAACTTGCGAAAGAGATTATTCAAGGTGTTATTCCTTCGGAGAAAGATTAACGGAGATTCCCGTTTGGAGGATGACGACTGGCTTGCACTACCGAGGCATGATTCCAACAAACTTGATTATATACCCGCCCGTCCGGTTTGTTCATCCTCAACTTTTATCTTTTCCACCAGTTCATCTATGTAAACTTGAGGATTAAAGGGTGGGGTCATGCGTTGTTGCAAAAGTTCGCGGACGGCGTCGGCGTAAAAATCGGGGCTTGTGGCGTCAGCGCCGGACTGTTCGAGAATGGGAATACTCAAAAAGCTGAAGAGACAGCCTGTGAGCATCCAGAGCAGCGCGTCGCGGCGACTCATGCCCGGATTGAATTGGTAAATTTCGCGGCGGTCGGCGTAGATATCGTCGCAGAGCTTTTTGAACTGCCGCTCCGTGATGGTTGGCATCATAGTCTGTTTGCGATGTGCGTCTTCCCGGCTTTTAGATTCCTCCATCCGGCGATTCAACTCCGGCGCAACTCTTCAAACAATATATAGTGCGTCTCCTGCATGCCGAGTTGCGCGTAGGTGCGTTGCGCGACCGCGTTATCGCGCTCGACGTAGAGGCGGAAGCCGCAGACGTTTTCATCGCTCGCGGCTCGCGTCTTGACGTAGTCATAGAGTTTCCGGTAGATGCCGCGACGGCGAAACTGCGGTTTGACATAGACGCTCTGAATCCACCAGAACAGGCCGTTGCGCCAGTCGCTCCACTCGTAGGTGACCATCAGAGAGCCGACGACTTGCGCGGCTTCCGTATCCGCTGCGCGATGTTCGGCTACGACATAAAAACCGTAGCGTGGCTCTCGCAGCAAATTCTCGACGCCTGCGTGCAGCACTTCGACGGCAAGCTCTCTGGCTTCAGTTTCGAGAGCCATCGCGCGATTGAACGCGACGAGCGCATCAACGTCAGCCCCTCCCGCCAGTCGCAAAGTTATCTCTTCAGCGTGTTCCATGATTGCGGCTTCTTAAAAACTATCAGAATCCGCGCGCCGGATGGCGTGCGTCGCGTTGCAGCCAGTTGTCTGCCGGGTAACGTGCCGTGGCTTCGATCATGTGCAGCGTGTAGGCGTGGCGCGATTTGGGCGAGCGGTTCGTCCTGCTCAAATGCGGAAGCGCGCCGTGCAAGACGACGAGCGTTCCCTGCGGCACTTCCAGCGGCACAAGCTGTTCGTGCGGCCAAGGTCTCGCGTCGAGGATTTGAGAGCGCGTGCCGCCTTCGTCGGCGCGCATGAAGCGCGATTTGAGAGGCAGCCGGTGTCCGCCGCGCACCGCCCACAGGCAACCGTTCTCGCGCGTCGCATCTTCGAGCGCGAACCAGAGGCCGACGACGCTCGGAGGCTCTGTATAGAGAAACGTGCTGTCTTGATGGCACGTCACTTCGCCGCCGATACCGGGCTGCTTGAAGATATACATGGATTGAATGAGCAGCGGCTTGATGAAACCCAAATCGGCAGCGAGCGCGGCGAGTTCCCCGCTTCTCGAAAAACTTTCAAAGACGGGGTCGAGGTCGTGCAACGCATGACCGATTTTATTGATCGAGCGTTCCTTGGCCTGACGCAGATTTCCGCTCTCGTCGAAGGCGTCCTCTTCAAAAAAGAAGCGCACCTTGTCGCCCGATTCGAGAAAGTAATCGTCGCTCGTGCGCGTCTGTTCGTGCGTCGAGAAGATGGAGACGACGCCCTGCGGGTCGAAGCCTGCAACCAATTCCGCCGCGCGCTCACGCAGGCGGTCGCACGCCGCACGGCTCACGAAATTTTCAAGCACGAGAAAGCCGTCGTCCTCGTAATCAGCCAACTGTTCGGGAGTGAGTTGCTTCATGCTGAGAATCTTTTGAACAGCAATCCTTTCATCAAGAAGAGTTAATCGGACAGCCCCGGAGGGGTTATAAAACTTGTGACCGTCCGGGGCTATCAAAGAGCTTCGTTAATCCAGATGGGTTTCGAGTTGCAACCAGTTCCGTCGCTGCGCCAACGCGGGCACGACCAGAAATAGTTGCCGGAACTGGCCGGGCCGCGCTTGATGGTTAGAGTGCTGCACTGCGGGCAGGCTGGCCCAGTCTCCGGCGCGGCGGCGGGTTCTTCGAGCGCGCCGTCGTCATTGAAGCGGCGCGCGCCTCGACAATCAGGATAGCGCAGGCACGAAAGCCAAGCCTTCTTTCCCTTCTCTTTCGGCAGCCGCAGGCGGAGCGCGCCGCCGCACGCGTGGCAGACCGTGTGCAGCAGAGCCTTCCGCTGTTTGGCATTCTTCGGCGTGTCGCTGATAAAGCCGCAGGCGTCTCTGCCGAGCGCGCAGACGAGGAATTTCCCGTTAGCGCTGCTGCGTTCGACCAAAAATCCCGCGCGCATCTCAAGCTTGCACTTCGGGCAATCGAGCGCGCCTTCGGGACGCTGCGGCTCAACTCTGTTGCTCTGCGCCGACGCACCCGCGGCTTTCTCAATTTGTGCGCTCGCAATTTGCGCGACGAGTTCCGTGACCATCTGCTTGACTTCCGCCATGAAGGTTTCGAGAGTGTATTCGCCGCGCGTTATCTGCGCGAGTTTCTGCTCCCAGCGCCCTGTCAACTCAGCCGATTTCAAAAGCGGTGACGGCAGCATCTTGATGAGCGCGATTCCCTTGGGCGTGGCAACGAGCGATTTTTTATCGCGCGTGATGTAATCGCAGCGCTTCGATAATGGAGGCGCGCGTGGCCGGGGTTCCTAATCCCGAATCTCTCATCGCCAGACGCAACTCTTCGTCTTCGACCTTCTTTCCAGCCGTCTCCATCGCACCGAGCAGGCTCGACTCGGAATAGCGCGGCGGCGCTTTGGTCTGCTTCTTGAGCGCCTCCGCCTTCAAGGTCTCGACCGCATCTTTTGTCTGCACGGGCGGCAACTCCGCCTCTTCCGCCTCTCCTTCGTCGGAAGTTTTCTTCGCATCTTTACCCGGCGGGTCAACTTCGCGCCAACCTGCTTTGAGCACGACCGTCCCGCGCGTGATGAACCGCTCGCCCGCGACTCTGGTCGTGATGGTCGTCCGCTCCACTTCCGCGTCAGGATAGAAAGCGGCGAGGAAACGGCGCGCGATTAAATCATAGATGCGCTTCTCGTCGGGCGAGAGCGCAGACGCCTCGATGCGTTGCTTCGTCGGGATAACGGCGTGATGATCGGTCACCTTTTTGTCGTCAACGTGGCGGCTCGTCAGCGTCAACTTTCCGCGCGCGAGTATCGCTTCGATGAACGGAACATACGGGCCGACGCGTGCGGCCTCGACGTGCGCCCGCAATTCCTTGTTGACGCTCGAAGAGAGATGGCGCGAAGCGGTGCGAGGATAGGTGATGAACTTTTTCTCGTAGAGCGTCTGTGCGATTTCGAGCGTGTGTGCGGCGGAGAACGAGTAGCGCGCATTGGCGGCGCGTTGCAGCGCCGTCAAATCGTAGAGCAAAGGGGCGCGCTCTTTCGTCGCTTTCTTTTCGACCTTCTCGATCTCTCCGCGCTGTCCCTCGACCTTCGAGACAATCGCTTCCGCCGCTTCCCGCCGGTCGAAGCGACTGCCGTCTTTGCCGCACCAGAGGCCGCGATACGTGCCCGAAGGCGCTCGAAACTCCGCGACTACTTCGTAGTAATCTACCGGGACGAAGTGCGCGATCTCGCGGTCGCGTTCAACGATGAGGGCGAGCGTCGGCGTCTGCACGCGTCCCAGCGAGTAGACGCCTTCGTGTCCGGCTCTGCGCGCCTTGATGGTCTGCGCGCGCGTCGTGTTCAAGCCCACGAGCCAGTCCGCACGCTGTCGCGCGTGTGCCGAATCGCGCAGGCCGCGATAGTCGTCCGAGGGCTTCAACTTGTCGAATCCTTCAAGAATCGCATCGCGCGTGAGAGAGGAAATCCAGAGCCGCGCGACCGGCTTGCGGCACTTGGCGAGCAGGTAGACGAGATCGAAAATCAACTCGCCTTCGCGCCCCGCGTCCGCCGCGTTGACGACGCTCGTCACGTCCTTGCGATTGAGCAGCGTCTTGATAACTTCAAACTGTTCGCGCGTTCTCTCGGATGCGTGATATTTGAAGTTTTCGGGGATGACGGGCAAATCTTCAACTTTCCAGAATTTCAACTTGGGGTCATAGGCTTCAGGGTCGTCGAGTTCGACGAGATGACCGATGCACCACGTAATGATGTCGGACTGTCCCTCCATGAAGCCATCGCCGCGCCGCGCCGCGCCGAGCGCAGCGGCCACGTCGCGCCCCATCGAAGGCTTTTCGGTAATAATTAATCTCATCTCTAAATTATCGTCCGGCTTGTTGCTCTACTTTTAGACATCTTCTAAGCTATAATT
>CAXTRQ010000012.1:59285-61655 GCA_964246705.1 uncultured Pyrinomonadaceae bacterium
TCACGTATTCTTACCATTCAAGCAGCCGGGGTCAATTTTGACGGTTTCCGTTCAGCATTCAAATCTGTGAACTTACCTGAACATCAAGCCAACAACAGCGCAGTTGAGACGGATGCCCGGATGAAACTTGCATACTGCAATCTATTCTAGCGTATCGAAGAACAGAAACGGAGGAGAGAGATGTCTACAACTGAAGCGAGCGCACAGGCGGCGGAATTCGGCATGATCGGACTCGGCGTGATGGGCGAAAACCTCGCGCTGAATGTTGAAGAGCACGGCTTTTCGGTCGCCGTCTGGAACCTCGAAGGCGAGTGGGTTGACCGCTTTATCGCGGCGCACGGCGCACACGGCCGCTTTACGGGCACGAAAACTTTCGAGGAATTCACACGCTCGCTCGCGCGCCCGCGCCGCATCATGATGATGATTAAGGCGGGCACGCCCGTTGACATGACCATCGAGCAGCTTAAACCGTTTCTGGAAGAAGGCGACATCCTGATTGACGGCGGCAACTCTTGGTTCAAAGACACGCAGCGACGCGAAGCTGCGCTACGCGAGGCGAATCTGAACTTTTTCGGGATGGGCGTCTCCGGCGGCGAAGAGGGGGCGCGCTTCGGGCCGAGTTTGATGCCCGGCGGACGGCGCGAGGCTTACGAACATGTGCGGCCTATCTTTGAGAAGATTTCGGCTAAGACCGATTCGGGCGATTGCGTGGCCTATGTCGGCCCCGACGGCGCAGGCCATTTCGTCAAGATGGTGCATAACGGCATCGAGTACGGCGACATGCAACTGATCGCCGAAGCCTACGATATTCTGCACAGGGGACTCGGCCTCGAAGCCGCCGAACTGGCTGACATTTTTAGTGCATGGAATCGCGGCCCGCTCGAATCATTCCTGATTGAAATCACCTCGAAGATTTTCACCGTCAGAGACGAAGAGACAGGCCGACCGCTGGTCGAATTGATTCTCGACAAGGCCGGGCAGAAAGGAACCGGCAAATGGACGGCGCAGCTTGCGCTCGATCTGGGCATGCCGATTCCCACCATCGCGGCGGCGATTGATGCGCGTGTGATCTCGTCCATGAAAGATGCGCGCATCGAGGCCAGCAAAAAGATTAAAGGGCCGAGGGCGAAGCAGTTCAGGGGTGAGCGCGCGAAGTTAATCTCCGCCGTGCATGATGCGCTCTACGCCTCGAAGATTTGCTCTTACGCGCAGGGGATGCAACTGATTCGCGCAGGCTCCGACGAGTATCAATGGGACATCAATCTGAGGGAGATGGCGCGCATCTGGAAAGGCGGCTGCATCATCCGCGCGCGTTTCCTCGACACCATCATGCAGGCTTACGAGCGACAGCCCGGCTTGACGAACCTGCTGCTCGACAGAGAGTTCAATGCCAGCATTCGCGGCGCGCAAAGCCAGTGGCGGCGAGCAGTGATGACGGCGCAGCATCTCGGCATCGCCGTCCCGGCCATGTCGGCCTCGCTCGCCTACTTCGACAGTTTCCGTGCGGCAAACCTGCCGCAAAATCTCACACAGGCGCAGAGAGACTTTTTCGGCTCGCACACCTACGAGCGCACGGATAAGCCGGAAGCGGGCTTCGTGCATACTGACTGGGTGAATTTAACAAAGGACAAATGATATTTCTTCACAGCCCCGGAGCAAAGAAGGTGTCAACAGATGTGACGGACGAGCATCCAGAAATTATTCGCGCCATTATCGAAGTCATTGAGCAGCACCGGGACGCTCAGCCGCGAGGCCGCGCGCTTGAAGAGATGGCGCGCGAGTGGATTGCCGCAGGTTTTGAAGACGCGGAGGAAATTGCAGATTGGCTCAGCGCCCGCTGCCTGACGGCGGCGGGCGCGCAGACACTCGAACGCGCGGGCTTGACGCCGGAGCAGGCCGCTCTGCGCACGACGGCAGGAGCGCGCGGCGTTGAAGACACCATCGGATTTAAATTGCTGGCGGGCGACCTCAGCCTCGACGAAGCGCGGCGCATCATCACCAGTCACTTTTGGAATTCTTAAGCAAAATTTAGCCGGGACATAAACTGCGCGACGTGCGTACTTTGCTCTCCGGCTCGCTTGCGCACACGCGCGCGGGGCGGGCGCGAAGCTGCTTGACTGAGCCGCTTGGCGGATGGCCGCCACTCAGGCATCACAGGTCTTGTGCGTCCTGATAGGCAAAATATTGACTTCTTTCCTTAAAGAAGAGTAATGTTTTTTGCTGCAATTTCGGGTTACTGCTTGCGAGAGACCCCGCTCTCGTTAGCCTCACAAATTACTGCTAGTACTATGCTCTGTGCCCCAGCACGACTATCCACAGGGCCTCGAACGCAACTCGCAATATTTTAGTTTGAGAACACGGTCATGGGAC
>CAXTRQ010000013.1:0-13043 GCA_964246705.1 uncultured Pyrinomonadaceae bacterium
TGCTGAGAGCTTACTCCCGACTGTTAGTCGCATTCAATCGAAAACCGTAATAAATTCAAGGTTCAAAATTCAGAAGTTAAAGTTCAAGGAAAGTTTTTTGACACGGAGCTTTAACTTTGAACTTTGGACTACTGTTCGTTAGCCCAGCCGTAGCGCCCGATGAGCGGGACGAAGGCGCACCCGCCGTAATCTTCCCTCTCGTATTTGTCTTCGGTTCTAACGACGCGGATGAGACGTTGTGATTCGCGCGTCTCACCGACCGGCAACACCAGCCGCCCGCCAACTTTCAACTGCGCGAGCAGAGGCTCTGGAACTTCCGGGCTGCCTGCGGCGACGAGTATCGCGTCGTAGGGTGCGTGCGCGTTCCAGCCGAGCGTGCCGTCGAAACATTTGACGGTCGCGTTGTAGATGCCGACTTTGCGAATGCGCGCCTGCGCCTCGCGCGCCAGATCGGCGATGCGCTCGATGGCATAGACCTGTCCGGCGAGTCGCGCCAGCACTGCCGTCTGATAGCCTGACCCTGCGCCGATTTCCAGCACGCGACTTCTATCGTCAATCTCCAAAAGTTCAGACATGCGTGCGACGATATAGGGCTGCGAGATGGTTTGATTGGCGGCAATGGGCAGCGCATGGTCGCCGTAGGCACGGCTCTGTAAGGCTTCGGGCACGAAAAAATGACGCGGGATTTCGCGCATCACGCCGAGCACTCGCGCGTCCTCGATGCGGTAATGGTCTCGCAGGCGTTCGACCATCCGTTCGCGCGGAATGCGAAAAGCCGAGACCTGCGCGGGAGAGAGATTTGGAGTCGAGGAACTCAAAAAAAGTTTCTTCTTTCAGTCAGGAATGAATTGACGAAAGTTTAAGAGCGTCAGACACGCCGCTGCCCAGTCTCCGGCAGAGCGTCGTCGGCGCTCATGTAGTTCCAAGTGTCGAGCGCGACGAGCGCATTGTGATTTGTCATGTCGCTCCGCATCGGCGTCACAGAGATGTAGCCCTCTTCGATGGCCGTATAGTCTGTGCCCTCTTCATGGTTGTGGCTATGCACCTCTTCGCCGATCCAATAATAAGGCTTGCCGCGCGGGTCAATGTGTTCGCTAATAATCGGGCGTGCGTTCTTAATGCCCTGCCGCGTGACGCGGACACCCTTAATCGCTGTGCGCGGGACGTTGATGTTGAGCAGAGTCCCGTCCGGCAACCCTTCCGTCAAAGTTTTACGCACGGCGGTCACGGCAAAGCGCGCCGCTTCGGTGAAATCGTACTGCTCGCGCGCGACGAGACTGAAGGCGAGGCCGGGCACACCCAGTATGGTCGCTTCCAGCGCGCCCGCGACCGTGCCCGAATAGGTCGCATCGTCTCCCAGATTTCCGCCGTGGTTGATGCCTGAGACGCAGACGTGTGGACGCTCGTCTTCACTCAAAATTTTATGCAGCGCGAGCGTGACGCAATCGGTCGGCGTGCCGTCAACCGTCCAGTGGCGTCCGTCAATCTGCCGGATACGCAGCGGGCGCGCGAGCGTCAGGCTATGCGATGCCCCGCTCATCTCCGAAGCGGGCGCGACCGTATAAACGTCTCCGACTTCACTGAGCGCTTCTTCAAGTTTGATGAGACCGTCGGAATGAATGCCGTCGTCGTTGGTTAAAAGGATACGAAACATAGCGTGATTAAACCGTCGTCCATTACACCTTAAAGCCCTGAATTATTCAAGCAAGGTGCTCTGGACAGCTTTCTGAACCGTGCCTGACGAGTAAAAGCCCCGCGAACGTCTGTCGGCGTCGCGGGGCTTTCAACGTCTCAAGCGGACGATCAAGAGTCTAGGCCGATGCCGTCTCTTTGTTGCGGCTCAGACCTTTAATCTGAACCGGCGTGTTCTTCTCGACATCGCCGCCCAACTTCTTCTTCAAGACCATCTCCTGATACAGCTTGCGCATCATCGCGGCCTCTTCGGCAGCCGTCTTCGGCCCGGCCATCTCAGGACGATTCGGACGCTGCAAGTCTACCTCGTTAAGCACGCCCTGAAACTCCGTATCGCCCAACTCGACGGCCTTGCCCTTAGCGAAGATTTCATGGCGGCCATGCTCTTTGTACCACTTCGCCACGGTCGCGTTCTGGTGCATCTGCTCGATAATGTTGCGCCAGCCGATGCCCGTGTTGTAAGCGCAGAAGGAGATTTCGCCTTCCTGCGTGCCGTAAGGGATGATGCACATCTCCGTCCGGCGGAAGTCGTAGTTGAAGAGGTCTTGGAACCACATGCCCGCAATGAAGAGGAAGTTCCAACGGTCTGCACGGCGCTTCTCGATGTCTTGCTTCGTGCGGTCGCCCTCGACCTTGCCGTATTTTTTCCCCGTCAGCCCAAACGATTTATCGAACTTCTTGAATAACTCTGAAAGCGTGAACTGCGAAGGCGACTTGCGCGGGTCGTAATGTTTAAGGAGCGCCAAGCCCATCATCAAATTCGACGACCACTTGCCGCGACCGGCGTCCGTAATCTTCTGCATATCCTTGACGAGTCCCGGAATGTTCAAGAATTCCGGCACCGGACGCATCTCTTTCGTCTCTTTATCAATCATCACGGCGGTTCCGACGCCGCAGTTCGGATGGCAACCGCAGGAGACCTGTCCCCATTCGGCATCAGGCCCGTGCGCGAGGTCTGCGAAGTCTGCGAATGCGCCCATCAGAGAGAGCGGGAACCAATCGCGCGTCGGTTCGGTGATGCCGACCTGACTTTTCACGTCGTTGGCGAGGTGCGACAAGGTGTAGCGCTGCGCCATCCGGCGCTCGTCCGTAATCTCTTCGTCGCGGCCTGTGAAGGAGACGGGCTGGAACGAGATGAACGCAATCTTCTTCGGATTGTCGAGCGCGAAGCGAATGACCGAGCCGACCTGATCGTTGTTGATATTGTTGACGAGCGTCGTCACCAGCACGATCTCGACGCCCGCTTCATGCAGGTTATCAATCGCGCGCAACTTCACATCAAACAAATTGCCGACCTGACGATGGCTGTTGGCGTCGTTGCCGATGCCGTCAAACTGTAGATAGGCATAACGCAGACCCGCCTCGGCGGCCTCGCGGCAGAACTCTTTGCTCTTGGCGAACTCGATGCCGTTGGTCGCGCATTGGACGGAATTGTAACCGACCTTGCGCGAGTAGCGGATGGAGTCGAGGAAGTAAGGCGAGATGGTCGGCTCGCCGCCCGAGAACTGCACGGACATCTGGCGGCGCGGCTTGATGGAGATGGCCTTGTCGAGAATATCTGTGATGTCCTCGTAGCTCAACTCGTGCACAAAGCCGACCTGATTGGCGTCCATGAAGCAAGGGTCACACATCATGTTGCAGCGATTCGTCAGGTCAATCGTCAGGACTGAGCCGCGACCGTACTTAATCGTTGAGGAGCCATGATTGTGCAGTTTCTCGTCGTTGTGCGCCTGAATGTCGCGTCCCGGAAACATGCTCTCGATGTGCTTCAAAAACGACGAATCAATCGCCATGATGTCTTCAAACTGCCCGTGCGTGGGGCACTCTTTGATCATCCAGATTTCGCCGTCGCGCTCGATAATTTGCGCCTTAATCTCACCGACCTTTTCGTTAATCAGGACGGACGGGTCAATCACTTCGGCGCTCAAAATCTTGGCTCGCGCTTCGATGACGCACTTCGGACAGAGACTATCGGTCATGCGCGGGTAGCCGAGCGGCGGCTTCGATTTCTGCCATGATTTAAGCAGCGGTTTATCAGACCATTTAGGGATAAAGGATTCGTTCGGCCTGTATTTATTGAAAAACTGAATGGTGTTGAAGAGTCCGCCCGCGAAAGCGGTCAGTCCTCGTTCGACGTGTTTGATCGGTTTCATTCTCTTTTCCTTCTCTAAAAAATCAATTTTCGCCCGTGGCGTGTGGCGCGCGGAATTTCCGGCTTCGGCGGCGCGTCCAAAATTATCCGAAGAGGTTGTGGCCTCTGCCTGAGATTCAAATCCTTGCTACTCGTGCCTCTCTTCAGTTCTTGAAATATTTTGACTGGAAGAAGAGAACAACTACCAATAACTCTCTGTCCGCTTGTGGCTAACCGACGTAAACAGTGGACGTTACGCGTCTTAAAGCCAAAATGCAAGCTGTTGCCCAACATTTACAAGCGACGGAGCGACCGGCTTTCTCGACAGTGCTCCGTCGTCTTTCAAACAAACTTCTTTCCTGTGGAAACTTGCTCCTTCTGCTAGAAAAAGAGGCCAGCGCAGCTAATCATCAGCAATGACCATGCCATCTTGCGATAATTACTTATCTATTGAAATAATACAACTTAATTCGCTGGCCTATTAATCACCTGCTCATCCCGGCAGCTTCTATACGAGTCAAACAAGCCCATTATCAATATCTTACGAATCGGTGTAGCAGTATGACACGCATCTCACTGTTCAGGAAATATTGCGGGACTTTTTTGACTCGCAGCCTCTAATAAGCCCTTTGTTTGTGCGGGATTCTCTGTGATAACTTTCATCACCTCATTGAAAAGTGCGCCGTTTGTCGCAACGGCATTTCCGCCGCGTATTGTCCTCTGCCCCTTCCAATCGGTAAAAGTGCCTCCGGCTTCCTCGACGACGGGCATCAGCGCGGCGCAGTCCCAGACGTTCATTGACGGGTCGAGCATCACGTCGGCGCGCCCGGTGGCGACCAGCACATAACCGTAGCAGTCGCCCCACGTCCGGCGCGCGGCGGCGCGGCGCTGCAATTCGTCGCCCGCCTTGCCGAAACCATATTGCGCGCATGTGCCGAAATCGGTTGATAAAAGCAGTGCTTCGACGAGCGTTGAAGTTTGAGACACCTGCGTGCGCTCTCCGTTCCAGAAACAGCCGAGGCCGCGCGCGGCGTACGTCAACTCTCCGAGCGCAGGCATATTGATGACTCCGAGTGTCGGCTCGTCTGAGATTTCCAGACCGATGAGTACGCCGTAGAATGGGACGCCGTGGACGAAAGAGTAAGTGCCATCAATCGGGTCAATAATCCAGCGCCTTCCGGAGCCGCCCGCGCGCTCGCCTTCCTCTTCGCCGACGATGGCGTCGTCAGGGAATTTCTCTGCAATAGCGCAGCGCACAAACTTTTCGGCTTCGAGGTCGGCGTCGGTGACGAAAGTACCATTGGCTTTGCGGTACGTGCCGACGCTCTGCCGGAAGTACTTCAAGGTAATCTCGCCTGCGCCGCGCGTCAGTTCGACGGCGAAGTCCAGCAGTTTTTGGCGTTCTGATGTGGCGTGCTGATCGGTCGCGTTTTGTGTCATTCGCCTTTTCGCTTTCCGCTCCGGCGCGCAAGTTCTGCGGCGACCGCATCGAGCGTGACGCCGCGCTCGACTAAGAGTACGACGAGATGATAGACGAGGTCTGCGACTTCTGCGGTCAGCGCCGTGGCATCCTCGTTCTTCGCCGCGATGATTGTCTCAGCCGACTCTTCACCCACCTTCTTGAGAATTTTGTCCAAGCCCTTCTCAAAAAGGTAGGTCGTGTAGGCTCCTTGAGGCATCTTATTCCGCCTGCTCTCGACAACGCTGTAAAGCTCTTCGAGCACTGCGCCGAGATGTTGCGGTTCGCGCGCCGCAACATCTTCATTCTTCTTCGTGTCCATGCTGTCGCTGCTCGCCTCTTCGTCTTTGAAGGTCGCGCCTTTGATAGTGTTATGAAAACAGGAGCGCGCGCCCGTGTGGCACGCCGCGCCCGTCGGCTCGACGAGTGCGACGAGCGCATCGAGATCGCAGTCCAACCGCAGGTCAACGACGCGTTGTGTGTGACCGGAGGTTTCGCCTTTATGCCAGAGCGCGGCGCGCGAGCGCGACCAGAACCACGTCTCGCCTTCATCGAGCGTGCGCCGCAAACTCTCTGCGTTCATATAGGCAAGCGTCAGCACTTCGCGCGTCCGCGCATCCTGCACGACGGCGGGAATCAAACCGCGCGCGTCGTATTTCAATTCGTCAATCTCAAAATCCGAAACTAAAGTTTCGGATTTTAAATTCTTGTCATCTGCTTTCATCGAACCGCCACTCCTCGCTCGCGCAGGTAATCTTTGACTTCGACGATTTTGTATTGCCCGAAATGAAAGAGCGATGCGGCGAGCACGGCGCTTGCGCCGCCCGTCGTCAGAGCTTCGTAGAAATGTTCGAGCTTTCCCGCTCCGCCGGAGGCGATCACAGGAATCCGCACCGCATCGGAGACTGCTCTGGTCAGTTCCAGATCATAGCCGTCGAGTGTTCCGTCGCTGTCCATGCTCGTCAAAAGAATTTCGCCCGCGCCGAGCGTTTCAGCACGGACAGCCCACTCGACCACATCCCATCCGACATTTTTCCGTCCGCCGTGTGTGTAAACTTCCCAACCAGAGCGCGCATCATCCCGCGCTCTTCGCCGCGCATCAATGGCTATGACCATACACTGGCTGCCGAAAGTTTCCGCGCCTTCCGTAATCAGTTGGGGTCTTTCGACCGCCGCCGTGTTGAGCGAGACTTTGTCCGCGCCCGCTCGTAACACCGCGCGCACATCGTCGTTTGAGTTCAAGCCGCCGCCGACCGTGAATGGAATAAAAACTTCATCGGCGACGCGCCTCACGAGATCGGCGACGATGGCGCGTTTGTCCGAGGAGGCCGTGATGTCGAGAAAGGTCAACTCGTCCGCGCCTTCTGCGTCGTAGCGCTTTCCCTGTTCGACCGGGTCGCCCGCGTCAACCAGCGAGAGAAAGCGGATGCCCTTGACGACGCGTCCACGGTCAACGTCGAGACATGGAATGATTCTCTTCGCCAGCATTCAATTTAAGCTTTCTCTGCCCAATCGCTATCCGCAAAGTTTTTCAGCAGTCGCAAGCCCATCGCCTGACTCTTTTCGGGATGAAACTGCACGCCGCAGACGTTGCCGCGCGTGACGACCGAAGCGTAACTTTCGCCGTATTTCGTCTCGCCGAGCACGGCGCGCTGCTCCTGCGCCTCGCAATAGTAAGAGTGAACGAAATAGAAATACGCGCCGTCTTCCAGCCCCGCGCGCAGAGGATGCGCGTGTCGCCAGCGAATCTGATTCCAACCGACCTGCGGCACATGCAGGTCGCCCGCGAAACGCCTGACGCGAACGCGCAAGAATCCCAACCCGCTGGTTTGACCGAACTCTTCCGACTCTTCAAACAACATCTGCATCCCGACGCACACGCCCAGCAGCGGCACGCCTTCCGCCACGCGCTCGCGCACGAGCGCGTCGAACCTGCGCTCGCCGAGGGCTTTCATACAGGCGCGGAATGCGCCGACGCCGGGCAGCACCAGCCGCTCTGCGTGGCGCAAAACCCGCTCGTCGCCGCTCACGATTGCTTCGACGCCGGTCGCGGCGAACGCCTTCTCCACGGAGCGCAGATTCCCCACGCCGTAATCAATAATCGCGACGCGTGCCACAGGTTTCTACAGCATTCCTTTCGTGCTCAAGACGCCTTCGATGCGCGCATCACGCTCGACCGCTTGCCTGAGCGCACGCGCCGTCGCCTTGAATGTGCCTTCGAGAATGTGGTGTGTGTTGCGACCGCGCAGGCAGTCAACGTGCAGGTTGCAGCGTGCCGCCTCGGCAAACGAGCGCCAGAAATGTTCAGCCAACTCGACGGAGAAATTCCCGATAGCCTGTCGCCGCGTCTCGACTTCATAAACGAGAAAGAAGCGGCCTGAGAGATCAATCACCGTGCGACACAGAGCCTCGTCCATCGGCACTATCGCCGCGCCGTAGCGCGCGATGCCCGCCTTATCGCCCAGCGCTTGCAGCAACGCCTGACCCAGACAGATAGCGATGTCTTCAACCGAATGATGGTCATCAATCTCAAGGTCGCCGCGACACTCCACCTCAAGGTCGAACAGGCCATGACGCGCGAACAGTTCCAGCATGTGGTCGAGAAACCTGACGCCGGTCGTCACCTCCGCTCGTCCGCTGCCGTCGAGCGCGAGCCGCACGCGGATGTCCGTCTCCTTCGTCTTGCGCTTCACCTCGGCGGCGCGCGCCTGTGTCTGCAATTGGCTCGTCATAAAAATTAACGATGAACGATGAATGATGAAGTGAAAGCAATTTGAAATTTGAAATTCCAGATTTTGTTTTCAGTTCAGCTTTGCGCCTTCATCGTTTCCTTGACTCCTTTCTCAAAAATTTCTCCGAGCGCGGCGAGCAGGCGTTGATTCTCTGCGGGCGTGCCGACGCTCACACGGAAATAGTCCGCGAGCATCGGATAGCTGCTCACGTCGCGTATCAGGATGTCGCGTTTGAGGAGTTCGGTAAACACGCGGTGCGGTTCGATAGTCGAACGCACGACCATAAAGTTCGCCTCCGAACGCACGGGCGAGAGTCCTTCGATGCTCAGTAAACTTTCGTAGAGCCGCTCGCGCTCAGCGACGATGCGCCCGATGACGGGACGCAACTCCGCCTCGTACATCTCGACGGCGACTTCGGCGGCAATCTGCGACACGGCGTTGAGATTATAAGGCAAGACCGCTTTGCCTATCTCGCGCGCCAGTTCCGGCGCGGCGAGCACGTAACCGACGCGCAAGCCAGCCATGCCCATCGCCTTCGAGAAGGTGCGAAAGACGGCGAGATTCGGGTGCGCTTCGAGCAGTGGAACAACCGTGTGACCTGAAAATTCAAAATAGGCTTCGTCCACGACGACGAGGCCGCGCGTCGCTCCGAGCAACCGGACGAGGTCATGCTCATTCATCCGGCAGCCGGTAGGATTGTTGGGCGAGCAGATGATAGTTACCTCCGGCTGCTCTCTTCTCAAAGCTTCAATTAATGCGCCGACATCAAAACTCAACTCCGCGTTGAGCGGCACGCTGATCATATCGCCGCCGAGCACCGTCGTTACTTGGCGGTACAGAGCGAAGGTCGGCTCGCTGATAAGCACGCGCCGCCCTTCGCCGATTGTGACCATCAGGAGAGCTTGAATCAACTCGTTCGAGCCATTGCCCGCAACTATCCCGTCCGGCTTCCAACCGGCGAAGTCGGCGAGCTTTTCATGCAGGCTTGCGGGCACGAAGTCCGGGTAGCGCGACCACTCTTTACGCTCCAGACGCCTGAGCGTCTCCCGCTTAATTGCGGCGGGCGCGTCCCACGGATTTTCGTTCTGATTAATCTTCACCGACGCGCGGTCGGGCGACAACGTATAGGCGCGCAACGCGCGCACGCGCGATTTGATTTTTTCGAGTGAGTCAGTCATCTCAGCTTTAAACTTTTAACGCATTCTCAATATAGCTTTTCTTCTTTGCGTCTTTGCGCGAAACTTCTTTCTTTTTAAGATCAAGAACTTCGCGCAAAGACGCAAAGGCGCAAAGAAGAAGTTCAAGATGTCTGCTTCCGACTTTGTTCCGCGTCGAGGCGGATGAGCGCCGAGCGCGCGTGCGCGTCGAGTCCCTCCGAATGGGCGAGGGCGGCGATGAGCGGCGCGGTCTCCTGCAACTCTTCGCGCGAGTAACGAATGATACTTGTGCGGCGGAGAAAATTGCCGACGCCGAGCGCGGATGAAAAGCGAGCGGCCCCGCCGGTCGGCAGCACATGGTTCGGCCCCGCGAAATAGTCTCCGACCGCTTCCGGCGTGTGCGCGCCGAAGAAGATTGCTCCCGCGTGACGGATGCGCGCCGCCGCGCTCTCTTCATCCCCCACAATGATTTCGAGATGCTCCGGCGCGAGTTCGTTGACCAACTCACAGGCTTCCGTCATGTTCTCGACGATTAGAATCGCGCCGTAGTCTGCCAGCGAGCGCGCCAGAGTCGAAAGGCGCGGGAGCGTCTGCGCTTGCCTCGCAACTTCCGCAGCGACCGCGACGCCCAGACGCTCGCTCGTCGTGATCAGAATGGACGAAGCGTCTTCGCCGTGCTCGGCCTGTGCGAGCAGGTCTGCGGCGATGAAGTCTGCGCGCGCCGTGTCGTCTGCCAGTACGACAACTTCGCTCGGCCCGGCTATCGAATCAATCCCGACCGCGCCGAAGACAAGTTTCTTCGCCGCCGCGACGAACTTGTTGCCTGGCCCCGTGATGATGTCCACACGCTCGATAGTCTCTGTCCCGTAGGCGAGCGCGGCGATGGCCTGTGCGCCGCCGACCGCGTAGATTTCCGTCACGCCCAACTCAAGCAGCGCCGCCGCGACCGCAGGCGTCTCTGCCAGCGTGCGCGGCGGCGTGGTGACGACGATGCGTTGGACGCCCGCGACCTGCGCGGGCACTGCATTCATCACGACCGACGAAGGATAGCTGGCCGTTCCGCCCGGCACGTAAAGCCCCGCTGCTTCGATTGGCGTAACGCGCTGTCCGAGATGCACGCCGCGCCCCGTCTCCATCTGCCAAGATTCGACGCGCTCGCGTTCGTGGAAGGCGCGAATGTTGGCAATCGCACGGCGCAGGGCTTCGAGCACGCGCGTATCCACGCGCTCTGCTGAACGCCTGAGCGTCTCTTCGTTAACGCGCAGTTCTGCGGGCTTGAGACGCACGCTGTCGAAGCGCGCTGTGTAGTCGAGCAAAGCCGCATCGCCGCGCCGCCTCACTTCTTCGATGATTTCCGCGACGATGCTCATCAACTCTGCGTCGAGCGACACGCTGCGCTCTCTAATGCGCGCCAGTTTTACGCGTCGCCCCGCAGTGTCCCTGCTTCTGATAACTTCGATCACTCTCTTGCCTCTCCCTCTCTGACGACTTCATTGAGTGCGCTCAAAAGTTCGCCGACCTCGTCCGCCTTCAATTGATAGCTCGCACGATTGACGACCAGCCGGCCTGTGGATTCCGTAATCGTTTCGGTAATGGCGAGGCCGTTCTCTTCGAGCGTGCGCCCCGTCTCAACAAGGTCAACGATGCAATCCGAAAGACCGAGCACGGGCGCAAGCTCGACCGAACCCGACAACTCGATAATCTCGACGGGCACACCGCGCGCTCCGAAGTGCGCCCCGGCAATGCGCGGGTATTTCGTTGCGACATGAAGCATCCCTGCATCTCTTGCGCGCGCGCGGCGCGGCGCGGCGACCGCGATGCGACAACGACTGATTTGCAGGTCGAGCGGTTGCAACAGGTCTGCTCCCGCTTCGAGCAACACGTCGCGCCCGACGATGCCGCAATCGGCGATGCCATGTTCGACATAGACGGGCACGTCCGCAGGCTTGACGAAGATGAAACGCAGACGCCCGCTCTCGTCTTCAATCGCAAGGCGACGAGAGGCCAGCGCCTCGCCGCTGACGCGCACGCCCGCGCGCGCCAGCAATCGCAGAGATTCGTCCTGCATTCTGCCTTTAGCAATCGCTATCGTGAGCAAAACAGTTCAATCTCCCTCCATCTGCAAATTGACGCGCAGCCGCTCGCCGCCCGCGCGCCTGCGCCTCGCTTCAAGAAAAAGTTCCGACGCTGAAGAATTTTCGAGAGACGGTATCTCGCGGTCTGCGTCTTTGAGCACCGCGAACTGACCTTCGCGCGCCAGCACATCGGTCAGCGCGTCGAGGTCGAGGACGAAGCCGACCGCCGGTTCGCGCACGCCGAAGTTGACGGTCAGTTCGTCGTAGCGACCGCCGCTGCCGACACGCGCGCCCGCGCCCGCGACATAAATCCTGAAGATCAGGCCGGTGTAATAATCAAGCCCGGACACGTCGCCGAAATCAATCTCGAACTGCTCGCCCAAGCCCAGAGCTTCGATGACTTCCCATAAATTCTCCAGCGCATCGAGCGCGCCGGATACGCGCTCGCCTGTCATCAAGCGCCGCGCTTCTCGCAACGTCTCACGCTGTCCAGAAAGACTCGTCAGGCGTTGGGCGAGCGTGCCCGCCGAATTGTCGTGCACATGTTGAGAAAGGAACTGTTCGAGTTCGGCTGCGGCGCGTGTGTCTATTAAACGGCGCATCTGTTCGCGCGAGGTCGCGTCGAGCGCGAGCGTTTCGCTGATGCCGTTGAAGACTCCGACATTGTTCAGAGTGATGCGGTATTTGCCGCCGAGTCCGAGGCGTTCGAGAACTTCCGAGGCGATGACGAGCATCTCAAGGTCGGCTTCAGAACCGCTCGCCCCGATTAATTCGCAACCGACTTGTCTGCTCTGGCGTCTCCATTCGGCGTGTGAACGCGGACGCTGGCGAAAGACCGACGCCGCGTAGCAGAAGCGCAAGGGGCGCGCGCGTTCGGCAAAGAGCGTCGCGGCGGCGCGCGCCACAGACGATGTGACATCCGGGCGCAGAGCCAGCATGCGCCCGTCGGCGTCCGTGAAGCGAAACGCGCGCTGCGCTTCGTCGCGCCCCATGCCACGCTCAAAAAGCGCGTAGTAATCAACCGAAGGCGTCGCCATCTCTTCGTAAGACCAACCATCGAAGACACGCATCGCATTGTCTTCGACCGCGCGGCGCAGGCGTGCCTCCGCGCCGAAGTAATAGCGCATGCCGCCCGGAATTTTTGAGAGGGGTTCGTTCATCATTCGCCGCTAAAATATAAACCCGCCGCCAAATTTAAAGAAGATGGCAGCGGGTTTTTGTAGTGAATCGAAAAGTGCGCTTGAAAAGTTTGCTATCCGCGCTCGAACCGAATCAACACCGCCGCCAACGCGCTGCCAGCATGGCGTTGATGGACGCCATGCTGGTGCGCTCGGTGGTGACGATGTTGATTCATAAAATCTTGAAAGTACCTGACCTTAAATTTCAAGCCGGAATGTTTCTTATACGCGAGCGTTATCTTTCATGTCAAATTATGGCGGGGCGAATCTCAATCACGCGCCGCGCACGCTTATCAATCGTCGCGCCCTCGACCCGCGCGATGGTTGCGCTCGATGAGTTTGTCCACACGCTCGATCAAATCGTCCGTACGCTCGACGAACTCACGCGTGCGCTTATTCAAACCGCGCGTACTTTCAACCGGCGCATCGTCGCGCTCACGGCTGCGGATAACGAGCGCACGCAGGCGAACAAGAGTTGCGCGACGGCGTAAAAGAAACGCAAGGCTGCGCTTAACGAGTTTGCGTGTGCGGCTGAGGTGCGCGTTCGTGGACATAATATCTTAGTTTCAAAACCTGCTTGGCGTCTCCAGCGCGAAACTCTTGTTTTTGAGTAAGGAAG
>CAXTRQ010000013.1:13053-29329 GCA_964246705.1 uncultured Pyrinomonadaceae bacterium
CCCCTCCTGGGCGCCCCCCGCCCAAACTTGTTTTTTGTGCCACCCACTCCCGCGCGGCGGGGTCCCCGCCAAGACGCGAAGAACAGTAACTTTCGGTCTGCGCTCAAGTTCGTGTTGAAATGAACGCTTACTGGCGCGGCGCGTAATAGCCCATCCGTGAGTTGACTTGATAGGTGCGCTCGGAGGTCTGGACTGTGACGCGGCGGAAGCGCCCGTCGCGTGCCGTGTCGAGCGGCGTGTAGTAGAGCGCATACTGGTTGCGCAATTCCTCTGCGACTTCCGTGTAGACGCGGTCGAGCGCGGCGAAGCTCTGCGGCGTGTAGAGCCGCCCGCCGGTCGCGCGCGCCAGTTGCGCGAGATTCTGTTCGCTGCGCTCTAAGACACTTAAGCCTTCGCGCAAGTCGCCGATGCGCAGTTCGTTGAAACGCACGGTTGATTCCGACCCGGCCAGCAAGGTATCGAGTTCCGCACTCTTACGCGCGCGTTCAATCTGCGTATTGCTGATGACGTAGACGGCGGTCTGCGCTTCGAGCAGCGCCCGCAGCATCGTCTCGAACGAAGCGTAGCCACGCCCACTATCAATGCCGTCGCTTAAGACGACGACGGCGTGACGGCGCTGACCTCTCTCGAAGTGCTCGCGCGCGGCGAGGTAGAGCGCATCGTTGAAGCGCGTGAAGACGCCGGGCGTAATGCGGCGCAGAGCGCGGCGCAACTGCGTGCGGCTCTGCGTCCAATCCTGTAGAAGCTCGACGCGGTCGTCGAACTTAATCAGGCTCATGCGGTCTTCCGGCGCGAGACGCGCGGCGAACTCTTCGATTGCTCGCCGGAAATCTTCGAGGTTTGAAGCCACCGACGACGAAGCATCAACCATCAACACAACGTCAACCGGCACTTGCCTGAGCGCGAGGTCGTTCAGAGGCTGCTCGCGCCCGTCCTCGAAGACGCGAAAATCGTCGCGCGTCAAAGCCGGGATGAGCTTTCCCGAAGCATCGCGCACCGTCACCGGCAAGAGCACTTCCGACGTGCGGACGGTAATCACTTCGTCATCGCTAATTGTCTGCGACTCTTCTCCGTTTGAAGCTTGACCCGGTGCGCGCGGCGTCGGCGCTTGAACAGGAGGCGGCGGAGTTTGATTGCGCGCTTGTGCTGAACCAACCGATTCACTCTGCTTGTCCGCCGGAATTCGTCGCGCCCGGTTCTGCGTGTGAGCGGCGTGCGGAAGAAGCGTCGAGGCGGCGACGAGCGCGAAGATAAGGGCGGCAAGCATGCGTCCGTGCACGGCGGCTCTGCGCTTCGGCACGAAAATTCCCTGCGCGCGCCGCGCCCCTGCCGCGCGCGTAGCTTCCCTCTCATGCTTCGCCTTCGCATGGTCGCACATCGCTTTTATCTCTCCGGCCTGACGGGCGCGCTGTCGTCGCTCATCGCCACACGCATCGCGGCGATGACGGGGTCGGTCACACGCCGCTTGCGAAGCTCAGACAGCTTTTCCGGCGCGAGGTCGAATTCGGCGGGCGACTGTTCGATGCGACGAATGATTGTGCCTTCGGAGAAGCCTGCCTCGACCAACTCAACGACCGACTCGTTCGTTAGCGTCGGTGTCCGCTCAAGCTTCGGCGCGGCTGCACCTACAGCGCCGCCCGCCTCGACAGGCGGGCGAATAATACGCACGGACGCGCTGCCCGTAGTCTGCGTATCGCCCTCGCTTCCACCGCCCACGCCGTTCGTGCGGACGCGCCCGCGCGAGCCGCCCGACGAGCCGAAGATATTCACGCCGTTCGGGTCGGATTCGCCCGCGTCTTTCGGTGTGGATACGCCGTCTTTGAAAAAGCCGTCAGAGTCTTCCCAATCTTCGCTCGCCTGCAGCGTCGCTTCATCACGCGCGAGCATGGCAAGAATAATCTTTTCGCTGACGCCGTTTTTCTTCAAATCAATCAAGCGGTCAGGCGTCAACTCAAACCGTGCCGGGCGCGCACGAATGATGGTGATCACCGTTTTCTCACGAAAGCCCGCCCGCACCAACTTAATCACCGCCGCATTATTTAAAGGCATCTCCACCGCGCCCTGCCCGCGCGCGTCCGCAGCCATAGCTACCCAGCAGGCGACGCACAGCGCGCAGACCGGCATGAGTTTCATCAACCTGAAATTCATCTCAAAATCACCTCACAGAGAAACGATGAATGATGAACGCCTCAATGATGAACCAAAAGCAGAAAGGGATATGTCTTTCAGTTCCGCGTTCATCGTTGCGGCGTTCATCGTTTCGCTTACGTTCCGCGTTGGTAGCGCGCGCTGATGCGGCGCACGTAGTTGCGCGTTTCGCGGTAGGGCGGGACGCGTTGTCCGTACTTCAGCACCGCACCCTCGCCCGCATTGTAGCTGGCGAGCGCGAGGTCAACGCGCCCGCCGAACATGTTCAGGAGTTGTTTTAAGTAGCGCGTGCCGCCGTTGATGCTCTGCGCCGGGTCGTGTGCGTTGCGGACGCCGAAGCGAGCCGCCGTGCCCGGCATCAGTTGCATCAAACCGCGCGCGCCAGCGGGACTGACGACGCGCGGATTGAAGTGTGATTCCTGCTCCATGACGCAGAAGATGAGATACGGATCAACGCCGTGGCGCGCGCCGTTCCGGCGGATGAGCGAATCAATATTTGCGCTGCCCGTGCTCCATGCGCGTTCGCGCCGCGCACGCTTCGCGCCCGTCAAGGGGTCAACCTCCGCCTCGACCGCGCGCGCGCGCTCGATGTGGTCGATACGTGCGCGCTCGATGAAGATTGAAAGATTGCCGCGCTTGTACCAGACGCCGTCCGCGCTCTCCATCGCTTCGTCAACTTCCATCTGCGCGCCGCCGACGAGGTAAATCCACACGGTCTGTTCGGGTTGCGCCTCCACCTTCACGCTCGCCTCCGTGACTTTAACGACTGCCGTCTCGTTAAATGCCTTCGCCGCTTCCACGCGCGGCGCGTGTTCGATGGCGCGGACGCGCGCGCGGTCAACCAGATGCGTCACCCCGCCGCGCCTATACCAGATGCCCTGCGCATCTTCCCAAGCATCGTCAACTTCGATGGCCGTCCCGTCAACGAGATGTAAGTGGTCTGCGCGCGCGACTGCCGACAGCGCAGACAGCACAACGCACACCATCAACACGCGGAAAACGAAATTGACAACGAAGTTTTTTGTACGGGCAGAGCTTGTCACTGCCCATTGACTTTCAATAGATGGACTTGAATGAACCGCGAACAGCGGGCAGTGACAAGCCCTGCCCCTACAATTTTGAAGTGCGTTCTTAGATGTGTTGTGCATTCGCATCAACCAACTCCTGTGTGCTGCGCTTCCCCGGTTCGCTATTGGCGAAGCCGTGCGACGTACCGAAGTAGTTGCGCCACGCTCCGTCAATTAATTTCGTCGTCAACTGCGGCGCGCATCCCTCGAACAGACAGATGTCGGTGACGCGGTCGAGCAAATCACGCGGCTCGCAAGCTTTCATCTGGCGATGCTCGATCATATAGTTGTTCAGGATGTAATCGAGCACGAATTGCTCGATGCGAATCCCGCGCACGTTTGCCGCGCGCTTGAAAATCTCGATGTACGCCGCAGGGGTCGGCGGCTCGACACGCGCGCGATAACCCATGCGGCGCAGGAACGCTTCGTCAACCAAATCCTTCTCGTTGAGGTTGGTTGAAAAGACGACGAGTTGCTCAAATGGCACTTCAATCTTTTTCCCGGTGTGCAGTGTGAGATAATCCACGCGCCGTTCAAGCGGGACAATCCAGCGATTCAGGAGGTCGGTCGGCGCGACGCGCTGGCGACCGAAGTCGTCGACGACGAGCGTGCCGCCGTTTGATTTCATCTGAAACGGCGCTTCATAAAAACGCGCCGACTCGCTCCACGCCAGATCGGCATCATCGAGCGTCAACTCGCCGCCGACGACGACGAGCGGGCGCTCGATGCAGCACCAGCGACGGTCGTAATCGGCGGGCGTCTCCGCCTCGCTGACCGGATGATGATTGTGATTGTCGAAAACGCGGATCACCTGCCCGTCAATCTCGATGGCGAAGGGAATCCAGATGCGACCGGGCAGCCCCGCGTTGATGCGTTCGGCGACCGCCGTCTTGCCTGTTCCCGGCGGGCCTGTGATGAAGAGCGAGCGGCGCGAGTTGATGACGCAGCCCAGAGTTTGCAGCATCGATTCGGGTAGCACCAGATCACGAAAGGCGGAGCGGACAGTATCGGGCGTCGCCGGATGAGCCGGAATCGCTTGCAGCCGCATCATGTGCGAATAGTCGCGCAGGGAGACGGGCGCAGGGCCGACGTAGCCGCACACGTTGCGCGCACGTGTGACGCGTTCCCAGCCGCGCTCAAGCATCGCGTAACGCGTCGCGCCAATCGCCGCCTGCATCTTGACCTCGATCAACTTCTCGCGCGAGAGATGATGCAGCAACTCTTCGACAAGCGCGCGCGGCAGGCGCATCTCTTCGGCGATGGAAACGGTTGTCGGCTCCGGCGACTGCGCGACGTGCTTCAGCGCGAGGTCGCACAGAAAGCTCGCCGCCACGTCCGTATCCCCGACCTCGTCCGGCACGGGCGGCCCCATCGTCTCCATCTCCACGCGCGTGAGAATCCCTGTGTGCGTCATAATTTCAAACTCCATTTGAAGAAACGATGAATGCTGAATGATGAACTAAATGCAGAGAGCTTGTGTCTGACAATTCATCGCCAGCGGCCTTCATCATTTCTTTTATTTTCCTCCGGCCATTGCGTCGCGCGTTGCGGTCGCTTCGAGGGCGCGGCGCGTCTCGTCGGCCTGCGCGGGGTGGCCTGTGCGCGCGTAGAGATCAGCGAGGCGACTGAGGGCGCTCGTCGCATCGGGTTGCAGGCGACGCGCCTGTTCGTAATACCTGATGGCTTCTTCGTCGCGTCCGGCGCGTTCGAGCAGCGTGGCGACGTTCATGCGCCCGTCGAACTCGCCGCCCGCACGCGCGAAGCTTTTGAAGGCGTCGTCGTACTTGCCGAGGCGACACTGCGCGAGCGCGAGGTTGTTAAAGATGCGCTGGTCGGTCGGCGCTAACTTTGCGGCACGTTTCAGACGGTCAACCGCCGCGCGATAGTTGCCGTTCAGGTAGAGCGAGTAGCCGAGATTATTGAGCGACTGCGCGTCTCGCTCGTTGAGATCAATGGCGCGCTCGTAAGACTCACGCGCTCGCTCGTGCAAACCTTTGCGGTCGAAAGCGACGGCGAGCAGGCTGTGCGCCCGGCTGAGTTGCGGGTCGAGCGAGGCGGCACGTGAGAGTTCCGCAATCGCTTCGTTCAACTGCCCTTCTTCTAAAAGAGCGCGTCCCCTATCGAGACAATCGCGCGCCGTGCCTTCCGTTCCGCTCGCGCGCGTCTCGCCGCTTCGCCGTTCTTCGACGCGCATGACGCCAACGCTCTCGAAACGCTCTGCGTCCTTCTCGGTCATCCGCGTGAGTTTATTGTCGTCGCCACCGCCGACGCCGATTAGTTTGCCGACCGCCTTGAACGGCGCTTTGAAGAAGCGCGCGAAGCGGTTGCCTTTCTTCTTCTGCGCGTCTGCGTCGCTCGTGCCTGCCTGTGCATCCTTCGCGGCGATGATGTTGGTCGCAGTGTCTCCTTCGCGCTCATCGCCTTCGACGCTCCACATGATGGAGAAACCGGCGGTCAGCATGAAAGCGATGGCGATGACGATGATGATGCGTCTCTGTTGCATAAAGTTTTGAACCTCCTTCACATTTGGCTGAACGTGTCCATGAGGTTGATGAACGCGGGGCCGAGCAGGGCGATGAAAAGCGTCGGGAAAAGGAAACAGGCCAGCGGGAAAAGCAGTTTTACTGCCGCCTTCTGTGCGGCCTGTTCGGCGCGCTGGCGTCGCTTGGTACGCAGCGAGTCCGCATAGACGCGGACGGCGCGGGCGATTGACGTGCCGAAGCGGTCGGCCTGAATCAGCATGGCGCACAGGCTGCGCAAATCATCAACGCCTGTGCGCTCCGCGAGATTTCGCAGAGCTTCGTCGCGCTCGCGCCCGACGCGTATTTCAAGATTCGCCAACTCAAACTCTTCGCTGATTTCAGGATGCACGTCTCTCAACTCTGCGCCGACGCGAACCAGCGCGGCGTTGAGGCCGAGTCCGGCTTCAATCGAGATGACCAACAAATCGAGCGCGTCGGCCAGTCCCCAACGCACGCGCTGCTGCCTACCTTTAATCATCCGGCTGAGAATGTAGCGCGGCAACATGAAGCCTGCGACGAAGGCTGCGAGAATCCACATCACCGCGCTTTGGAGCGGGCGACCGACGAACGCGCACACGAGCGCCACAATCGCCGGGAACATGACGAGCGAAAGCAGTTGCAACGCACGATAGACGACAGGCGCGCTTGTCGAGCGATAACCCGCCTGCATCAACTGCTTTTGCAGTTTGCGCGCTTCGGCGGCAGAGGGTGGCGCAAGGCGGCTGAGAGGCGTGGCGACGCGACCCGCGAGCGCGGCGACCGGCGATTCTTCGGCGAGCACGGATGGCGCATTGGCGTTCGCGCCCATCCCGCCGCCCATCTGCTTCAGACGCTCCGTCGCCGCACTCGGCGGACGAAACATCAACCAGTAAGCACCCATCGCGCCGAGCGTGATACAAACGAAAGTGGAAATGGCAATGATGAAAATCATAACTTTTTAACCGCAGTGAAGACTGACAAGTGCCGAGTGACGTGCCAAAGCAGTGTTGCGCGATAAGTGAAGAATGTTGAGAGCGATGCTGTTTTCAACTCGTCACTCGTCACTTGTCACTCTTCACTGCTTTCAAATCTTGATCCTCAAAATCTTGCGAATGACGAGCATGCCTGTGGTTTGAAGGACGACGGCGACGGCCATCAGTTTGTGTCCGCGCGGGTCGCTCCAGAGCACGCTCATGTAATCCGGGTTCATAATCGTGACGGCGATTGCGATGAAGATAGGGAGGCCGCAGAGAATCCACGCCGACATGCGCGAGGAAGTGGTGAGCGTCCTTAAATCTTCGAGGATGCGGAATCGCTCGCGGATGGTGTGCGCGACCTTCTCCAAAACTTCGGCGAGGTTGCCGCCCGTCTCGCGCTGAATCATGATCGCCGTGATGCACAGACGCAGGTCAAGCAGCGGTACACGCGCCGAAAGATTCTCCAACGCGAGTTTGAGCGAGAGGCCGAGATTCTGCTCCTCGTAAGTTTTGCGAAATTCGGTCGCAATGGGTTCCGGCATCTCGGTCGCTACCATGTGCAAAGATTCTGCGAAAGCGTGCCCGGCGGAGAGCGAGCGGCTCACCAATTCGAGCGCGTCGGGGAGAAGCGAGAGAAAGGCGTTGAGCCGCTTGTGCCTTTTCCAGAGGACATGGATGAAGGGCAGCGTCGCGGCGACAACTCCCGCCAAGGCGACGAGCGGCCACATCGGCGTGAGCATCGAAACGGCGAGCGCCGCCAGCATCCCTGCCATCAGAGAAAACATCAACAGGCGCGTCACGGTCATGTGCAAGTCCGCTTGGTCGAGCAACCGCTTGAGCCGCGCGGCGACTTGCAATCTGACCATCGCGCGATTGAGCAGAGGAATTTCGCTCATCAACTCTTCGCGCGCCAGACGCACTTCCGCGTCCGGCGAGTTGGCGGAATAGAACAGAGCTTCGGCGAGCCTCTGTTCGAGCCGCACGCGTTTTTTCTCCGAACCGTGCGTCGCCAAGACGTACGCGCTGAAGGTCAGAAACAGGCAGAATGCGAAGACGAAAAAAGGAATCATGCTATTTACCCTTCAAAAAAGACGCGTGGCAGTTGCATGCCGTATTGCTTGAGGCGTTCGGAGAAACGCGGGCGCACGCCGGTCGGGCGGAATTGGCCGATGACGCGCCCATCTTTGTCCATGCCTTTGCGCTCGAAGTGGAAAATCTCCTGCATCGTAATCGTCTCGCCCTCCATCCCCGTAATTTCTGAGATGGAGGTAACGCGGCGCGTGCCGTCGCTCAAGCGCGCGGCCTGTATTACGAGGTTGATGGCTGAGGCGATCTGCTGACGCATTGCGCGGTCGGAAAGACGCATGCCCGTCATCTGAATCATCGTCTCGATGCGCGCCAGCGCGTCACGCGGAGTGTTGGCGTGAATCGTCGTCAAACTCCCGTCGTGTCCGGTGTTCATCGCTTGCAGCATGTCAATCGCTTCGCCGCCGCGCACCTCTCCGATAACGATGCGGTCGGGGCGCATACGCAGCGCGTTTTTAACAAGGTCGCGTTGCGTCACTTCGCCTTTGCCCTCGATGTTCGGCGGGCGTGTTTCGAGCCTGACCGTGTGCGGCTGCTGCAACTGCAACTCGGCGGAATCTTCAATCGTGACGATGCGCTGATTTTCGGGAATGTAACCGGAGAGCGCATTCAAGAGCGTCGTTTTGCCCGCGCCCGTCCCGCCGGAGATAAGAATGTTGAGGCGCGCATGAACGCACATCTCGAACATCTCAGCCATGTCTTTCGTCAGCGCGTCTTTTTCAATCAGCGAACTGATTCGCAGAGGCTCCGCGCCGAAACGACGAATCGAGATCACGGGGCCGTCGAGCGAGAGCGGCGGGATAATCGCGTTGACGCGCGAGCCGTCTTTCAAACGCGCGTCAACCATCGGCGATGATTCGTCAATGCGGCGTCCGACGCTGGAGACGATGCGCTCGATAACTCTCATCAAGTGCTCGTTGTCTTTGAACTCGACCTCTGTGCGTTCGAGTTTGCCGCCTCGTTCGATGTAAATGTTGTATGGCGAATTAACGAGAATGTCGGAGATGGTCGGGTCGGAGAGCAGCGGTTCGAGCGGCCCCAGCCCGAACAACTCATGGCGCACGTCTTCGACGAGACGCTCGCGTTCCGTGGTCGAGAGCGGCGTGCTTTCGGTCAACAGCAAATCTTCGGCGAGCCGCGATACTTCGGCGTGTAGTTGATCGGGGTCGAGCAAGCCGAGTTTGGTCAAGTCCATGCGATTGATAATCGCGCGGTGCAGGCGGGCTTTCATCTCTTGAAAGACCTGCTGTTTATTGACCGCCGGTTCGTCGCCCGCGCTCGCGCCGCTCGACCCGCGCATGAACGAAGAGCCGCCCGCCATCCCGTTTTCTCTGATTAATCTTTCGCGAAGTGCCATGGTTGTTACCTGTGGGAAATTTTCAAAAACAAAAACTCACGTCGAAAAACTTCAAATCGCCGCCGTCTCTTTCTCCTCGTCGAAGAGTGCGTGAGCGAGCGGCGTGGAGGCTTTCGGCTGGCGACGGAAAAGACTACCGAGCAGGCCGCGCCGCGCGCCTTCCGTCTCCGAGTGCGCGGCTTGTACGAGAGAGTGTTTGTGGCCGGTGATGTGCGCGGCAAGCTGTCGAATCTCGGCGGCGATTTTTGAAGTCGGCGCAGATTCGACGAGCGGTTGACCGAGATTAATCGAGTTGACGGTCACCCGATAATCACTCGTGATGCAGCCCGTGACGCGTTCGCCGAGAAAGCGTTCGACCTGTCTGAGGTCGAGTTCGATCTGCTTGCTGAAACGATTGACGACGATGCGAATTTTATGACGCGGGTAGCCGAGGCGGTCAAAGAGTGCGAGGGCGCGTTGCGCGCAGCGAATCGCCGGAATATCGAGCGTCAACACGAACAGGATTTCGTCCACCTGATCGAGCGCCGCCAGCGTAATCGAATCAAACGTGTGTTGCGGATCAATGACCACATACTCGTAACGCTCGCGCAGGATTTGGATGACCTCGAAGATGTGCTCCGGCTCGATGTCGTCGGCGGCGTCGGCCTCGCGCGGCGCGGCGAGCAGGACGAGGTTTGCCGTGTGCGGCGCGAGATAGCTTTTCAACAACGCGTCGTCAACGCGTGCGCGATTCTCGACCAGATCGGCGATGGAATATTTCGGCTCGACGCCGAGAAACAGCGGCAGGTCGCCAGCCTGCAAGTTGAGGTCGACGAGCACGGTCGGCGCACCCAAGACCGCCGCCAGATTGGCCGCGATGAAAGACGTGCCGCAACCGCCCTTGCTCGAAAAGACGGCGATGGTGCGTCCTTGTTTCTTCGGCGCTTCCTGCTGGACAGCGCATAATTCCGAGACGCGTTCGAGAACGGTCTTGAACTCTGCGGCGATGAGCGGCAAGCGCAGGAATTCTCGCGCCCCGGCGCGCAGGCTTCGGAGGATGAGATCGGGCGAAGCATCGCGCGAGGCGCAGATAATCGCCATCGCCGGGAATTCGGCCATCAATGTTTCGACGAACTTGAGCGCCGGTTCCGCGTGCGCGCCAAACATAACGATAGCGGCGGGCGGGCGCAGGCGTTTGATTTCGGCGTGCAGTTGTTCGATGTCGTCGCCGCCCGCGAGCAGGCGCGCGCGGCCATCCTCCGCCAGCGCGTCGCGCAGTTCTTTAAAAGAGTCCAGTCCGGTGCTCAAGATGACGAGGTTGACTATCTGATTCATCGCTGTTCCTTAAATTTGGAATGGGGCATGCGCCGCTTCGGCTTAAAGGGCGCGTTCGGCGCGCGTCTCTGTAGCCTTCGCTAGTTTGGAATAATGCCGCAGTCGGCGTATGGCGTCGCATTCGAGATGTCGCAGGGCACGTTGCCCGCGCTTTCGCCCGGCAGAGACGTGCGATAGGCGGGCAGGTTGATCGTCCCGCCGATGAGCGGCACAGCAAACTTGAATTGCATGCCGGTAACGCTGACGGTCGCTCTGGAACTGAGTTGAATGCCGTTGTAGTTCTGGTATTCGAGAGCGACGTTGGCGGTCGTCATGCCGGTCACGACGGGCTTGGCGGTCGCGGGGTTGGCGTTCGGGTCGCCGTAGACCACCATCTTCTTGACCGCCGTCTGCCCTGCCGCGTCGTTCTTGCGCGTGATGGCGTAGCGCGCGCCGCGCCGCGCCGCATCGCGCAGAGCGTTATGCGTCCACAGCAGGCGTCCGAATTCGATGACGCCGAAAAGCGCTGTGAAGAAGACGGTTGCCACGATGGCGAATTCCACTAATGCCGCACCGCGTTGGCGTTGAAGAGATTTTTTGTCGGCCATGAGTTTGTTCTCCGGCGTTGGCTCACTAGAAGCCTTTCAAGTGGCAATGGGGCCGTTAAAGAGTTGCTTCATCGTGGCGGTCGCATTCATGTTGATATTCAAAGTGAGCGCCGGAATGCCCGTCAGTTTTCCGAGGTCGAGGAGCGGCTGGTATTTATAATTGACGATGCTGACCGTCACCGAATCAATGTTGTGCGCCGACGCCCCATTGGCCGTGACTTGCACGTTCGTGACTGCCAGACCGGGCACAACGGGGCCGTGAGAGGTATCGGAGAAGTCGCCGTAGACGACCATGTTGCGTGTTTCGGGAATCGTCCACGACGATCCGATCTCCCATTTGCAGGCGTGCCGCGCCCCGGCGCGGACGGCGTTCGTCAGCGTCGCGTAGGTATAGAAGAATCTTCCGAACTCGGCGGTCGCGCCCAGCAGCATCAATATCACCGGCAACACGATGGCGAGTTCAACCATCTGCGAGCCGCGCTCGCGGCGTGCGAAGCGCGTGAGTCTGAACTTTTTTTTGAGACGCAGTTTCATGTCGTCACCTCACCTGTAAAGAACCGGAATCGCCAACTCGCCGCTTTGCACGCTGCCCGGCGTATAAGTGCCGACCGGCACGGCGAGCGGCTCGCCGATGTATTCGACTTCAAGGCCACATGTCGCGCTGACTTTGCGACGGATGAAGAACGCGCCGAGCCGGTTCGCCGTCACGTTGCGCGTCGTCATGTTGTAGTCCGCATCGTTTGTGACGATGGGCAACGTGATGATGCGGCGATTACGCATGCCGTCGCTGCGCTGCACGACTCCGTTGCCCTGCATCGTGCGGTATTGATCGTAAGTGATACCCTCCTGCGTAATCGTGTCGGGCGGCTCGTCGGTCGCGTTAGTGCTGTTGTGAACGGTGTAGTCGCCGAAACGCGTGTTGACGCCGATTTGCGCCGAGCGGCACATGCTGGGCGCGGTCAGGTTCGCGGCGGGCGACGTGGCGTTGAGCAGCGCGACGGTGTAATCGCCGTCCATGTAGCCGTAAGCGTGAATCGGGCCGGTCAAGACGAAAGGACTGCCCGCCGAGCCGTCCGAGAGGGTCAACACGCGATAGCTGTTCGGAGCATTGTCGTTCCAACTTTTGGGCGCGAGTGTGTAGACGTGATCGCGCAGCAGCGGTGCGGCGGGCGACTCGACGAAGGTGAAAGCGGTGTAGAACTTATTCATCGAGAGGCCGACGGATAAACCGGCGGTTGCCGTCGCGCCGATAGGTTTGGTGCTGCCGATAGCCATCGCGGCGAAGGTCACATTGACGTTTTGCGCCGGAAGCGTGACTTTGACAAAACGGATCGTGGCGGGCGACGTTTGCGCGGCAGTGTAGTCAACGTAAGTGCCGTTGATGTTGGATGCGAAAGTGAAGTTGGCGCTTGAGAGAGCGACATTGTTTTTTTGGAAGTCGTACTTGTTGAGTGCCTTCGTGCCTTCGGCGACGGCGAGCTTGATGCCGCCGGAGGTCGAGTTAATCTGCGATGCCGCCGCGATTGCAGCGGCATCGGCCACCGTCTGCAACTCGCTTTTCGCGTTGTAGAAGTGACTGATGTCAACAGCCAAGCCGGTGGCGAAGATGAGCGCAAGCATGCCGATGACGCTGACGGCCATCGCCGCTCCGCGCTCGCCCTTCCGTTCGCCGATTTGACGATTGAACGCTTCAGTTGTCCGGTTCATCTCTGCCCTCCTCTTCCGAATCCGCTTCGACGTTTCACTTCAACATGCGCGTCCGCCCATTGCCTTATGGCTTCGGCTTGACGCTCGCCTGCAAGGTCGCCGCTTCGTTCAAGGCGGGCAGCGCGGCCTTTTCTTCAGGCGAAGCAGTCGCGCTGACCGCGCCGCTCGTCACGGTTGTCGTCTTGCCGTCGCCCGTGGCGGGTGCGACGGGCGTCGCCGTCTGCGTCGCGGGTTGCACGGGCGCGGGGGCGTTGGTGGCGAGCGTCGTTGGTGGCGTGGCGGTGCTGCTCGTCGTCTGGCCGTCGCCGGTCGAGAATCCGTGCGGCCCTTGAATGCCCTCGCCCTTCGGTTCGACGCCGAGCGGCGAGCCGTTCTTCAATCCGTCAATGCCGCGTAGCTGCGGCAAGTCATCGCGGTTGGACGGCTTGACGATCTGCACCGTGCAGAAGAAGACGAGTTCCGTTTCCTTCTTCTCAAAGGAGGTTGACTTGAAGAGCGCGCCGAGCACCGGAATGTCGCCGAGGCCGGGAACTTTCGAGATCGTCTTCGACTCGTTGTTGTCGAGCAGCCCCGCGAGCGCGAAGCTCTGCCCGTCGCGCAACTCGATGCCGGTCTTGGCGCGGCGCGTCTTGAGCGCGGGAATCAGGTAGCCCTGAAACTTGACGCCGTTCTGAAAATCTATGGTCGAGACTTCGGGTTCGAGTTCGAGTTGGATGTGATCCTCGTCAATCACCGTCGGCTTGAAGTTCAGACGCACGCCGTATTCTTTGAACACGACGGTGATGCTCACCTTGACGCCGTCGCTTTGAATCACGGGTATCGGAAATTCGCCGCCCGCGAGAAAGCTTGCCGTCTGGCCGTTCATCGCGATCACGTTCGGCTCAGCGAGCGCGCGAATCACGCCCGATTGTTGCATCGCGCGAATGTCCGCGATGGAGTTGATCGTCGAGCTTGAGAGAAAGAGATTCGCCGCGTCGAACACGGAGGCCAGCGTCGTACTGCCGACGCTCGTCCCGCCTTGGGCGGTCGACCAAGCCGAGCCGAGTTCGCGCAGCTTATTGCGGCTCACCTCGGCGACGCGCACCTGCAACTGCACCTGCGTCGAATCCTTGACGGGCGTCTGGAGCATGTTGACGGTTTTGAATCCGGCGGCCTGCACCACCGCGTCAATCTGCTCGGCGGTCTTCGGATTGGTGACGCTTCCCGAAATGACGACCGACCCGTTGGCCTGACTCAGACGAATGTCATCTTTCGGAAAGAGCGCGCGGATTTGCGAATCAATCAGAGAAAGGTTCGCACGCACGAAGACATCGAAGACGAGGAACTGTCCAGACTTCTGCTCCCAAGCGATAAAGTTGACCTGCCCGAAAGCCTTGCCGTTGACGAGCACTTGATCGGGCGCGACGAGCACCGCTTCCGCAATCTCAGGATTCGAGACGGAGAAACGCCCGATGGGTTTGTCGAAGTTAATGACGCGCGACTGGCCGACGAGCACGTTAATCGGCGTCGCCTCTTTCGTCTCGACGGAGAAAGACGCGCTGACGGAAGTGCCCTGCGCGCGTGCCTGTCCCGGCATGATGAAAAGCACGCAGACGGCGCAGGCGAGCAGGGGGAAGCGGGCGATTTGGAAACGCTTTAGCATGATGGTTTGACTCCTCTGTTGGCAGACAGCTTTTCGGCAGACGGCGCAGCGACTTTGAGCCTGCCTGCCGCCAGAGCGGAATATTCGTCGCTCGCGGCTCGCAGGTTGAACGGGCGGGCCTGATGCTTACGGAAAATCAACGTTGCGCTTCTTTGCGCCTTCAATAACTTCGACGGACGCGCGCGGAGCCGGAGGCGTTGCCGGTGCGGGCGGCTCGGCCTTCGGTGTCTCCTCGCGCGGGGGGAGCGATGCGCGCGGGCGGCGCATGTAGACGGGCGCAGGCGCGGGCGCGGCAGGCTTAGGTTGTTCGCTCTTGATTGAACCGGGTTCGGGGACGGGATGCGCTCGCTCGCCGCCGAGCAACGTGTGTTTGTCTACGCCTTGCGTCTGCTCGTCGCCCTGATCCACGGAGTTACGCATCACGAGTTGCAGTTTGCCTTCGGAGGCCGCCAGCGCGAGTTTCTCGGCCTGCTCCGGCGTCACCTGTAAGGTCACGGCCTTGACGCTCTCTGCTTCGCGGTCGTCTTTCGGCTGGTCAATCTTCTGCCCGCTCGCCAACACCTTGATGTTTTGCAACACGATCTTCGAGATTGGCCCTTGCCCCAGTGTGGTGTCGCTCGGTTGAATAACCACGACCACGTCCACGAGCGCGCCGGGACGGACGAAGCCGGAGATGCCCACAACATCGTCAACCTTGACCGTCATCGCGCGATAACCTTCGGGGATGACCGCCGAGAGACCGGCCGCCGAACCTTCGGGCGCGAGTTTGAAATCGGTGATCGGTTCGCGCGCGGCGACGTTGACGACCGCGACGCGCCCCAGCAATTTGTCGGGCGAATCGAATGCGCCGTCGGGCGTGGCATCGCTCGGAAACGGCACGCTCATCAAGTGCGCGGCCTCAATCTTCGTGCCCAACGGAATATCTACTTTGGCGACGACCACGCCATTCAGGTTTTTGCTGTAGGCCATTGCGTTCGACAGGTAGTGACTGACGGCGATAGCCGCAATCAAGCCGAACACCGTCGCTCCGGCCAACACGACGACGAGACGTTTATTCCGCATGGCTTCTGCTCTCCGTTTGAGAAAAGAAAATTTCGTTAAAGCTCCCGCCCGACGACGCCTTAAGCGTGAAAGAGCAGGAGCGAAATGAGACTGCCGAAGGTAATGGCGACCCCGTAAGGAATCGTGTAGCGGCGATCAACCGGCACGGCGAAACGCGGCATTTTCCAACCGGGCATCAACCCGACCAGAATCATCAACACGTTCTGAAGCGTCGAGCGCACAGTGCCCGCACGCAGCATCGTGATAAAAGCCAGCACCGCGCCCGTCAGGACGATCACAAAGAAAGTCGGCAGCACCAGCGACGTGCCGACCACCGAACCGATGGCCGCGAACAGCTTCACGTCGCCCGCGCCCATCGCACCGAAGATATGCAGGAAGAACATCAGCCCGAAGGCGAGCGCGCAGCCGCCGAGACTGACGAGCGCGCCGCTTAGCCCGCCCTCGGCGGCGTTGAGCATGATGCCGACGGCGAGCGTGGCGAGCACGAACGGGTTCGGGATGCGGCGGTAACGCACGTCGTAGTAAGTGACGATGAGCGCCAGTGGCACGAGAAAAGTTAGAGTGATGACGATGAAATGGGACGACATAAAATTTAGCTGTGCGTCGAGAGAGTCTTACTTGATGTTGGCTGCCAGATTGCTGATGTGTTGTTTGATCTGATTGCCGACAGCCGTGAAAGAGGCCATCACTGCGAGCGAAATCAACGCGGCGGCAATGGCGTACTCCGACAACTCAAGTCCGGTTTCATCTCGAAGAAAGGTTTTCAACATCGGCTTGCTCCTTGTCGAAGGTGTGCAGTTGCGGGTCGGCCATGACGTAGAAGTCCGC
>CAXTRQ010000013.1:29339-38360 GCA_964246705.1 uncultured Pyrinomonadaceae bacterium
GGGGCGCCCTTGTCTTGTGGTTTCGGTGCGGGCGCGCCCGTCCCTGTCTGCAACCAATTGCGACTACTTGATGTTGGTCGAAAGGTTGGTGATGACGGTCTTGATGCTGTTGCCGAGCGTCGTGAAAACGCCGACGACCGCGAGCGCAATCAACGCGGCGGCAACCGCGTATTCGGAAAGCTCCAGACCTGTCTCATCGCGAAGAAAATTCTTAATCATGGTTTGCTCCTTTAGTGTGAATGGTTGAAAAGGTTGAGGGTCACGCCCGCATCCGCCAGCGCCGTAACCCGGACGCGCAGCGGAGGGACAGTCGAAATCAGTAGCCGAGATGAATGATCGAAGCGTAGCGCGCCGACGCGCTGTTGTGTGCCTCGACGTGTCCGCGACGTGCGACGTGCGCGGCTCGACCTGCGCGATTACCAAAGCCTTTGAGCACGCCCGAGGCGACGACGCCCGAGGCGAGCACGACGAGCAAGAGTTGATCCTGCGCGTTGTGCGTCAACGTCAGAGCGCGTGCCCCGACGACAACGGCTAAAGCCAAAAACGGTGCGGCTAATGCGACTCCGGCGAGCGAGGTGAACATTTTGGCGGTGATTTTTTTCATATCTCTTTAGTTCCTCGTATCTGATCAACTTGCTGCCGGTGCTTTACATTCGCAACGTGGACGACGTTGCTTAATACAAGAGGCGTGCCGCTCACACATCTCAACCAACAACCCCATGTTCACAGGGTTTTCCACTGACCCTCACACACGCCTTGTCGCCCGGCGTTAACAACCACACCTGCCGCAACGCGCGCACATCTCACCGCATTAGCTCGTCAACTCGCTCAACTGTAAGACTTAAATGCTTGTCGCCGATGGTTGACAGCCTTTCCGACGATTTAACTTGAAAGCGACGACCGCGAGAGACGAGATCAAAAAATTCAATAGCCCGTGCTGTTCATTCAGCACGGGCTATCCCCAACTTCTTCAACCGCTCAACTTTTATGCTTCTTTGCGCCTTGGCGTCTTGGCGCGAAATTTTATTTCACGCCAAGACGCCAGGAAAGACTACTTGCAGACTCTCTCTGCTCTAGGATAGAGAGGCTTATCAAACAGGCAATGGGATTTTGCTCTAGTCCCTGATGAAGATCGCCGCCTGTTCATCCTCAAAAGCTTTCCGCCAATTGCCCTCCTGTCGCAGCAGGCTCGCCAGCGGCATGTTCGGATTGACGATGACGGTGCGGACGCCGTAGCGTTCGAGCGGCTCGCGCCACTTCGCGTCGCCGCTGTGCGACTTCAAGAATTCCTCCATAAAAGTATCGCCGTAGACATCCGCTCGACCGTCAATGTAGACGCGATAGTCTGGATAGAAATTCCAGATCAAGTAACCTCCCCAACCATACTCATTGAAAATCGGCGGCGGCGGTTTCTGTGTGCGTATAAACCCGGCGGCGGCGACCGGGAAATTCTTCGCTTCATCCTGCGCCTGATTCGCCACGACCCGACCGACTTTGACGAAGCAGATGGCTAATGGGATGGCGATCAACAGCGCGACGTTCAACACAAACTTGAGCGCGGCTTGCCTTCCCTCCTCGCGCTTCTCAGGCGCGGTCAGCCAGCGCCCCCAACTTTGCGCCGTCATCCAGTGCCAACCGTGTGCAGCCAATAACGGCATCGCCACGAGCGCAAAGAATGGTGCGTTACGTCCCGAACGCAAAGCGGCGTACCCGGTCGCCGCCAATAGTAATAACTCGCTCGGTCGCGCACGCTCTTTCGAGAGCGCAAGCGCGCAGAACGTCGCGAAAATCAAAACGGCGAGCGGCAGAAACATCAACTCGTGAAAGTCCGGCGAGAACCATTCCTCGATATATTTCATCATCGCGTGCGAGGTCAGCGTCTCAAACGGATAGGAATACAATCGCACTCCATTCGGATTCAGAGAGACCGCCAGCACACAGACGCCGAAGACTAAACTCAACCGGCCCACACGCCGCCACACAGTTGCGCGGCTCTGCCCGCTCGCTTCTTCGTGGTTCGTCAACCACGCGTCAAGCATGATGCCGACAATCGCCAACACAATCAGCACAAGGCCGAGAGCGAACCCCGCGTGCATGTTGACCCACAGGATCGTCAGCGGCACGACCCACCACACAAGGTTCCCGCTCTTGCCCCGCACGTAATCGTCGAGCACGGCGATGAAGACGCTGGCGAACAGAAACGAGAACATCTGCGGTCGCACGCCCCACGTCGGCGAGGCCGCCAGCGCACCGAGGATGAGCGCGAATCCAACGATGTAAGGATGTCCCGCGCGCCCGGCGCAACGGCGATAGACGATCCACATCGCGGCGCTGATAAGCAACGCGAAGCAGACGACCAGCCCGCCATAACCGCCTGTGCGGAAGAGTCCATACATCAGCGTCTCGGACAGCCATTCGTGCGCCACCCATTCCCTGCCGTAGAAGACGCTTGAGAAAATGTCGGTATGAGGAATGGTTTGCGTCTCCCACATGTATTGTCCGGTGCGCAGATGCCACCAGAAATCCGGGTCGGCGATGGGTCGCGCCGCGAGCATGAAGATGACCAGCATGAACACAAAAACAAGGAGCCGTCGCGCGGACAAATAGACATCTTTAACGGCGGTTCCGCGCTGCGCGAAAGTCTCCGCGAAAGGCGCACTGGCGTTGTAGGAGAAGTTTTTCATAGTGCTTTTCTCTTCAAAGGCATAGCGATGTATCCGCACAGCCCAAACAAGGTTGCGACTGAAATCCATAGACTGAGACGATCAATCAAACGTCGTTCATAGACAAGCTGCGTCGGCTCGCTGATAAATGTGAGCGTGAAGAACGGCGTCGCCGGATAAATCCGTCCTCCGTCCGGCCTGTGCCAATGCGGGAAGTAAGTGGTTTGCAGCAACACAGGGACGCGCTCCCCGAAAGCGCGCGGCGTATCCATTGAGAGGCTCAAACGATTTTGCCGGACTTCGACTTTTAGAGTCTGAGGCTGCAAGCTCACGGCGACTTGATGAGCTTCAAGGTTTCGGCGAATCTCTCTCCACGTCGCGCGTATTGAACTTTCATCGTAATGAAATGTCGGCTCTAAAGCCTCGATGCTCGCGCCCGCCTGCTCGTCCGGCGGGCGCTCAATAATCTGTGCCAGAGGAAAGTCTCTAATCGCAGCGCGGATGCGCCGGAATAGCGGCGCATCGCTCGAAAGCAAAATCAACGTGCGACGTGCGGCGTAGTCGCGCAGATGTTGAAAGGCGCGCTCTTCATCATCGCAGTCGTATGTGTCGAGCACGAGCGCGCCGAAGTCGTCCAGATTTGTGAGACGGTCAATTTTTGGAGTCGGTGCGAGGGAGAGCAACACGTCGAACCAGCCGTCGTTAAATTGTTCTTCGGCTAATCGAACGAAGTCGTATTCGTGCCGCCTTCGCCCCTTCAGTGAAAAACTGCTGACGACCAACGCGGGTCTATACTTAAGCGCGCGCGCACGCGGCATGACCTCGCCGGTTAATGCAAAGACGCTCCAACCATCGAAGTCATGTCGTGCGCCGACATCAGGCTCGCGCGCGAGTTGCTCTTTCATTTCGTCGGAGGCGATGACGAGATAACGAACGCCGAGAAAGCGTGCGCGCGCGAGGTGGCGCGAGAGCGGTTGCGACGCGAAGTCGAGATCGTCCGCCAGCATTGAACTGAGACCGAAGTTGTCTGTGCCAACCGAAAAGGCATTCGCCTGCGCGTTAAAAAAGAGCGCGTTAGGCGAAGCTTCCCGATAGACGACGCTCAACGTCTCGTTGCCCTGCGCTCCCAAGTAAGCATTCAAGGCGGGACTGTCAGCCTGAAGTTGTGGGTCTCTGACGCCATCAATCGTCTCGACGAGATAACGACCATCCGTGTGCTCGCGCGCAAAACGCAGCACGGCTTCAATCCGCGCGTCATCCTTTTGCGAATAGAAGGCCGCGCCGGAGGTTGCGGGCACAGCTTTGCAGACACCGATAGCCGACAATGCGCCGCCGACAATGAATAGGTGTTGCAGGATTTGCCGTGAACTGAGCGGCGTCCTGAACTCAATCTTTAAGCTGTCAGCGATGCCCGCGAAGAATTTTCCGACGGGGACGGCGAGCAGAAAATTCAACGTCGAGAAGAATCGGAAAGCTTGCAACGGAAACCAGCGAGGCGAGAGAGTTGAGGCGAATACAACCACGCATGTGAGCGTCGACACAGCCGCGATGTAAGGCCACATTGCGCTTGTCGGTTTACGCAACCACATCGAAATGCCGAGCGCGGCCAATAGATACCATCCCCAGAGCGGAGCGGAAATAATGTTTCCGAGCGGAATGATGAGCGGTCGCGTGACGAAATAATCATACGCGCCGAACATCGGCACGAGCCAAAATAGCGCGAGGCACAACGCAACGAGCGGCGTGATGAAGTGCGCCGCGAACGCACGTCGCGCTTCCGCGCGCGAGCAGGCGTCGGGCGTACCTTGTAGTTTGATGAGATCGAAAACGAGCGTCGCAGCGATGAAGAGCGTAGCGGTAAAAGCGTTGAAGAAATTGGAGAGGGCAGTCAGCGCGAGGAGCACAGAGGCCAGCGCGGCACGCCAACGCCTGCGGTGCGCGCCCAGATAGACGACATACCAAGCGAGCAACAATATGAAGCCGAGCGGTTGAGTATAAAAACCTGCGTTGAAGGTGCTTGAGTAATCGAGGCCGCTCGTCAAAATCTGGAATCGTGCGTCCGTCATTAGAAGAACGCTGGCGCAGGCCGCCGCCAACGCGACCCGCTGATTCTTATCAGATAATCTCCAAGTCAATAACCAGACAGCGGCGGGCAACAACAATATCGGCGCGGCCAGCATTATTTTGAAAGCCGCTGCGAACGACATCAACTGCGTACTGTCGAGCAACCCGGCGCACCAATGAAAAAGCGGCGGGTAAAAATTAGGGAACGGCATCCCGCCGAAATATGCGTGCGTCCATCCAAAAGTGTCAGGGAAAATCGTGCGCGCGTAAATCAGTGCGCTCGCCCAGTGGCCTGAGCCGTCCGTCGCGCGTGAGCGCGTGCCGTGCCACATTTCCAGCCAGAGATTGCTCGTCAGTGCGAGCGGTAAAGCGGTGACGAGCAAAATCGGATAGAGACGCCACACAAACTTTAACCATAAGGCCGCCTGCGTGTGCTCTGCTTTATTCTCGAATCCTTTCGTGTCGTCTCGATTTCTCAATGCTTTGATTTCCGCTCGCAGTTCAGGCGCGGTTAAAGCGTCAAGGCTTTTGTCCCGCCTGTTCAACTATCAGAAATGTCGGAAGGCTTGCACGACGAGCATTGTCAGACTTGCTCCGCCGCCTGCAATCGTGAACGTCCATTCGACGAGCGCGCTTTTGCGTCGCAGTATCGCGCGCAGTAAAACCATCCCGCATTTCCAACCGTCTTGCTGGTAGAGCGGCAGCAGATTAGTCGCCGCCAGCAAAAGGTTCATCTTCCCGAACCATGTGCCGTGCGCGAGCGTCGCGGCAATAAGATTAACGATGATGCCGGAGAGCAGAACCAAGACCTGTTGCGAAAGAGGCTTTCGTTGCAGTTGCTCGATATTAAGAAAGACATACGCGCCGACGGGCAGGGCGCGCAGCCTGTATTCGACGCCTCCTACGCGAAACCCGCAAAGTTCGCGCCCCCAGCCGAGTCCGAGTTCGGTCGCCGCCACGCCGCACGCTCGCGCCGCTGCGAGATGCCCAAGTTCGTGAATCAACATGGCGAGCGCAAAACACAGAATGTAATAAGCAATCATACGAGGATGACGGAGACTTTAAAGACATCGGATCAGGATGACCGGGGCGGCGACTTATCAAAGCTGTTCAGGGCGCAACTGGAGACCGGGCTGTTGCTCGTCTTGTAGAAAATCACCGACGTTGATGGTCAGGCGTTTCAGCTTTTTGTAGAGCGTCTGGCGCGAGCCGAGGCCGAGCGCGGTGGCGGCGCGCGCAACGTTGTAATCATTGCGCCGCAACGTCTCGGTAATCACGCGCCGCTCGAAATCTTCGAGTAAGCATTCGAGATTGGCGTGCGTCTTTGAACTCTCGACCGGAGCGGGCGTATCTGTCGGACGAATGCGCGGGCTGATATGCTCGACGCCGATGTAAGAGCCTTCGTCCGTGTAGAGCACGAGCCGTTCAATCTCGGCCGCCAGTTCGCGCACATTGCCCGGCCACGCGTAGTTCTGAAGCACGTTGATGGCTTCAGCCGTAATCCCCGCTACGGCGCGGTCGTTGCGCCGCGCATAGTGCGTGAGGAAATGTGAGATCAGCGCGGCTGTGTCTTCGGGTCGCTCGCGTAGCGGCGGCACTTGAATTGTCAGGGCGGCGACCCGGTAGTAGAGGTCTTCGCGAAAACTGGCTTCGTGGACGGCCTTCAGCAAATCTTTATGCGTCGCGGCGACGACACGCACGTTGACGCGACGCGGCGCACGTTCGCCGAGCGTGTGCACTTCGCCTTCCTGCAAGAAACGCAGAAGCTTCGGCTGCAAAGCGAGCGGGAGGTCGCCGATCTCGTCGAGAAAGAGCGTGCCGCCTTCGGCTGCGCGCACGAGTCCCTCATGGTCTGCATGCGCGCCCGTGAAAGAGCCTTTACGGTGACCGAAAAGCAGGCTTTCGATTAAATCTGCGGGAGCCGCCGTGCAGTTGAACGGAATGAAAGGAGCCTGCGCGCGGCGACTCAGACGATGAACCGCACGCGCAATCAACTCTTTTCCGGTTCCCGACTCGCCCGTTATCAGCACGGTTGAGTCCGAGTCCTTCACGCGTTCAACCGAATGCGCCAGTTCAGACATTGCGCGGCTGACAAAAACCATGGCCGGTAGAGACGCCGCCGCGATGACCGCATGTGCGGGCGAACTGGCAGGCTTATACAACTCTTCGCGCAAGAGCGCGTGAGCGTGCGCCAGTTGCGCAACATCCGACAACATCCGTAACTCGTTCGCCTGCTTCTCGGTCAGAGAGCGCACGCAACGACCGTAGATTGCCGCGCCTTCGCGGTGCGCCGACGCAATTGATAAAACCAGACAGATGACGCGGTCGCCCGCCTTCATCTCAAGCGCCCCGTCAGCGTCGTTCAAAGCCGCTACCACCCTCGCTTCCGCCTCGGCAATCTCTTCCTGATCGAGTCCTTCAACCCATTTCAGTCTTGGAGGCTCACCGCTCTTTTGCGCGAACGTCGCCAGCCCGTAAGTCTGTGCCGTCGCATCAACCATCAACGCGAGCTTAATCATCACGTCGTAGAGGATATCTGAGCCGGTGGTCGCCGCCCTGCACAGAGCGCGCACCATCGAGACAAGCGGCATTTGAAAAGAAACTGCGGCGTTATTTTCTGCCTTGTCGGACAGAGACGAAAGCGACAAAACTGACATGGAGACTTTCACCCCTTATGAAAACAGTGCTCAGACGCAAGTTGGCTGACAAATGCCAAAGAAGCATTCATCTCAAGGTGAGTTGGAAAATTGGGCAAGAAAAAACTAACAGCTGCGGGAAGCGTTTCATCTTTGCGCCGCAGGCCACTTCCGCATGCGCGGCCTCGACGGTGAGGCACTCAGTCTAGCCATGCGTTGGGCAAGTGTCAACAGAATTAAACACAGAGGCGCATGTGAGGGTTTTTAGCGGCCTTTTCGAGTGATGCGTGATAAAAACATTGAGGAAGTTTGATGCTGACTGGCCTGATTCTGGCTTGATAATTGAAAAAACGGCGGATTTCGTTGTGCTTAAACACGAAAGGAGTGCGCCGCCAAGGCACCACTCCTTTTATGTTTATCGAGCATTCCCGGCAATATTTTGAATGGAACTTCGCGCATCAATTAACGCTAACGATGCGCCGAAGTTAGGCAAAACCTGAGAATTTCAAAATTCCGGCTCGCCCATCCAGAGCTTTTTTAGCCATTGGTGTCGGGAGGGATGACCAATTCCTGTCCTATCTGAATCTTGTCCGGGTCGTGCAATTTGTCGCGATTCGCGTAAAAAATGCGCATGAACTCGTCAGAGTTGCCATAGAATTCCTTGCTGATTTTTGAGAGCGTATCGCCTGACACCACCTTATACGTGGTGACATCCGCGCTCCCTTGCTCACTGCCGCCAGCCGTCGCCGCCTGCGCCTGAGTTTCCTGAATTTCGATTTCAGCCGTCACGTCATCGCCGTTCGGGTTGACGAGCCGGAGTTGATCGCCGAACTTCGTCCTCGCCTCAAGGCTCGGTGCCACGCCTCTAATGTAGAGCTTATTGTCTTCCACATGCATGTTCTGGAAGCGTATGCCCTCCTGATCAGCGAGGGTCAAAGCCGTCTGGTATTTTTGCTTGAGTTCGTCGAAACGCTTCTGAGCATCTGGCTGCTGCTGAGCTTTCGACGCACCACCGCCAAACATCCTATCCCATAATCCCATTCTCTTCGTCCTCCTAATGAAATGTACTCATCTGACACTTTTTTAGTGCTTTCAAGTTGATGTTGGCAATGAGCATGCCGCGCAAGCTTCGAGACCAGCGTCTAAATTCGCTTTCGTTGAAATTCCTCGGATAACAGACGTGGCTCGGCTATTGCTGCTATCCGAGCACCAAGGCTTTTTGAATATTGAAATCGTACAGGCAATTTTAGAAGGCTGCTTCTGGGCAGTCTTAAACATTACGTCAACATTTAGTACGGAGGAATGGCTTATGGGCTGGATAGCAATGCTTATCGTTGGTTTGATTGCGGGGGCGCTCGCCAAAGCAATTATGCCGGGTAAAGACCCGGGCGGCGTGATCGTAACGATCCTACTCGGTATCGTCGGCTCTTTCATCGGTGGTTTTATCGGTAGAGCTTTATTTGACTACAGCGATGACGTTGGGAGGCCGGGTTTCATCATGACCATTCTTCTATCTGTTGTCGGTGCTGTCATTGTCCTCGCCGCCTACAGGCTTTTGACAGGACGAAGTCTGCGCGCCTAGCGTAAAGATTGACATCTCTAAACCGTCTAGAAGCGACTTTACCTATCATTCGGGTAGAGTCGCGTTTTTATTAAAT
>CAXTRQ010000013.1:38416-42872 GCA_964246705.1 uncultured Pyrinomonadaceae bacterium
GATTTCCTCATCCCTGGTCGCCTCGCATGATTAAGGCGAAATGTGTTCTGCTTTTGTTTCCGCGATGCGACCTAGCTCCACCGATTTCGCTCCCAAGAGTTCAAAGGCAAATTCTTCAAAAGCCTTTTCCACACCCGCACACATTCTCTTACGGCTGTATCTTACTGGTAGATATGAGTCTATAAACGCTCTGCCCTTTCAGCGGATTTCCGTTCGCCCTGTGTTCGCCAAAATATCAGCCAAACTCCGCTTACTTCAAGTAAATAATGAACTTAGGCGCATAAACCGTTGAAAAGAAAACTCTTTACAGCCTAGCGGTCAAATGCTACATTCCCGCCACATTGTTGCTAACTACTTGAGCAACAAAGGATTGGAGGCTCGCTTAGGTACACTCCCTTGTGCCGATTGCTTTCCGCCAACACACTATCTTGGGTTTGACTTAACAATTCGGATTCCAGAGGCACATTTTCTGGATGGCGATTCGTTTCGGAACATCAGGATGGCCGGCAGTTCTCGCCGACAAATTCACGCTCGTGAACGTCGGGAAAGACCTGAAATTGACGGGGATTAGAGAAGCGGCGTGCTCATCGTCGGTTTCAATACGCGATTTTCGGGCGAACTGTTTGTTGGACAGTGTGTCACAGAGACTACCGGAGAGGGTTTTCGCGCACTTCTCCGCGACCGCTAGGATTGCTAAGCAAGAGGCGAGCGGCAGCAGCGATTTTGAATCCTACGCATCGCGCCGTCAGAGTGAGATTTATTTTTGAAGACGGCTCGTGGCTGCTGATGCGTCCCCGGGGACTGAGCCGCTCGTCCATATCTACGCTGGGTTTGAATCGAAAAGTGATCTGGAGGTGCTTCTTGAACAAGGTCGCAAATACTTACTGGTCTGACGCCCGTCTCTCCGCCCAACGCCCTTCAGGGCGCACACTTGCTCTCGCTTCCCCGATGAGCGAACTGACGCATGATTCGGTCGTGGTCTCGCCGCGTGAACGCGCGTGGAGCCGTCATCTCACGCTTCCCTCTTGGGTTGTCTTTTGCATGATCATGCTTGCGACCTTCGCGCTCTGCGTGACGGTTACGATGCGCACGCACGCAGAGATGCACGGTGCAGAGCAGAAATACGAACGGATGAACACAGATGTCGAGAAGTTGCGCAACATGAACGCGGCGCTCAAGCAAGAGGTCGAGCAGCTACGCACAGACCCGCGCGCCATCGAGGCCGCCGCGCGCGCGCGTCTGAATATGGTGCGCGCCAATGAAATCGTCGTTCCGGTTGAATAATTTGAGGCTAATAATGCCACATGAAAGTGACGGTCGCATAAGGTTACAGTTTTCCGCCAGTCGCCTGCCGCTCGCTGTCCGCTTGTGTTCTGCCAATTGATGCTCCTGCCCGTTGTCTTGCGCGGCTGTCAGTTTTCTAACTAGCAACCGCGCCACCCTCCTCTTAACTCTTCGCTTGCACCGACCGAAAGGATGCGGTTGACACTCTCCGTGAGCGTCAACTAATATCGAATTCTCTAAAATTTATAGAGACAAAAAGAGGATTTATACCGCGCTTCGGATAAGTGCGGAGGAGCCGGGAGAGAGCTATGCCTGAAACGAAAGAGAGCATTTCGCCTGAGCAAGCGGCGGTCGAACGCTGGGAGCAGGAGACGCTTGAGCCGGTCGTCAGAAAGCGTCCCGAGCGCAAGACGCGTTTTGAAACCGTCTCGCTTGAAGAAGTCGAACGACTCTACACTCCTGCCGACACCGCCGAGATTGATTTCGAGCGCGACACCACTTTTCCGGGCGAGTTTCCATACACGCGCGGCATTCATCCGACCGGCTATCGCGGTAGGCTCTGGACGATGCGCCAGTTCGCGGGCTTCGGCACGCCGGAAGAGACCAACGCGCGTTTTAAATATCTACTCAAACAAGGACAGACCGGCCTTTCGGTCGCTTATGATCTGCCGACGCTGATGGGCTACGACGCCGATTCGCTGCTCTCCGAGGGCGAGGTCGGAAAGTGCGGTGTCGCCGTCTCGTCGCTCGCAGACATGGAAGTTTTGTTCGATGGTATACCGCTTGAAGGGGTCACGGTCTCGCAGACGATTAACGCGCCCGCGTCCGTCTTGCTGGCAATGTATCTGGTCGTGGCCGAAAAGCAGGGCGCGGACTGGCGCAAGATTTCAGGCACGCTGCAAAACGATATTTTGAAAGAGTACATCGCGCAGAAAGAATGGATTTATCCGATTCGCCCGGCGATGAAACTCGTCGTCGACACGTTCGAGTTTTGCACGCGCCACGTCCCGAAGTACAACCCGATTTCTGTCAGCGGCTATCACATCCGCGAGGCCGGATCAACCGCCGTGCAGGAACTCGCCTTCACCTTGCGCGACGGCATCGAGTACGTGCAATGGGGTGTTGATGCGGGTTTGGATGTGGACGAGTTTGTGCCGCGCCTCTCTTTCTTCTTCAACGCGCACAACGATTTTTTTGAAGAGATTGCGAAATATCGTGCCGCGCGCCGCATTTGGTCGCGGACGATGCGCGAGCGTTTCAACGCCAAGAGCGAACGCACGCTGCAACTGCGTTTCCATACGCAGACGGCAGGCGTCTCCTTAACCGTCCAGCAACCTCTGAACAATATCGTCCGCGTCGCCATTCAGGCGCTCGCGGGCGTGCTCGGCGGAACTCAATCGCTGCACACGGACGCCTACGACGAAGCCCTCGCGTTGCCCACCGATCAAGCCGCCCTCATCGCTCTGCGCACGCAGCAGATTATTGCCGAGGAGACGGGCGTCGTGAATACGGTTGACCCGCTCGGCGGCTCTTACTTCGTCGAATCGCTGACGAAGAAGATGGAGGACGGCGCGCTCGACTATTTCGCAAAGATTGATGCGATGGGCGGCATGGTCGAAGCGGTGGAGAAGGGTTTCCCGCAACGTGAGATTCAGGACTCGGCCTATCAATACCAGAAGGCAGTCGAGCGCAACGATCAAACAATCGTTGGCGTCAACAAGTATCAGATGGATGGTGAGACCACCGAAGTCCCGATTCTCGTGATCCCCGAAGGCGTGCGCGACCGTCAGGTTGAGCGTCTCGAACGAGCCAAAACGCAACGCGATAATGGCGCGGTCGTCAACGCGATTGAGAAATTGAAGCGGGCGGCTGTGACGGGCGACAACACCATGCCCGCGACCATCGAAGCCGTTCGCGCTTACGCCACGCTCGGCGAAATCTGCGACGCCCTGCGTGATGTTTATGGCCTCTACGAAGAACCGGCATTTTAAAACCAGAGGTTAGAGGTCAGTTAAAATTGAACGGTCTTTCACTAACCTCTGGCCTCTGATCTCCGACCTCTACTTTTATGATTGAACAGAAAATCCGTGTCCTCGTCGCGAAGCCGGGACTTGACGGGCATGACCGTGGCGCTAAAATCATTGCCCGCGCATTGCGCGATGCGGGGATGGAGGTCATCTACACGGGTCTCAGGCAGACGCCGGAGATGATTGCCGCTGCCGCGCTTCAGGAAGACGTTGATGCCGTCGGCGTCTCCATCCTCAGCGGGGCGCACAACACGCTCTGCCCGCGCATCATTCAACTTTTACGTGAGAGGGGAATGGACGACGTGCTCGTTCTTGTCGGCGGCATCGTGCCCCAAGAAGACATTGCGAAGCTTAAAGAGCAAGGCGTCTCAGAAGTTTTTCTGCCGGGCACGTCCACCGAAGACATCGTTAAGTTTCTGCGCGAGCATGTCCAACCACGCACATGAACGCTGAGGCGAGTAACGATTCGGAGCCGCGCGCGTTTGTCGTCGAGGAGCGCGGACACGTCTCTATCATTCGTCTCAACCGTCCCGCCGTACGCAATTCCCTATCAGTCGCGACGCTCGAAGAATTAGAGCAGGTCGTCTCTGCGTTTCTCCCGCGCACAAGCATCAACACAATTATTTTTACCGGCACGGAGACAGTCTTCGCCTCCGGCGCAAATATTCGTGAACTGCAAAAGCTCGCGCCCGCGACGGCGAAAGAGTTTGCGCGGCGCGGGCAGCATCTCTTTCAAAAAATCGCCGATGCACGTCAACTAACCATCGCCGCCATCAACGGCTATTGCATGGGGGGCGGCCTCGACCTCGCGCTCGCCTGCCAGCTTCGCTGCGCCTCAACCAACGCCGTGCTCGCACATCCCGGCGCGCGGCTCGGCATCATTACAGGCTGGGGCGGCACGCAGAGACTCTCGCGGCTCATCGGCTCGGCGCGCGCGCTGGAGATGTTTGCGACGGCGCGGCGCGTGACGGCGCACGAAGCTTTCGAGATGAATCTCGTCAACCGCGTCAGCGACGACGCTCTCACCGCCGCGCTCGAAATCGCCTCTTCTCATCATCAATCGTCATCTTAGCGTCCCTTCTTCTTTGCGGCTTGGGGGAGCCCAGCGCACAAATTTTTTTTGAACAAAAAAAAATTTTTAGGGG
>CAXTRQ010000013.1:42883-55949 GCA_964246705.1 uncultured Pyrinomonadaceae bacterium
CCCCCGCCTAAATTTTTTTTAACCATAAATATTTTGGTTGGGGGGTTTCCACGCAAAGCCGCAAAGAGAAAGACGCAAGCGGACGCGTGTTGTTTGACGGTGTGCTTTTGGGTTATTGCTTTTTGAGAAAGCGCGCGATTCCCTGTTGGCAATCTTCGGTCATGCGCGCGATGGCGTTGAGGTCTACGCCGGATTGGAGCGCGGCGTCGAAGGTCATGCCGTCCATGTGATAAAGCAGTCGCTTGGAGAGCATGACGGCGGAGCGGCTCACCTTTTCAAATCCTGCGACATACTTTTCGACTTCCGTCTCAAACGCCGCATCTTCAAAAACACGATTGACGAGGCCGATGCGCTCGGCTTCATAGGCGTCAATCTCCGTGCCGCGCGTGATCAACTCGAAGGCGCGCTTCTCCGAAATGTTGCGCCTCAAAATCGCCATCACCATCGCGGGCACGAATCCGATTTTAACTTCCGGGTAGCCGAAGCGTGCCGACGCGGCGGCCAGCACGAGATCGCAGGCGGTCGCCAGCCCGCACCCGCCTGCCAGTGCGCGCCCGCGCACTGCGGCGATGACCGGCACGCGCAAGCGTCGAATCAAACTGAATAGTTCCATCAAAGACTGCGCGTCTTCGAGATTCTCCGTGATCGAGCTTTCAGAAATTTTTTGCAGCGCGGCGAGGTCTGCACCGGAACAAAAATCCGCGCCCGCTCCCGTGATGACGACGGCGCGCACCGCCGCGTCCGCGTCCGCCTCGCGTAGAGCGTGCTTCAGCCCGCCGATGAGCGCATCATTCAGCGCGTTGCGCTTCTCAGGGCGATTCAGTGTGATGAGCGCCACCGCGCCTTCGAGCGCGTACAGCACGGAACTATTCTCTTCCATAAAGTCAGAGGTCAGAGGTCAGAGGTTAGTCAAGGCAGTTTTCACTGACCTTTAAACTCCGATCTCTGTTTTTTCATTCTTCCAAAAAGCTTGAGAGAGCGGCATTGACTTCGGCGGGAAACTCTTGTTGAACCCAGTGGTTGCTCTCGGCGAGACGCATTTCGCGAAACGGCGCATCAACATATCTTTCGATGCCACGCACGGTTTCGGGGATGACGGCGAAATCGCGCTCGCCGTAGATGAAAAGCGTGGGAACTCGAATGCGCCCGTCGTGTATATCTCCCGGCACGATTTTCTTGCGGCGTTGCAGGCGCGACCAGAGATTCGCGCGATAGTAATTGACACTCGCGGTCAGCGCGCCCGGCTCGCGCAACGCCGATTTAAGAATGGCGAGGTCGGTTGCCGTGAACGTGCCCGGTCGAGAGGTCTCGCGCAACATGCGTTCAAGCCCTGCAAACTCTGCGCGGCTAATCCACCACTCCGGCAACTTCGGTAACATGAAAAAGAACATGTACCAACTTTTGAGTAACTGCTTGAGCGTGATGTTGTCTGCCCACGCGCGCGGAGGCGGAACTTGCAAAGCCGCGAGTTTCGAGACGTATTCGGGAAATTTTTCGGCGACTGCCCATGCCACCGCCGCGCCCCAATCATGCCCGACAATGGCCGCCTGTCGCGCGCCGAAATGGCGTACAAGCCCGGTCACGTCGTCTGCCAGCCGCTCCATTCGATAATCCTCGACACGCGCGGGCTTATCACTCAAATTGTATCCGCGCATGTCCGGCGCGACGACGTGAAAACGCTCGCCCAGCGCCATTAATTGATGCCGCCATGAATACCAGCATTCGGGAAACCCATGTAGCAGGATAACGAGACGGTCGCCGCTCCCGCGCTCCGCATAATGAAGACGCACGTCGCCGATCTGCGCGTAGCCGTGTCGGACGGATGATTCGAGATTGTCGAGTTGGTTGCTCATATAAATTAAGAATGCGTTTCAAATCTTCGTCGCGCTTTTATGGCGCAAAGCAGGGGAGTTTTTGGAGCGAGACCTACTTCAATCCGAGTGTGTGCGCCTCTTGGTCGGGCACGTCAATTTCCATCCGCAGGAGCGCGGTCGAGAAGGTCTTGCCCTGCGCGTCGGTCATCAGCGAGAGTGTGCCGCCGCCGCCGAGACTTTCATGCAGAAGAAAATTGAGCGCAGAGAGATTCGGCAGTTCAAAGCGCTCGACCTTGCCTTTGCAGATGCCGTCGAAATGTTTGCGGACGCGTTCGGCTGTCACCTCCCGCGCGAGCAGCGGATATAACTCGTCGCGCAAAGCGATGAGTCCGACGTTTGCCGTATCGCCTTTATCGCCCGAACGCGCGTGCGCGAGTTTGACCAGTTGAAGACGCATAATCTTTTTTACTGCGAAGCGGCGCGAAAGCTTTCATGCCGCGCTGGCGATTCTCCGTTGAAATGATTTTACTATAAGCCTACCGCGAGGAAACAAGACCGCTCCGGTAGAGCGACAGCCAGTGAAAGCCGACGACGACGAGCGCGTGCGTGATTGTCCCGTCGGCAATCAGCGCGGGAATCTGCGCGAGCGGGACGAGACGAACGATTGTGTGCTCAGTTCCGTCGAACTGCGGCTCGTGTTGAAATCGCACGTCGCGCGCCAGAAACGTGTGTATCCAGTTGTTCTGAATCGCCGGGTTCGGGCGCGTCTTTCCGAGCGCGATGATCTGGGTCGCCGCCTCTGTCGCCGTATCCGCCACGGCATAGCCGGTCTCTTCTAAAAGTTCGCGCGCCGCCGACTCGCGCGGCGACTCGCCCGCGTCAACCATGCCGCCCGGAATTTCCAACGTCACTTCATTCGTGCCGTGACGGTATTGCTCGATCATCACAACTTCGTCGTTTGCAGTCAGCGGGATAATGTTAATCCAATCGGGCGCTTCGATAACATAGAAATCGTGCGCGCGAGAATCGCGCGGGTTGATGCTCATGTCGCGCCGAACTTTAAAAACGCGGCAGTCAGCCAACTGCTCCGAACTCTCGCGCCGCCACGTCAGAGCAGACGCGCCTGAATCCTCCGGCGTCTGCGCGCTCGTCGCGGCTACGCTGTGGCGCTGCTTTTCGCTCAAACTTCGATGACCTCCACGCGCGGTTCAATCTCTCTCTTCGGGATGAGTGCAGGCCAGTAGGCAACGATCTCTTCAACTTTCGGACGGCCTCCGGCGAAGCCCGTCACGCCCGGCGGCCCAGTCAGAATCAGCGGCGCAATCTCTTTGGTAAAACGTTCGACCATCTTTCGGTCGCCGTCGCGCACGCCGACTCTTAATTGCACTTCCGGCAAATCCGCCGATGGTTCTCCGGCGAGGCGACCATGCGTGGCGTTCGCGCCGACGAACTCCGTCAGGATTTGGTCGAAGCGAAGCCCCAGCCGTTCAAGCCGCGCGCGCAGAATCTTGTCGGCGGCGACCGCCTTCTGGTACGCGTCAGGCCATGAATAGACGAGCGTGCCGACGGCCTTATAGCCCGCCGAGTAGCTGATGGAGACTTTTAGAAACTCGGTCGCCGGTCGTCCCCCGATGCCGTAGACGCGGACGCGATTCTCGCCAGCGTCTTCGAGCCGGATGGTCGTGAAGTCCGCAACGCAATCCGGCGTGATGTATTCATGCGGGTCGCCCATCTCGTAGACGAGTTGTTCCCTGATGGTCTGGACGGAGACGCGCCCGCCCGTGCCATCGTGCTTAGTGATATGAAACGTGCCGTCCGGCTGTGCCTCAACAATGGGAAAGCCGACGTTTGCGAGGTCGGGGATTGATTGCCAATCATACTGGCAGTTGCCGCCTGAGCATTGCGCGCCGCACTCGATGATATGTCCCGCGATTGTCCCGGCGGAGAGATTGTCCCAGTCGGTTTCGCCCCACCCGAATTCGTGAATCATGGGCGCGAGCGTTAGCCCCGTGTCAGTCGCGCGCCCGGTGATGACAATCTGTGCGCCGCGATTGAGGGCCTCGACCATCGGCCATGCGCCGAGATAGACGTTCGCGCTCTGGATGTGTTCTCGCACCATCGTGAGCGGCTCGCCCGTGTCCATGTTGCGTAGTTCTATCTCTCGCTCAAGAAAGTCGTCGAGGCGCGACATGATGTCGTCGCCCGTGACGATGCCGATTTTCAAGCGTCCTTGCAGACCGAGTTCGCGCGCAACTTCACTGACCGCCGCCGCGCAGCCCTGCGGGTTGACGCCGCCCGCATTCGCCGTGACGCGGATGTTTTTCTCGATGCACGCCGGAAGAATCTGGCGCATCAAGGGCACGAAGTCGCGCGCGTAACCGGGCTCGGGGTTGCGCGATCGCTGCTTCTGCATGATCGACATCGTGACTTCGGCCAGATAATCGAGCATCAGGTAATCAATGGGACCGCCTTCGACCTGCCTGACGGGCGCATCGAGCATGTCGCCCCAGAATCCTTGCCCGCTGGCAATGCGTATCTTTTCTCTCATCGCGTACTCAAAAATTAGGACATTGAAATTTCGCTCATCAATTCTGTTTTCAGTTTAATCAATAAAGGTGTTTCGTGCGAAGCCCGCGCAGAAGGAAGCGGGCGACGTGTCCGTTGTCCGGTAACATGTCGCCCGCACCAAACAGCCGAAACTGAAATACCTGCTCGCCGACGCGACGCGCAAAGCCTGCACGTCGAGACGAACAAGCGTGCACGCGATGAGCTATCGCGGCGGATGAAAGTTGCGCCGTCAATCGCCGTCAGGCGTCGAGGCCATCAATGATGGCGACGGCTGCGACGACCGCCGCCGGACGCGCCCGCCGTCATAAACGAGAACTTATGAGTCTCGCCCGGAACGCTCGTCAAACTCAATCCGTTGGCTCCGCTGCGACGTGCGCGCACGGAAATCTGCGGCGCGGCCTGACCGGCTTCGGCGGGCCCCAGTTCCATCGCGGCTCCCGTGTAACCGCGCGTCGTGACCGCCGCGAACCGGCCTGAGTGGGTCATCGAACCGGCGGTCAGCGTGTACTGGTTGCCAGTAATGGTGAGCGTGCCCTCTTCGCCGTTGATGCCGTGCTCCGGCATGCTGAGTTTGCCGGTGTAAGTGCCGGAGAGGTCGCTTGATTCACCGCCGCCCGTGTTCGACGTGCCGCCAGCCATGCCCGTCGAGCCGCCGCTCGTGTTTGTCGAGTCGGTCTGGTCGCCGCTCGTCGTCGTCGTATCGCCTGAAGTGTTCGCATCCATCGCAGCGTCTCCGCGACGGCTGCCGCGACGACCGCGACGACGACCACGCCCCATGCTCATGTTCGTGTTGTCCTGCATGTTGCCGGACGCGTTGGTGTCCTGCTGCATGTTGGTGTTATCGCCGCCCGACATGTTTTCATTGGCGGCCATGTTGGCGTCGCCCGCCATATTGGCGTTCGAGTTGCTGCGACTGCTGCGACGACCGCCACGCCGCCTGCCGCGCTGCATCATGTTGCCGTTGGAATTGCTGTTCTGCGCGCCCGACTCCTCTGTGGTGGTGCTTGAGTTGGTGTTTTGCGCCAGCACCGAAGAGAAGTCGGCGGTGCAGAGAGCGACCGAAACAAAGGCCGCAATCAAAAGAAAAAAGGTCAATTTAACGCTGCTGCTCTTGCTCACGGATGTTTCTCCTCCTGTGGTGAAACTGTGCGCGTCCGGTTCGGTAGCACGAAGCGCGCCAGTGGGAAATGTGGACGAACCGATTCTGGGGAACCTTGGAAGATTGCAGGGATGTGCGTAGTGTCGCACAGGTAACGCCCTCGTTGCATCAAAAATCTTTCACACGCCGCCGCGTCCACTTCAGGTCAGGACGGGCGGCAGGACGAACTGACCGAGATGCGGCCCGTCGTTATTCAGACTGACGCGCAGCGCGAGTTCCAGCGCATCACGCGTGTTCTCAGGAATAATCACGGCATCTACAAAGCCGCGCGCCGCAGCATACTTGGCATCCAACTGGTTTTCGTAATCGGCGCGCACCCGTTCCATCTCCGTCTTCATCTTCTCGTCCGGTTCGCGTCCCTCGCGCTTCAGCTTTTCAAGCTGCGTTCCAAATAGAGCCTGCACCGCCGAGTCGCCTTCCATGACGCCCATCCGTCCGGTCGGCCAGCTAAAGATGAAATCAGGGTCGAAGCCCTGCCCGGCCATCGCGTAGTAACCGGCCCCGGACGCGTGATTAATCGTCAGCACGATTTTCGGCACGGTGGCCGTCGCCATCGCCTCGACGAATCGCGCGCCCGCGCGGATGATTCCCGAATGCTCTGCTTCCGCTCCGACCATGAAGCCTGAGACATCTTGTATAAAAAGGAGCGGCGTGCGATGACGATTGCACACGTCAATGAAGTAGGCGACCTTCTCCGCCGACTCGGTGTAGATGATGCCGCCGAACTTCGGCGCACCGCCTCCGGGCTGGCGCATGAGTCCGCGATTGTTGGCGATAATCCCGACCTGTATGCCGCGTATGCGCGCGTGGCCGGTGACCATCTCCTTCGCATAGTCGGATTGAAACTCGTCGAGATGTCCTGTGTCGAGCAGGCAGCGCAAAACTTCGCGCGCGTCGTAGGGCTGGCGGTGATCTTCGGGAATGAGCGCGTAGAGGTCTTGCGAGGGGCGCGCGGCTTCGGCGCTTTCCGCGTCGGAAGTCCTCCCCGGCGGATGGCGTGGAAGTTCCGAGATGATTTCGCGGATTTTGACGAGGCACGCCTCATCATTTTCGACGCGATAATGTGCGACGCCCGAAAGCTCTGTGTGCGTGCGCGCGCCGCCCAGAGTTTCGTTATCAATCGTCTGCCCCGTCGCGCCTTTGACGAGATTCGCGCCGCCCAAGCCCATGAACGAAGTGCCTTCGACCATCACGATGATGTCGGAGAGCGCAGGCAAGTATGCCCCGCCCGCGACGCATTGCCCCATCACGGCGGCAATCTGCGGCACATGTAGATAGCGACGCATAATCGAGTTGTAATAGAAGATGCGCGCCGCGCCGTACTGGCCGGGAAAGACGCCGCCCTGATAGGGAAGATTGACACCCGCCGAATCCACGAGATAAATAATCGGGACGCGCGTCCGCATCGCAATCTCCTGCGCGCGCAGGATTTTTTTGATCGTCTCAGGCCACCACGAACCGGCCTTGACCGTTGCATCGTTGGCGACGACGACACATTCGCGCCCGCCGACGCGACCCGTCACGGTGACGACGCCCGCCGACGGAGCGCCACCTTTGTATTCGTCATAAGCGACGAGCAGGCCGATTTCCTGCATATATGTGTCTGGGTCAACGAGCAGCGCGATGCGCTCGCGTGCGGTCAGCTTTCCCTGTTGATGTTGTTTCTCGACACGCTCTGCGCCGCCGCCCTCTTGGAGTTTGGCTTCGAGAGCTTGCAGTTCGGCGGTGAGCGCGCGCAGACGCGTGCCCGATTCTTTGGAGGCCGGAATCGCTTCGGACTTCATGCTTGAAACACAGACCGGCTTTCGGTCAGCCGACTTCTCATCGGCAATGCGCCGTCAACCGTTCGCCTATTAAACTCTGAGAACTTTGAATGACTTGAAAATAGCATAGGAGCGCGAGCACTGACAACGCGCCCGTCAAACCAATTTCCATTGAACTTAGAGCGGATTGCAGTTGAGCGTCCGGAAGCTCTGATGCACCACCGCCAAGTAAGGCAAGCATTTTAGTGTTCTACTTCTTTGCGCCGAGGGGGCGCCCCACCCCCGAAAAATTTTGGGTTCTCCTGCGTTAAAATTTTTTTTATGTTGTTTAGGCAAAGGCGCAAAGAAGCAGAGTTGAGTGGTTGAAGATTCAAGGTTTTAAACCTGTGTTCGGAGATTTCAAATCTTGAATCTTCTGTTCTGTGTAACCTCTGTGGTGGTTAATTCTTAGCGGTGAGTTTGTTCTCTTGGCGCGACGGGCTGCCACAACTTCTTCATCAAATTGTCTGCTTTAACATTTTGCGGTACGCCTTCGAGGATGGCGACGCGCGCGCCGTGCCGCTCGACAAGCACTGCTCCCTCGCTGGTCGGCAGGCTGTAGGAAGCGGAGTTTCCAAGGAGGGTCACGTTGTTGGGTGATTGTTCGGCTTGATAGCGAAGGGCAGTTCGCTTAACGTAAGCATCGAAAAATTCTATAGCGTCATCGTCCGTATCCCACACGGAAAGTTGCGCCAGCAGCGCCTCGCCCTTGTTCGCGCCCTCGTAGAGCGCGTAACGGTCGCCGCCCCACCCTTCTGCCGCCCTCTGCGAATCGCCTCTCTCCTTCAAAAACTGGTCGAGTACAAGGTAGTAGCCCCATTCGCCGTTGACATCCGTATCGGTGCGCTTCCAATTTTTGCCGAGCAGAGCCTTGATGTCCGGCAGTTCGACTTTCACTGGCTGCTCGCCCGCGAAATATTTTTCCGCGTGCAAGACCTGCTCGGTTGATTTCGGTAAATCCTTGTAAGCCTGCGAGACGAGCGCCCAACCGCCGCGCCTGTAGACTTGATTGACCCACGCCATCCCACGGTCATACGGAAACAGCAGCGACTCGCGCAGGGCGCGCGGCGCTTTATCAATCTCGACGGTTGAAGCCGTGCCGCCGCTCATGGACTTCATCATGGCGAGCGCGCGCGCCGGGTTGCGCAGGATGTAGTGCGTCATAGCGACCGTCGCATCGCCTTCGATAAGCGCGTGCGCGGCAAGTTCGGCGTCGGAATCGCCCTTCGGCCATTTCTCAAAGCGGCGCAAATTGAAATGCTGATCCTGAAGGGCGTGCGTCAGTTCGTGCGCCATGACCGGCTTCTGGCCCTCCAGGTCAATCCAGTCGGCGAGATAAAAATGTTGTGTTTTCGGCTCGTAGTATCCGGCGACCTGTTCTGTGAGCAGGCTGATGATAAAAGGCCGGAAACGGAAATCCGGTGGCACGAGTCCCAGTTTAATCAGGACGACCTGCGAGGCGCGCATCTCTTCGGGCGTCGAGCTTTCGTCCAAGCTCTTGATGAGCATTTGCTCAATTTCCGCACGCGACTGCGCGCCGCTCTCGACCGGGCGCAAGACCGCGAGTTGACGAAGTTCGCCCGTCTCGCGCAAGACCTCGGCGGTCGCTTCTCTGATGGCGGACGCCTTCGGATTGACCGTCGCCGCCGGCTTTGCGCTCTGCGCTCTGCCGACGGTCAGGATATTGGTTAACAGCAATGCTGCCGAGAGGCTCAGCGCGCAGAAAGCAGTAAAATTTTCCCGGCAAATTTTCTTTGACATCTCGAACCTTTCGCTCTTATAGTCCGCCATATACACGGGATCAAAACATTTCAAGCCCAGTGCTCACTTGAAAAGCCCTGAGCAGGAGGCATTTATTTTCAGATGATGGATGCGGGTACAGACGATGCCCTCTTTGAAGACTGGCACGAAACCACTATCCGCGTGCGCTATGCCGAAACGGATCGGATGGGCGTAGTCTATCACGCCAACTATCTCGTCTGGTTTGAAATTGGCCGCACGGAGTTTTGTCGCGCGCGCGGTTTCGCCTACCGCGACATGGAAGAGAACGATCACGCCTTTCTCGTCGTCGCCGAAAGCTACTGCCGCTATAAAGCCTCCGCGCTCTACGACGACGAACTGCTCGTGCGCACGCACGTCACCGAACTGCGCCGCCGCTCCGTGCGTTTCGGCTACGAAATTGTGCGCCTCTCCGACGGCCAGACAATCGCCGAAGGTGAAACCGGCCACGTCGTCACAGACCCCAACGGGCGCGTCATCTCAATGCCCGAAAGCTATCGCGCTGCCCTCTCGGCCAGACCCATCGTCAGCCATGAGCAGCCGCGTGTGAAGTCCGCTCCCCTCGATTGAAATTGCGATGGGCTATGCCGGAGACCACAGGGGTGGGGTCGAGACCTCTGTCATCTCCGCGCATTTCGCTCAAAGCAAGAGCCTAGAGCCAAGACAAAGTGTGACAAAAATTTATTGCAATCTACTTTGCAAGGCGTTACTCTTTGCTTCGTGAGTGCTACCTTACCGGACTCTTCGGTATCCCGGCGAACTCCATCAGGCACACTCAAGCTGAGCCACCGTTGAAACCGATTCACGGAAGCATCGTATTAAATGAGTTTGATGAGCTAGCCGTTAGAAGAGCGCCAGTGCGCTTTGCAGCAAGCTAAGTGTGACCTCCGTAATTGTTTCCTGTACCACATTCTCTGGATCACCACTGGTTGGTTCTGTGGTTGTTTGCGGTATACTTGAAGCCGTCACTGGTTGCGGTGGGGGCGGGGGCACGGGGGTGGCGTTCGGTATATCGCCAGCATAAACTGAGCCACCGATAACGAGGGTCAACGCTAAGGCTCTAAATGTTTTACACATTATTCTTTTCCCTTTCGAGTATTTAATGAAATTTTTCAAGTTCGCCGTCGCATATTTCGCATAAGTGCGGCGGCTTAGATGCGTATGCCACGTTCTGGCATACGTAAAGAAAGGTAACCCTCACATGAATTTAGCAGATAGCTGCCTGAAAGAACTAGCACTCTCCTCGCTGCCGCTCAATGAGCACATTTCCCTGCGCTGTCGCGCGGCGGCTGAGTTTATTGACATCGGGCAGTATGAATCTGCGCGCGAAGCACTGGATGACCTGTGGCAAGGGATCGGGATTCGGCCTAAGTTAAAGGGATTGCCCCCGCTCATTGGCGCTGAAGTGTTGCTGCAATGTGGCGTGTTGTCAGGCTGGCTCGGCAGCGCCCAGCATATTTCCGGTGCACAAGAGAACGCCAAGGATATGCTTTCCGAAGCTCTCCGCACGTTCGAGACCCACGGTCAGCCCTCTAAGGTATCAGAATCACAGTATGAGCTTGGGCTGTGCTACTGGCGTCTCGGCGCGTTCGACGAGGCGCGTGTGATTCTGGATGAAGCCCTCAAAAATTTAGGCGCGCGTGATACAGAGCTAAAAGCAAGAATCCTGATTCGCCATACCATCGTCGAAGTCTGGACAGGCCGTTATCACGATGCTTGGAACATTCTCAAAGAAGCCGAACCTTTCTTTGAAAGTTGTAGCGACGCGCTGAAGGGCAAGTGGCACGGTCAGAAAGGTTTGGTTCTCCGCAGACTCGCCACCGCCGAGCAACGTGATGATTATGCGGACAGAGCCATCATGGAGTTCACCGCCGCAATTTATCATTACGAGCAGGCGAATCATGAAAGATACTGTGCCATCAATCTCAACAACCTCGCCATGCTCTTATACCGGCGTGGGCGGTACACGGAAGCCCATGAGAATTTGAACCGCGCGCAGCAATTTTTTGAGCGCAACAGAGACTCCGGCATTGTCGCACAAGTGAATGAGACGCGTGCGCGCGTCTTGGTGGCCGAGCAGCGGTACGAAGACGCAAGCCGCGTCATTGCGAGTGCCGTGCAGACTTTCGAGAAGGGCGGCGAGTATGCGCTGCTGGCCGATGCGCTGACGATACAGGGCATGGCATGGGCGCGACTCGGCGAGTATGAAAGCTCAATGTCGGTGCTCCGCCGTTCGATTAACGTGGCGCAAGATTCCGGTTCGTTTTCTAACGCGGGACTGGCGGCTCTGACTTTGATTGAGGAACACGGGGAGGAGCGTCTGTCCGAGACGGAACTGTATAACGTGTACCGGCTGGCGGACGATTTATTGAAGGACACGCAGGACGCGGAAGAGATTGCGCGCCTGCGTGCGTGTGCGCGCATCGCCACCGGCAAGATGATGGGACTGAGATTGAGCGACGATGGCTTTGTCTTAACGGACGCCCTCGCGTCATACGAAGCCAAGTTTCTCAGGGAGGCTTTGGAGCTTGAGCAAGGCAGCGTCTCGCGCGCGGCGAAGCGGCTGGGTATCCGGCATCAATCATTGACGCACACGCTCAGGACACGCCATCAAGACCTCATTGAGTTGAGAAAGCCTGCCAAGGCTCGCAGGCGCAGCGTCATCCGTTTCGAGGCTGTACGCGCACGCAGCATCTCGGAGAAGCGCGTGCGCCCCATCACTATCCTGCATGTTGAAGATCATCTCGTCGTCGCCAATACGGTGAGGGATGACCTACAGATGGAAGGATGGAGCGTCGTCATGTGCTCGGATGGAGGAGCGGCGCTCAAGCAGTTAAAGAGTACTGCCCGCTATGATCTGTTGATGTTTGATAACGAGTTGCCGAATGTCAGCGGGCTTGAGCTTGTACGCCTCGCGCGTCAACTACCGCAGCGCAAGCGCACGCCCATTGTCATGCTTTCGGGCAGCGACATCGAAAGTGAGGCGTGGCGGGCAGGGGTGGATGCTTTTTTGAGAAAACCGCAGGACATCGGTCAAATGTCTTCGATGGTCGCCCGCCTGCTGGCTAAATATTAAGCAACAGCCTCTCAGGATTCGTGCTTGAGAAAGAGGCGTGAAATCTCGCGTGCGCGCCCCGTCGACTCGTCAATATCTATGACGACGGCGCAGATGCGCACGTCGCCCGTCGAATGTTCGGCGCGGCGTGGAAGCGCGGAAGTGAAGCGCGCAATCACATCGTTACGATCCATCCCGATGCAACCCGAATAACTTCCAGTCATTCCGATGTCAGTCAGATAGGCCGTGCCGTTCGTCAGGATACGCTCATCCGCCGTCTGCACGTGTGTGTGCGTGCCGACAACCACAGAGACACGTCCATCCAGATACCAGCCCATCGCGGTCTTCTCTGAGGTCGCCTCGCAGTGCATGTCGACGAGTCGCACGCGCACGTCTTCGTCGAGCGATGCCAGCAACTCGTCGGCGGTGCGAAACGGGTCTTCATGCGTCGGCGGCATAAAGACGCGCCCCATCAGATTCATCACGGCGACGCGCGTTCCGCCCACTTCGCCCACCCACATGCCCTTGCCGGGCGAGCCTTGCGGATAGTTAGCGGGGCGCAGTAATCGCGTCTGCCTTTCGATGTAGGGGATGACCTCGCGCTTGTCGAAGATGTGATTGCCGGAGGTCATCACGTCAATGCCGGAGGCGAAAAGCTGGTCGGCAATCGAGGGCGTGATGGAGAAGCCGCCCGCGACGTTCTCAGCGTTCATCACGGCCAAATCAATCGCATGCTGCTCGCGCAAATCCTGTATGCGCTCCAGCACGGCGAGCCTTCCGGGCCGCGCCACGACATCTCCAATCATCAAGATTTTCATCTTTCAAATCCCCAAAAACAAAGCGACAAGTGACGGGTGACAAGTGACAAGAAGAACGATGCTTGATCTTG
>CAXTRQ010000013.1:55959-61380 GCA_964246705.1 uncultured Pyrinomonadaceae bacterium
TTTTCTTTTTAGTTTATCTCTCCCCCCCGTCACTTGTCACTTAAAAGAGCGGCAGAGGGAAATCCGCAACAGCCGTTCCGAAGCCGGAATTGAACCTGCTTTACAGGTGGGAAACCTTAAGAGAGCCGCAGCCTCCGGCGTTCCCTTGCAATGAGGGAATGCACTGGCTGACGGCATCGGTAACCCTTTCAAACGGCATTGGCTCAACATAGGAAATCGGTGACGAACTCCGCAGAAACGATTCCCTCAGCCAGTTGTGATACTAGCACAGACGAAAGCGGATTTTCAGAATTTCAACGCCGAAATCTGACGGCGGAAAGCTTGACAAGAGCGGTTGAATTTTCAGGAGAGAGAGAGATTGCTCTGGGGGCTGCCGGACTGCTCGAAGGCGCTGCGTGTTTTCAGCAGGCGGTCGAGCATCTCGGCGCACTCGGCGCTGCGCGAGGCGAGTTGCGAGTCGGCTTGTTCGTGCAGGCGCTTCAAGCGGTGTAGTTCGTCGGCGATGTGCAGCGCGGCGAGGATGGCGACTTTCAGCGAATCAACCGTCAGCGTGCCCGAAGAGATTTCACGCATGCGCTGGTCAACAAACTCTGCGAGGGTCGTCACATATTCGCTATCGCCGTCGGAGCGGATATTGTATGTCTGGTTATAAATTTCGACACGGATGGTCGGGGTTCCGGTCGAATCGGCGGGGCCTTTGATTGCGCTCATACGTTCTCTCGTCTCCGTCCGCTATTTCCGCATCGCTTCGACCGATTCCGGGTCGAGGACGGCGATGGCGTCGAGCATCGCCTCGACCTTCAGGCGAATCGTGTCCCGCTCCGAAAGCAGTCTCTCGACGTGCGTCTCAAGCCGCTCCTTCTCGTCGAGCAAACTTCCCAGTTCGCGCCGGACGGACGTGACCTCGCGCTCCAAAGCTTCCTTCTCCTGACGGAGCGTCTTCGTCAACTCGATGGTGCGGTAAATTTTATCTTCAAGGTGGGAAAACTTTTCCAGACCGGTTAATCCGACCATCACTTACTCCTTACGACCAAGGCAACCTCAAAATCGCCGAGCGATTATGCGACTTCACAGCGTCAAGCGCAAGAGTGAAGTCGTAAGTCTTGAGTCGAAACTTTGGAGCTAATGAAATTCCTCTTTCAACTCTCGACTTTCGACTTTCGACTTTCGACTTTACCCTCTTATTTTGGCTCCGAAGTTCGTCTCCAACGCCTGCACGACGCGAGCGTGCATCTCGTCCACCTCTTCGTCGCGCAACGTTCGCTCGTCGGCGCGGTACTCGCTGCGAAGCGTCAGAGAGCGTTTCCCTTCGGGCAAATTCGCGCCCTCATAAACATCTACGAGCGAGACGCCGCGACAATATTCGAGTTGCAGTTCGAGGATGCAGCGGCGCATCGCGGCGAAGGCGACGCGACGTTCCGCGACCAGCGAGATGTCGCGCGCGACCGAAGGGTAGCGCGCCAGCGGCGCATATCGCACGGGGTTCGTCTCTGCATCAAGCAGCGCGCCGAAGTTCAGTTCTGCGACGAAGACCGGCTGGCGAAACTTATAAGAAGCCGCCGCTTCTTCGGCGAGCCTGCCGAGCGTGCCGACGGCTCGCCCGTTAATCGAGATGCGCGCCGCCTGCCCTTCGCGCAAATGTTTCGCGCTGGCCGCTTCAAACTCCAACGGAGGAATATTCAACGCGTCCGACGCCGCCTCAATCGCGCCCTTCAAATCATAGAAATCCAACTCGCGCGCTACGGCTTGGCCTTCTTCTAGAGCGCCGCCCGTCATCACGAGCGTCAGGGCTTCCTGTTCCTCCGGTAATTCTTGCGTGCGCGCGGCGAAGACGCGCCCCGTCTCAAAGAGCCGCACGTTGCGCGTGCCGTGATTGAAATTGTGGCGCACGGCATCGAGCAAGCCCGGCAAAAGCGTCGCACGCATGCGCGTCGCGCCTTCGATAATCGGATTGCTCAGCGAGACGAAAGGCTCGCCGTCGTTACCACCTGCCGCGATGAGACCGGGCAACAGTTCAAACTGATCGTCATCGGCGGCGCTGATAAAACTGAAACTGATGGCTTGATCGAACCCGCTGGCCGTCAGCGTCCCCTCCGCCGCACGCCTTCGCATCTCGCCCTCTCGATACTCGCCCGCCACTCCCGATGCGGGAAGCGATTCCATAATTTTCTCATAACCGTAATGTCGCGCGACTTCTTCGACAAGGTCTTCCTCGCGCTCAATATCCACACGCCATGTCGGGACGCTGAAGACCAGACGACTCTTTTGTTCGCCCGCCGCGCCTTCGCTCAAACTCGAACCGGCGTCCTTCTCATCAGCATTTCTTTTATCGAAGCCGAGCGCCGACAGAATGCGTGCCGCGTCACTCGACGCGACCGGAAGACCCGTCAACTTTTCGACGCGTTCCGGTCGTAGAGACACGGACGGACGCTCAACGGGCTGCGGGTAAACGTCCAGCGCGTCTTCGGTCGCTGTTCCTCCCGCAATTTCGCAAATGAGCGCGACCGCGCGCTCGGAGGCGCGCAAGACACCCTCGTAATCCGCGCCGCGCTCAAAGCGATAAGAGGCTTCAGTCTGAAGTCCCAATCTTTTGGACGTGCGCCGGACGGAGGCCGGATTGAAATAGGCGCTCTCGATCAGCACGTCGCGGGTCACATCGGAAATCTCGGTCTCTTCCCCGCCCATCACGCCCGCCACCGCGACAGGCCGCACGGCGTCGGCAATCACGAGCATCTCTTCTTCGAGCGCGCGTTCGACGCCGTCGAGCGTCCTGATCTTCTCGCCTGAGTGCGCGCGCCGCACGACGATGCGCTGCTCTCTGAGAGTGGATAAATCAAAAGCGTGGAGCGGCTGTCCCAGTTCGTGCAACACGAAATTCGTGATGTCTGTGACGTTGTTAATCGGACGCTGCCCGATTGCCAGCAGTCTCTCGGCGAGCCAAGCGGGCGAAGGAGCAATCCGCACGCCGCGTATGATGCGAGCCGTATAACGCGGGCACAACGCTTCGTCCTGAATTTCGACGGAAGTATACGTGCCGGTGCGTCCTTCGACACCAGCGGGCTTCATCTCCGGCAGATGCACCTGCGACTGTTCCATCACAGAGACTTCGCGCGCGATGCCGAGATGCGAAAGGCAATCGGGGCGGTTCGATGTCAGGTCGAACTCAAGGATAAAATCGTCGCCCGCCTCATGCACGGCATCGACGGCGAGGCCGACCATCGTCAGACGCTCAGCCAACTCGCGCGGCGCAAGCGCGATTTCCGTCAATTCGCGGAGCCAGTTATAGCTAATATTCATAACAGCAGTGACGTATGGCGAGTGGCGAGTGACGAGCAGAAGACAAGTTTCTTACTTGTCACTCGTCACTCATCACTCGCCGCTTCAGTTGAATTGTTCAAGGAAGCGCACGTCGTTCTCGAACAGTAGGCGTATGTCGTCGAGTCCGTAGAGGAGGCCGCACATGCGGTCAATGCCGAGGCCGAAGGCGAAGCCCGAGAATTCCTCCGGGTCAACCTCGACGGCGCGCAGCACGTTCGGATGCACCATGCCTGAGCCGCCAAGTTCAATCCAGCCCGAACCCTTGCAGAGACGACAGCCCTCGCCGTTGCATTTGAAGCAACTGAAATCGAACTCGGCGCTCGGCTCCGTGAACGGGAAGTATGACGGACGAAAGCGCGTGCGCGTCGAGGGGCCGAACATACGGCGCAGGAATTCCGCGACCGTGCCTTTCAAATGTCCCATCGTGATGCCGCGATCAACGAGCAAGCCCTCGACTTGAAAGAACATCGGGTTGTGCGTCGCATCAGGTGTGTCGCGGCGAAAGACTCTGCCGGGCGCGATGACGCGCAAGGGCGGACGACGCCGCTGCATCGCGTGTATCTGCACGGTCGAAGTCTGCGAGCGAAGCGCAAAACCATCGGTCGTATAAAAAGTGTCTTGCGGGCTGCGCGCCGGGTGCAGTTCGGGAATATTGAGCGCGGCGAAATTATAAAAATCGGTCTCAATTTCGCGCCCGTCTTCGACCGCATAACCCATCGAAACGAAGATGTCCTCGATGCGGCGGCGCACAAGCGTGAGTGGATGCAGGTGGCCGCGTCGCGGGCGGCGACCGGGCAGCGTCACGTCAATGCGCTCGCGCTCGATTTTCTGCGCAGCGATGTAGTCTCGGAGCGCGCGCTCCGCTTCGTCCAACGCTTCGGCCAGCTTGGCTTCCGTTAGTTGTACATGCTGACCGAACGCGGCGCGCTCTTCCGTCGAGACGCGACCGATCATCTTTTTGAGTGATGCGAGCGCGCTCTTTTTACCCGTGTGGCGTGTCCGGATGTCTGAAAGCTCGCGCAGCAGCGTCTCGGCCTCCGCGAGCGACAAGCCTTCCGTGTTTGCACTACTGCGAAAGCGAGTGAAGCGTTCAAACTCTCGCTCGAACGCTTCACGTACAGCATCTATCTGCTCTTGATACTCAACCACTTCAGAACCCATCCGAGTCCTCGCGGCGAGGCTTAAAGTAACTTTTAAGCCGCCGCCTGTTGTTGGTCGTTACTGCTAATCGCGCTCTTCGCCTGCCCCGCCAATTCGGCGAAAGCATCGGGCGAGTTGGCGGCGAGGTCTGCGAGCACCTTGCGATCCAGTTCGATACCGGCGACTTTCAGGCCGTGCATGAACTGCGAATAATTCAGACCGTTCAGACGCGCGGCAGCGCCGATACGCACAATCCACAGGCTACGAAAATCGCGTTTCTTCAGTTTGCGCCCCGTATAGGCGAAATTCAGCCCGCGCTCGATCGACTCTTTCGCCGAACGATAAAGCTTCGACTTCGTTCCGCGATAACCTTTCGCCAACTTAAGAATTTTCTTGCGCTTCTCCGTGCGCTTATTTCCACGTTTTGCCCTCGGCATAACTCACTCCTTTTCTTTAAACGCGGAACGCGGAACTTTGAATGATGAACTATCGAGACACAAGCTGTTCGTTTTTCTTCTCAGTTCATCATTCCGCGTTCATAGTTTATCTTTTCTATTAGCTTCGCCCGTAGGGCAGCATCTTGTTGACGCGATCTTCGTCGGATTCGGAGACGAGCACGTCGATGTCGAGAAGGCGCTTACGTTTGTTCGTCTTCTTCGTCAAAATATGGCGCGCGTGGCTATGGCCGCGCTTGATTTTTCCACTCGCGGTCGTGCGAAAACGCTTCGCCGCGCCTTTATGAGTTTTCAGTTTCGGCATGATTGCTTCTCCCCAACCGATTTGCGATTTTTAAATTTCGATTGAAAAATTCTCAGACACGTCTTTCAATCGAAAATCGCAAATCAAAAATTCCTATGACGTTAATTCCCCCTGCCCACCGGCATCGGGGATATTGCTTGCGCCTGTTGCTGCTGCGGCTTCGGCTCCGCCGTCAGGCTTCTTTGAGACATTTTCGGACTTGGC
>CAXTRQ010000014.1:0-8892 GCA_964246705.1 uncultured Pyrinomonadaceae bacterium
CGTCGCGGGGCGGTAGGCCCAGACCGCCCGTGGAGGGGAGGAAACTGCAGCCCCATCGGGATCAGTCGCCGCGACCGCGTCGGGATCCGAGCCGGCCGTGGCGTGGATCGCCTCGGGCTCGGCGGTGATCTGGCTGCGTTCGCGCGTGCCCGCGCCGCCGTGCATGACGAAGCCGAAAGGTCGCAGCGCGTCGCCGCCACTGCTGCCGTCCTTCTGCATCATGTCGGTTGATGCCGTAGATGCGGACTCCGCAGCACAGACGCGCGCGGGAAGCCCTGCCGCGAGGGCCATCGCGCCGACGCGACCGAGAAAGTTTCGACGACTTTTGTCCGTATTCATTGGGCTGGATGCTTCCCCGCTTCGCGGTAGCGGCACGGCGGACAATTCAACTTTTTAGAGATTGGTTAATGACGCGGCGAATGGTAGCAAAGGCTTTCGAGAGGCGCAACGGTTGTCTGCGTCGCGCTTTCCAGCCGTCTTCTATTCACCGGGGCGGCTCTGCTCTTTCACAAAATTTAAAGCGCGTGCTGCCAGTTCTGTCCCGACGGTGATGCGAAAGGGATGCTTGGCGACGAAGGCGGGCACGCGCCGCACCTGTGCGCCGAGTGCGCCGAGGGTCGAGACAGCGTGCTCGTCATCGAGTTCGGCGATGCCAAAATTATCTGCGGCGCGACGCAGCGCCCCGCGCAGGCGGTCGAGCGGCAAATCGCGTCCGGCCAAAACTTTGCCGCGCGTTTGAAAATCGCCGAGCGCGTAGAGCACCACGCGTTCGGCGTCGTAGGCGTCCTCTGTTCTGTCCTTCTCGAAAAATGTCTGTTGATGCATGAGTGGTCGAGATGTCTGGATGGCCGGAAATTCGGTTAAAGGCCATAAAACTTCAGGGCGAACTGACGCGGCGCGGGCGACCGTTCGTGTCGGCTGCCGCGGGATGCGCCGAACTGTGTGCATCCGAGGCGGACGGCTGCGCCTCGCCCTTTTTCCTCAACTCGGCCTGTTCGTATGGATCGAGACGCGCGAAGAGATAAAACTTTTCGCGCCCTTCTGTGACCGCGCCGAGGTATCGAAATGTATAGTTGAGAATCGCGCCCTCCTGCATGGTGACGGGCAGCGGCGGTTCGTCAAAGAGCGTGTCGAATTCGTCGAGCGAGACGGCTTCAAGTTCCGGCAGGTAATCGTTTCCGGTCTCGCGCGCGATGCGGATAGCCATCTGTCTGAGAGCCTTAATACGATTTAAATTGTGACGGTAATAGGCCAGCTTGATTTCGCGTCGGCTGTTGCGGTCGTCCACCACCTCCTGCTGCTCGCGCAAGTAGCCGAGATATGCGCGCACAATCGGGCCGAACTCCGTCTCCTGCTGTGACGCGGCGCGTGCAGCCTGCGTTGCGCGCGACCTCTGCGCGTCAGCGCCGCCCGCGCACAAGACGCATGCTAATAGCAATCCCCCGCTACGAAAAAACACCTTCAACCTACACACCTCTCGACGTTGGCTCAGCCTCTATAGAACAACGACGCATTTAATAAAACACATGACCAAATTTGGATGACACGCAGGGGCTTGAACACCGAAGTTTAGCATACTCAATGTGCATTATGTGAATCGGCAGTCTGTTACGTCGCAACGGCCAGAAGCTTTATTCTGACTGGTGACAAGATTGCGCGTGTTTGCCATGCGATGCTACATTCTTTGGTAGCACTTATAAGGAGCCAACGACGGACGGCGGAGCGATGTCTTCAAACGCTTCAACAGATTTGGATGCAGAGCGCGCAAACGGCGGCGAGCCGTTCGAGGGTCGGCGCGTGGCGCTTGGCGTCTCCGGCGGCATCGCCGCTTATAAGGCGGCGGAAATTTTGCGCGGACTGCAACGCGCCGGATGTAGTGTGCGCGTCGGGATGACGAAGCGCGCCTGCGAGTTTGTTACGCCGCTCACTTTTCGCGCTCTCTCCGGCCAGCATGTCGTAGTTGACGACTATGCGCCAGACAACCCCGACCCGATAGCTCATATCACTTTCTCGCAGACAGTTGATCTGTTCGTTGTCGCTCCGGCGACCGCCAATATCATTGCGAAGTTTGCGAACGGCATCGCCGACGATTTCCTGACTTCAACTTATCTCGCCTCAAACGCTCCGATTCTTATCGCTCCGGCGATGAACACGACGATGTGGAATCATCCGGCGACGCAGCGCAATCTCACGCGGCTTCGCGCCGACGGCGTGCGCGTCGTCGAACCCGACGCGGGCGAGATGGCCTGCGGGACTTTCGGTCCCGGTCGCCTGAGCGATCCTTCAATCATTGTCGCCGCCGCACTCGGCATCTTGCGCGAGGCCCTGCAGCCGAAGGCGTCCGACCTCAAGGGTGAACGCATCCTGATTACAGCGGGCGCGACGCGCGAGGAGATTGACCCGGTGCGCTTTTTCTCCAACCGCTCGTCTGGTCGGATGGGCTTCGCGCTGGCTGAAGCCGCGCGCGCGCGCGGAGCCGAGGTGACGATTGTGGCAGGGGCGACGACCGCCGCGCCGCCTGCGGGTGTGCGACTTTTGCGCGCGCTGTCGGTTGAAGAGATGCACGCCGCCGTGATGCGTGAGAGCGCAGGGGCGAGCGTCCTTATCGCCGCCGCCGCCGTCTCCGATTATCGTCCGGCCTTGCGCGCCGAAAGTAAAATCAAGAAATCAGCCGAGCCGCTCATGCTCATGCTCGAACCGACGCCCGACATTCTGGCCGATGTCTCGCGCGCGCGCCATAGAGGGCTGCTTGTCGTCGGTTTCGCCGCCGAGACGGACAATGTCTTGGAACATGCGAGGCAGAAATTGCAGCGCAAAAATCTCGATGCCATCGTCGCCAATGACATCACACGCGAAGGCGCTGGTTTCGACACGGAGACCAACGTCGTCACGCTTCTCACGCGCGACCGTGCGCAGCCCTTCGAGTTGCCGTTGATGTCGAAACTTGAGGTGGCGCATCGCATCCTTGACGAAGTTGCGAGACTGCGCCGCGAAGCCGTCGCCGCGCACGACGCGCTTGAACAGATTTCAGCACCATGATTCTCATCATAACCGTGAACTTTAATGAGCGATGAGCAGCACTTGAAAGACACCCTCGGCACGCTGGCGAAGGATGTCGCAGAATCAATTTCATATTTGCGCGAGCTTGGCATCGAAGGGCTTGGCGTTGAAGGCTTGGAGGACGCCCCGCATGTCGCGGCTCTTGCCGTCTCGTATCAGACGGCGCATGAGCCGCGTGCGAATCCTGTCTCGCCTTCTGCGTCGGCACTTGAGCGCAATGCGCGCGCCGAAGCGCCCGCCGTCGTTGCCAAAACAAACAGGTTCGCCGACATTCCACGCGCTGGCGCGATGTCGGCCTCCGCTACGGACAAGACCGATATGGCTAAAAAAACCGTTCGACCGCCCGCCGCTAATCCGCCCGAACCGCGCGAGACGCTGTTCGGAGAAATCAAACCGAAGGACGAATTGAGTCTGGGGCGTCCCGGCGAGACGTTGGAAGATATTCGCAAGGACATCGGCGAATGCGTCCGCTGCCCGCTCTATCAAGGCCGCACGAAGATTGTGCACACAGAGGGCAGCCCGTCGGCGCGTCTGATGTTCGTCGGCGAGGCTCCCGGCGCTGATGAAGACGCCAGCGGCAGACCGTTCGTCGGTCGCGCCGGACAGTTGCTCAATAAAATCATCGAGGCCATCGGCCTCAAGCGTGAAGACGTTTTAATCGGCAACGTCAACCGCTGCCGCCCGCCGCAGAATCGCACTCCGACGACCGAGGAAGCCAAAACATGCAAGCCGTTCCTGCTCCGCGACATCAACGTCGTGCGGCCGGAGGTCGTCGTCGTGCTCGGCAACACGGCGATGAAAAACCTGCTCGACACGAAAGAGGGCATCACCAAGCTGCGCGGCCAGTTTCAGGATTATAACGGCATCAAGGTCATGCCCACCTTTCATCCGGCCTATCTCCTGCGCGACCCCTCGAAGAAGCGCGAGACATGGGACGACATGAAAAAGGTGCGCGACTATCTGAACGAAAAGAAGAAGTGAATTTTCGGTTTTCAGTTTTTGAGTTGACGGGCGGCTTTCAGCCTGCGCTCGATAAATGAGAATTTGAACTTATCGCTGAAAACCAAAAACTGAAAGCTGTCATGCAAGATTCTCTATTTCTCGATTCCGAGCCGACCGAGTCGAATGAGACGCTCGACGACATCAACGCCGAGTTGTTGCAACGCGCGAAGGTTCAGCCGCAGTTCAAAGATCGCATCTTCATCTTTGGCGAAGGGACGCCGGGCGCGACCGTCGCCGTCGTTGGCGAATCTCCGGGGCCGCCCGACATCGAATCCGGTAAGCCCTTCATGGGGCCAGCCGGTCAAATGCTCGAACGCATTCTCGCCGCCATCAACCTCCAGCGTCGCAACTGCTATCTCACCAACACCGTCAAGATGATCTCGACCGGCGATGAAATGACGCCCGACGTGCTCTCGTTCTTCATCCCATATCTTCATCGTGAACTCCTCACGGTGCGCCCGCGCGTCATCATCTCCTTCGGCAACACGCCGACGCGCGCACTCCTCCACACGAAGAAACCCATCTCGCAACTGCGCGGCGAATTTCAGGACTATCGCGGCATGAAGCTGATGCCGACCTTCAACCCGGCCTATCTGCTGCGCGATCCTTCAAAGAAACGCGAGGTCTGGGAAGACATGAAAAAGGTGCGCTCTTATTTGAATGAAACGAAGACCTGAGCGTTCGGCTTTATAGCTCCCTTCTTCTTTGCGCGAAACTTTTTTCTTGAAGTAAAAATAGTTCTCGCAAAGACGCCGGAGGCGCAAAGAAGAATGCTGTTAAAGTCTCTGTAAGTTGTGCTGTGGTCGCTTCCCCTTTTTCCCGCTTCAAGCTAATTTAAATTCCCGTGCAACGCTTCGCCACTTCATCTTCAAAAGCCTCCGCCCATGCGCGCGCCGAGACTGCGCCGCATTATGCGGAGGTCGCCTTTCCGCTTCGCCTGTCGCAGACTTTCACTTACCGCCTGCCGCTCGCGCTGCAACGGGACGCGCAGGTCGGCGCGCGCCTCCTTGTTCCTTTCGGACGAAAGATGACGACCGGCTACATTGTCGCACTGCATTCGTCGCTCGACCCTGCAAGCGGCCTTGACGATTCGGAAATTAAAGAGGCCGAAGAATTACTCGACGCCGCGCCGCTCCTGACGCCGGAGGTTTTAGAGATTACGCGCTGGATTAGCGAGTACTACGCCGCGCCGTGGGGCGAAGTTTTAAAGGCCGCGCTGCCTGCCGGTCTCAACTCGACCATCGAACAAATTATCTCTATCACGACCGAAGGACGCGATGAACTGTCTCGATTGTCCAACCGGCGCGCGACGACGGCAAAAGCACAAGCACTGCAACTTATCGCCGAAGAAGCGACCACCACGCTCCGCACACTGGGGCGCGCCTTCGGACAGGCGCGCGCGGCAAAGGTGGCGCGCGAACTCGAACGCGCCGGATGGGTCACGCTCGCGCATCGTGCCAAGAGCGCGCTGGCGAAACCCAAGCGGCGCAAGGCCGTGCGTCTCCTGCCGCCCGAAGCGCACACTTCCGAAGGCGCACGCGCGCTCACCTCCGCGCAACATCGAATCATCGAAACGCTTCTCGCGCACGGGGGCGAAATGCTCTTCGCCGAACTTCTCGATGCCGCTCAAACCAGCGTCTCTTCCATCCAGACGCTCGAACGCCGTCGCCTGCTTGAAGTCTTCGTGCGCGAGGTCAGGCGCGACCCGCTCGCACACGCCGTACTGCCGGGAACCGACGACCTGAAATTAACCGACGAGCAGGCCGCCGCCCTCAGAGAGATTGAAGCGGCGCAAGCCGTCGGAAAGTACGCAGCCTTTCTTTTGCACGGCGTCACCGGAAGCGGCAAGACTGAAATCTACATCCGCGCCATGCGCGCCGCGCTTCTGCGCGGACGCTCGGCGATGATGCTCGTGCCGGAGATTGCCCTGACGCCTGTCTTCTCGCGCCGCCTGCGCGCGCACTTCGGCGATGCGGTTGCTATTTTTCATTCGTCTCTCACGACAGGCGAGCGGTTCGACGAGTGGGGACGATTAAAGCGCGGCGAGGCGCGCGTCGTTATCGGCACACGCTCGGCGGTCTTCGCGCCCGCCAGCGATCTCGGCATCATCATCATTGACGAAGAACACGAAGCGTCATATCGCCAACAGGAGATGCCCTTCTATAACGGGCGCGACGTAGCCGTTGTGCGCGCTTTGAAGGAAGGCGCGGTCGTCGTGCTCGGCTCGGCGACGCCGTCGCTCGAATCGTTTCATAATGCGCGCCGTGGAAAATATCTCTACCTGCAACTGCCCAACCGCATCGCCAATCGAGCGATGGCGCGCGCCGAAATCGTCGACATGCGTGAGATGTTCCAACGCGCGGGCAAACAGCAGGTCTTATCCGAACAACTGCTTGCCGCCATCGAGGAGACGCACGCGCGCGGCGAGCAATCCATCATCCTGCTCAACCGTCGAGGTTATTCCAGTTTCGTTCTCTGCCGCTCATGTGGCGAGCGCGTGCAATGTCCGAACTGTGATGTGACGCTCACCTTTCATCGCAGCGAACGCAGTCTCATCTGCCACTATTGCAACTTGCGTGGTCGCGTTCCCACACAATGCCCCGCGTGTCAGGGTCAATACATCTACTTCATCGGCGAAGGCACGGAGCAGATTGAAGAGATGCTGCAAAAGCGTTTCCCGGCGCTGCGCATCGCGCGCCTCGACCGCGACACGACCGCGCGCCGCAACACATACGAGCAGGCTATCCTGCGTTTCGCGGCGGGCGAACTCGACATGCTCGTCGGCACGCAGATGATCGCCAAGGGGCACGACTTTCCGAACGTCACGCTGGTCGGCGTCGTCTCCGTCGACGCCGGTCTGGCGCTACCGGATTTCCGCGCCGCCGAGCGCGCTTTTCAACTTATCACGCAGGTCGCTGGGCGCGCAGGGCGCGGGCGTCTGCCCGGAAGAGTTTTGATACAGACCTTTCACCCGCATCATTACGCGCTGCGCCACGCCTGCGCGCAGGACTACGAAGGCTTCTTCGCGGAGGAGATTGGTTACCGGAAGAATCTGAGCTATCCGCCGTTCGTCGCGCTCGCCTCGCTGCTTATTCACGGAGAAGATTTGACGCGCGTGCAGGCGACCGCCGCCGAACTCCGGCGCGCGCTCGACGAAGCGAACGCAGACCGCGCGTGTCGCATTCTCGGCCCCGCGCCCGCGCCCCTCGCGCGCCTTCGCGGCGAGCATCGCGTCCAACTTCTCCTTAAATCGCGCAACCGCCCGCGCCTGCGCGCCGTCATCGAAATAGCTCTGGCCGACGCCGCGACCGTCAGCGGCTGCGATGTTCAATCCGTCAACGTCGAGATTGACCCTGTGAATCTGATGTGAAGACTAATTCAAAGCTCAAAGTTTAAAGCTCAAAGTTAAAAACGGTAGCTCTGTCTTCGACTTTGAGCTTTAAACTTTGAGCTTTATTCCAGCCTTTGAACTTTGGACTTTGAACTTTAAACTTATGCTCATGAGACTCGAAGAACTTGCACACGCGACGGGCGCACGCGTCGAAGGCGACGCGGGAGATTTGGAAATCGAGGGCGCAGCCGGTCTTGACGATGCGGAGAGCGGGCACGTCACCTTTCTCGCCAACCCGCGTTACACGCCGCGCTTGCAGACCACACACGCGTCAGCCGTCTTTGTCGGCGAGAAGGTTGAAGTCCAGAGAAGCGACATGGCTGTGCTGCGTGCGCGCGACCCATATCTCGCTTACACGCGCGCTCTGCGGCTCTTTCATCCCGCACCGGCCTTCGAGGCGTTCGTCCACCCGTCGGCCTCGATTGACCCGACGGCGCATGTCGGCGAAGGCGTCCAGATTGGCGCGTGTGCAGTTCTCGGTCGCAACGTCGAAATCGGCGCGGGCGTGCGTATTCATCCGAACGTGACGATTTATAATGATGTCTCAATCGGCGCTGACTCGGAGATTCATTCCGGCGTCGCCATCCGCGAAGGCGCGCAGATAGGTGCGCGCGTCGTGCTCCACAATAACGTCGTCGTCGGCTCGGACGGTTTCGGTTATGCGAAAGACGAAGAGGGTCGCTGGCTGAAGATTCCGCAGACGGGGCGCGTCGTGATTGAAGACGATGTCGAAATCGGCGCGGGCACGACCATTGATTGCGCTTCGGTCGGCGAGACACGCATCGCGCGCGGCGCAAAGATTGATAACCTCGTCCAGATCGGTCATTCGTGCTCAATCGGCGAAGACTCGCTTCTCTGCGCGCAGGTCGGACTCGCCGGAAGCTCACACGTCGGACGCCGTGTCATCCTCGCCGGTCAGGCAGGGGTGGCCGGACATCTCACCATCGGCGACGATGTCGTACTGACGGCCAAGAGCGCGACGAGCCACAATGTTCCGGCAGGCAAAGTCATCTCAGGCATCCCGGCCTTCGACAATCGCGAATGGCTGCGCTCAACCGCCGCCTTTAGACGGCTCGGAGAAATGCAGCGCACAATCCGACTTTTGGAAGCACGCCTCGCTGAATTGGAACGCAAGAACGCCGCTCTGAAAGAGACTCCGGCGCTGACAGAAAAATTTCCCGACGGCGAAGAAGAAACTGCTTGACACATATCGGGCGGACGGGCATAATCCCAATTGAAATTGGATTTCAATTTCGCCCCACGAGACGAGATTGAATTATTCAAATAAGTTCCTTTGTTGAGGAGTGTTTTAGACAGTGCAGGGAAGCAATCACGCCGCGCTTAGCGCCCTCCAACCTTCGTGCGCCGACCAAAAGGTTGAACTCGTTTTAGAGCAACACGAAGGCGTCCAAGGCATCGCCATCAAGTATTCGACGTGG
>CAXTRQ010000014.1:8902-18248 GCA_964246705.1 uncultured Pyrinomonadaceae bacterium
GGGTTGGTGCAGCCAGAAGACGATTCGCCTCGACAGCGACCAACTCAACGAACTGCATCACGCGATGACAGTGGCTCGCCAGAGATTCAATCGCCAGCGCGCGGAGGACGGGCAGTTCGCTCCCGCGCAAGTCATTCAGTTTCCGACGCTCGCTTAAAATTCGGAAAGTCTAAAACAGTGAGGCGGCGGCCAGAACCTAGCATTTCTGACCGCCGCCTCACCGTTTTAAAACTTCGATTCTTTAACCGACCTGCCGCAAAGTAATCTTCTCTGTGGTGATGCTCGCCGTGCGCTCGGAGGTCAGTTTTTCCAGTTCTTCGAGGTGTTTCTGCTCTTCAGCGATACGCTCTTCAAGCTGAAAGCGTGTGGCTAATTCTGTGTTAGTACAGGACTTCCAAGCAGTGATGTAGGCATCCATGGCGTCTCGCTCAAGCTGCAAATCCTGCCGCAGCATGTCACTCAACTGCGTCGCCTGCCGGATGACAGCCGGTTCAACCGTGGGCACGCCGCCGAGCGCGACGATCTTATCGCCGAGCGTCGTCGCATGTTCCTGCGATTCCTCGCTCTGGTCACGGAAGAACGAGCGATAGACCGCGCGCGCCTCGCCGGTCACGAGAAAGCTATGCTGCATGTATTGAATCACCGCCGCCAGTTCGAGGCTGAGCGCACGATTCAGATTATCAATCAATTCCGTGTTTGCCATTCCGTCCCTCCCCGCAAGTGCCTGCTGCCGTCAGACCACAATTTTTCATCCCCGTGTGCTGGATAATAACGACAGGCGCTCCAACTGTCAATCCTAAATGTTGACAGCCAAGAACTTAACATTGAAATTCGATTTCAGTTGAGAGCAATGAAGCAGTTCGGTTCAAGGTAGGACGACGAATGTTGGGCTCAGACGGCAGAAGGAAAGTCGGGTTGTAGAAGTTTCCGGGCTTTTTTACGTGACGGCTCCGCCGTCAACGATGACGACCTCGCCGTTCATAAAGCTGTTGCGTTCGCTGACCATGAAGGCTGCGAATTCGGCTAATTCTTCGGGACGGCCTTTGCGACCGCTGGCTGCCCAAAAGTCGTGCATTTGGAGCAGGCGTTCGGGGAGCGTATGCGCGAGGTCTGTGTCGAAGATTCCAGCGGCGATAGCGTTAACGGAGACGCCGAAGGTCGCCGCCTCGCGCGAGAGGCATTTGGTGAAACCGATCATCGCGGCCTTGGAGGTGGCGTAGTGGACTGAGGTCGGCAGAGCGCGAATCGCGCCGATGGAAGTGATGTTGAGAATCGCGCCTTTGCGCTGTCGAATCATCTGCTTGTAGATGGGCTTCGTGACGGCGAAGAGGCTGTGGACGTTTGTGTTGACGACTTCATCCCACGCGCGGTCGGTCGTCGTCGCAAAATTGTCACCGCGATTAATCGCCGCGTTGTTGACGAGAATATCCAAGCCGCCCCACGCCTCGACCAATTCACGCGTCATGCGCTTTAAACTTAGGCGGTCTGTAATCGAGATTTTGTATGAGAGCGCACGCCGCCCATGCGCCGTAATTTTTTCGATGGTGTTTTTGGCGTGCTCATCGCTTGCGTGGTAGTTGAAAGCGACATCCGCGCCTTCGCGCGCGAAAACTTCACACAGTGCGGCTCCGATGCCACGCGTGCCGCCTGTGATAAACGCACGCTTCCCTTCAAGCAGAAGACTCAAAACGGCTGCTCTCCTAAAATGCCCGCTTTCTTTACGAGAAGCGGGCCGAGTTGGTTAACAGAACTTGTTGATTAAAGCCCGAACGCCTCGCGCGCGTCAACTTTTTCGCGGCGCGACCGTGGAACTCAGGCTCTCCGAATCTCGACGGCGACAGGCTCGTCCTTCGCCATGACGGGCGCAGGTATCAGCGCCGCGATCTCTTCGACGATGTGGCGCGTGGCGTCAGGGATTGCCATCCCGACCGTCGCCGCGCGCATCGCCGCGTAGTAGCGCGCGTCTTCGACCATCCGGCGCACGACGGGGACGATGTCGCCGGTTCGTTTGAGCAACACGCCCGCGCCACGCTTCGTCAGGAGCGTCGCCGCGCCGGATTCTTGCGGCATCGGCGGTGTTGTCGCGTCGGCGATAATTGGCAGGCGGCACGACAACGCCTCGAAGGTCGTCAATCCGCCGAGCTTGGAAATCATCACGTTGGCGGCCTGCATCAACTGCTCGACGTGCTCGGAATATCCGATAACTTTCACGGGAAACTTCGCGTGCGCCGCGATGTTTTCGGCCTCGATACGCAGTTCATCATTTTTCCCTGCGAGGAAAATTGCTTGCACGTTGAGGTCGCCATGCGCGAGTTCGCGGAAGATGGCCGGAATGTTACCGCCGCCGACCCAACCTGCGTTGACAAAGACCGTGAACTTTTCGGGGTCGAGACCGAGCGCCGTGCGCGCCGCCTGTGCCGCGCGTTCGTCAGGCATCTCGAACTTCGGATGCACAGGCATTCCGGAAATCTTGATGCGTTCGGGCGCGATACCGTAATCAATCAACTGCTGACGCGCTTCGTCGCTCGCAACCAGATAGAGCGTGACATCATTGCACGCCCAGCCGCGCCAGAAACCATAGCAAGGGTCTGTGACGACGGTGACGAGCGGAATTTTATCCGCCAGATGAAGTTCTCTGAGAATGCGCGCGATAGCGTGCTGCGTCAGCGGGTGAACGCTGACGACGACATGCGGACACCAAAGCTCGAAGAGGTCTGTGATGTAACGCACGTATCGTTTGTAGAAGAACTCGCGCGTCTCTGGCCGGAAGCGATTGATGCCCCAGTAGAGATATTTCATCCAGTGCTGTCTGTGACGCAGCACCCAGTTATAAAACCCGACCAGCTTTTCTGTGACCGAATGTGATTCTTCGATGGCGCGAACAACGCGCACGGCGTAAGAGTCGCCCTGAAAAAACTTCTGCACCCCGGCGACGATGGCCGCCGCCGCCGAACGATGGCCGCCGCCCGTGTCCGACGAGATGATTAAGATTTTAGGGACTCTCGCTCTAAACATAATTCAGTTTTCGGTTTCAAGTTTTCAACTTTCAGTATTCAGTCTTTCGTTTCGACGGAAAACGGAAAATTGTTTAAGCTTTAATCGCCGCCGCTTCGCCCTGCTCTTCCTGACGATCCATTTCGCGGCGCGCTTTCTTCATCTCGCGCTCCAGACGTTTAATCTGAATCAGGTGCTTCGGATTAAAAGGCAGGCTCGGATAATAGCTGTTCGACTCGTGCGTGCAGAAACAACCGTCCAGAGCTTTCTGGCGGCGCTCTTTCATCGCGGGCGAGAGCCACAGCTTTTGAAAGTTCCAATCGTAGTCGCGCAAATTGCCGACGGCCTCAAGATTCTCGCACGACGAAACCGTGCCCTCATCATAGATAACGCCGCCCGCCGTTCCGGCATAGCACTTCATCTGCGCCTTCTGCTCTTCCTGAGCCTTGGCAATCAGTCCGTGCATGTAAATATCAATCGCGGCTTTGAAGTATCCGGCGTCGCCGCCGTAGTTGTTTTTAATCGCGGCGTGGCGCGAATCGTCGTCAATCATCTGCGCGAGTTGCGCGTAGCGCGCGTGGTCAATCTCCAACTCTTTGGGAACGGCTGAAGGCGGGCGGATGTAATTGAAGTTGACCTTGTCTGGCTTCAAATCATACTTCAGAAAATCGTACCACTCGAAAATAGTGTCCTGATTCGAGTTCATAAAGCATGTGCAGGTCTGGATGTCGAGACGCGGGTATTCACGTTTGATCTGCTGAAGCTGTCTGGCCGTGTCGACGGCAATCGTCCAAGAGCCGGGCTTCTGTCGAATTTTCTCGTGCTCGGCTTCAAGGCCGTCAATGCCGAGGGCGACCGCGACATTGAGGTTCGGGCATTCCTCAAGAATGCGCGTCACGTCCGGGATGATGCGTTTTTGAATCTGCCCGTTCGACATTAGGTAGACCGATTCGAGACGGTTGTTTTCATAAAAAGCACGGACGATTTCCGGCAGGTCTTTACGCGTGAAAGGCTCGCCGCCCGCGAGAATCAAAACTCCGAGATTGCCGCCCAGCGTTTCCGAGATTCGCTGAATCTCGTGCGTCTTCATCTGCAATTTCTTGCGCGGGCGGTCGTCCAACTCGTCAGTGAAAAAACAGTGCGTGCAACGCATGTCGCACACGGAGGTGACGAGAATGTTCAACAGCACTGGCGCGAAGGGCTGCCCCACGGCGAGTTTCGCGTAACGCTTCAAAAGCTCTCTGGTCGTGTAATCCATCTGGAAACCTTTGGTTAACGGCGCATGCCTCTGCGGCCAACGCGCCTGTAAAGTCTGCTCGAACCGGAGCAGACACTATTTTGATACGGTATTTCAACGGCACTGTCAACGCGCGGCGGCTGACATCTTCACAGCCTTTTCCGCGCCGCATGTTTTGGATGCTTTGCGGGCGACTTTCGTGGGCAGTATATGGTGTGGGGCGAGGGGGCGAATGTAAAAGTTTTGTCAGCGGATAATTACCGACTTGGACAATCAGCAGTAAATGGAGTTTGACGGACAATCGCGCGGCCTACGCTCAAGTCGTCCCGGCGCGTTCGCCGCGCACGTTGATGCCGAGGGTGCGCATGCGGCGGTAGAGGTGGCTGCGATCCATGCCCATCAGTTCGGCGGCGCGCGAGACGTTGCCTTCAGCTTCGGCCAGTTTCCTTTTGATGAATTCGCGCTGGTGGGCTTCGCTGGCGTCCTTGAAGGTGGAGAATTTAAAGGCGGCTTCGGGCGGGGCTTCGCCGCCGAGCACGGGTAGGTCGGCGGCGGCGACGCGTGTGTGTGCATGCATGATACAGACGCGCTCGACCGTGTTGCGCAGTTCGCGCACGTTGCCCGGCCACGTGTAGTTTTGCATCGCCTCAAGCGCGTCCGGCTCGAAACGTTTCGTTCCTTTTTTATAAGCCTCTGAAAATTTTCGATTGAAATATTCGACGAGCAGCGGCACGTCTTCGAGCCTCTCGCGCAGCGGCGGCAGTTCAAACGGAATCACGTTGAGACGATAGAAGAGATCTGAGCGAAAATTTCCGCGCTCGATTTCAACGTCGAGCCGCTTGTTGGTCGCCGCCAGCACGCGCACGTCGACGCGCATGGAGGTTTGGCTGCCGACCGGCTCGAATCTTTGCTCCTCAAGAACGCGCAAAACTTTGGCCTGCATACTCGCGCTCATGTCGCCGATTTCATCGAGGAAGAGGGTCGCGCCGTCGGCCAGTTCAAACTTGCCGCGTTTAGCCGAGGTCGCGCCTGTGAACGCGCCGCGCGTATGACCGAAAAGTTCGGATTCGATTAGCTCTTCGGGTATCGCCGCACAGTTCAACTCGACGAACGGCGCGCCCGCGCGGCGCGACTGCGCGTGGATGCCGCGCGCGACCAGTTCCTTGCCCGTCCCCGATTCGCCGTAGATGAGCACGCGCCCGTCTGTGGGAGCGACAATCTCAATCTGTTTTCTCAGAGCGCGCATCGCCACCGATTCGCCGATCATCAGGCTCTCGTCGCGCAACTCTTCGGCCAGCGCGCGGTTAACGCGCTCAAGCTCGCGCTGCCGGAGCGCGTTGCGCACGGTGAGGACGGTCTTTTCGATGGAGAGCGGTTTTTCGATGAAGTCGAATGCGCCGAGCTTCGTCGCGCGCACCGCCGTCTCGACTGTGCCGTGTCCTGAAATCATCACAACCGCCGAGTCCGCGCCCCTCTCGCGCAGGTACGTGAGAGTTTCGAGGCCGTCAATGCCGGGCAGCCACACGTCGAGCAGCACGCAACCGTAAGCGCGTCGCTCGACCGCCTTCAAACACTCCTCGCCCGACGCGACGGCTTCGGCGTTAAAGCCTTCGTCTTCCAGAACGGCGCGCAGCGTCTCGCGGATGCCGCGCTCGTCGTCAACAATAAGAATTGAATCGGACATAAAATCAAAGGTCTGAGGTTAGAAGTGAGAGGTTAGTGGAAGACAGATTTTAACTGACCTCCGACCTCTGGCCTCTGGCCTCTACTTTTTCTTGTGCATCTTCGGCGACGGGCAGTTCCAGAATCATGCGTGCGCCGCGCGGGCGGTTGGATTCGGCGCGGATGCGGCCACCATGATCGCTGAGAATGCGCTGCACGATGGCGAGGCCGAGACCTGTGCCGCGCCCGCGTGTGGAAAAGTAAGGTTGAAAGAGGCGCGGGAAATCCGCGCGCGCGATGCCGTGGCCTGTGTCGGTCACCTCTGCGAGCAGAAATCCGCGCGCGGGGTCGTGGCCGGTTGCGACCGTGATTCGCCGCTCGCCTTCTTCTTCCGAGAGAGCTTCGATGGCATTGTCAATCAGGTTGACGAAGACGCGCCGGAGTTGTTCGGCGTCGAGCAGCGCGGCGGGCAGCGTGTGGGCGAGCCGCACATCCATCCTGATGTCTTCGAGACGATCTTCGTAGAGCGCGACCGACTGGCGCACGACTTCGTTTAAATCGGCTAATTCGAGCCGCGCGTGCGGCAGCCGCGAGAAGCGCGAGAACTCGTCAACCATCGCCTTCAACGCCGCCACTTCGCGGCTGATGGTCGCCGTGCATTCTTCGACGATGCGAGATACGCGGTCATCGTCTGTGGCGCTCCCGCCGTTTCCTTCCGCGTGCGTCGCACCGTTTGAACTCGGCGCGCTGCCGTTTCTCGTAGCTCCGTTGCCGCCTTCAGAGGCACGACGGAAATTGCGCGCGATGCGTTCGGCAGAAAGTTGGATGGGCGTCAGAGGGTTCTTGATTTCGTGCGCCATGCGGCGGGCGACTTCGCTCCACGCGGCGGCGCGCTGGGCGGCGAGCAATTCCGAGAGGTCTTCCATGACGAGGACGACGCCGCGCTCGCGCACGCCTGCGCGCGGGCTGAGCGCCGTCGCCGTCAAAGCGACGGGGATAATGCCGCCTGTGCCGCCATCCTGCGTTGTGCCGCGCGCTAGTTGCATCTGCTCGGTGGCACGACCGCGCAGGCGCGCGCGCCAGAGTGCGCGGTTGAGCACGGTCTGATCTTCGGCGTTGAAGAGTTCGGCGAACGCCGTGCCGGGCTGCGGCGAGGGGTCGAGGTGCAGCATCGTCAGCGCGGCGGCGTTGATGGTCGTCACGCGACTACTTTCGTCGAGCGAGATGACTCCGGTCGAGAGCGATTCAAGCACAGTCTCGATATAGTCGCGCCTCTCTGCGAGCGCGATATTCTTCTCGCGCAATTCTGCCGCGCCCGCTTCGATGCGCCGACGGTTCTCGGCCAACTGCGTGGTCATCTGATTGAAGGAGGCCGCGAGCAGCGCGAGTTCGTCGTCGGCGATGGCCGTCACACGATGTTCAAGATCGCCGCCCGCGACGCGGTCTGCGGCTTCGGCGAGCGCGCGAATCGGCGTCCCGATGCCGCGCGCGAGATGAATCGCGCTCCACGTCGCCGCGAACAGCAGCACGAGCGTCATCAGCCCGATTGTTGACAAACCGAGCAGACGCACCTTGCGCTGTTTTTTCTTCAACTCTTCAAAAGTCTGCGCGCCCGCCGCGAGTTTGCCGAGGGTCTGGTCAACGTTGCGTTGGCGCGCGGCAAGGAGGCTGCGCCCGTCGCTCAGGTGAATAATCACGGCGTCGAATGGATTGCCTCTCGCCGCGACTTCGAGGCTTTCGCCCTTCGCCCGCGCCGTCCCGGACACGATTTTGTCGAGCGCCTCCGGCTGCCTGTTCAAAGGCTCGGCGATGCTCTCGGCTAACACCTCGCCCGCAGGCGAAAGCATTCTCAGCATCGCCAGATGACCGCTGCCGGTGATGCGCTCCAACAATTCGGGCGACGGCTGCTGCTGCGCGCCTCCCTGTTCAAATTGCACGGCGAGCGCCGACGCCATGTTGTGCAAATCAGAAATCTGCTGTTGCGTGTCGCCGCTCTGCGCGAGCCGCGCCTCTTTGACCACCTCTTCCGGCAGACTGCTGAACCACTTTTCGAGCGAGCGATTGAAGAAGATGTATGAGAAGACGGCCATCGCCGTAATCGGCAGCAAGCTGACGGCGATGAAGTAGACGACGAGCCGCGTCTTGATTTTTGAACCGAGCACGCGCGCGCGCCGCTCGCGCCGGAGTTTGAGAAGATTGCGGACGAAGATGAAAGTGAAGACGAAGAAGGCGATAAAATTAAGCGAAGAGAGCGCGTAGATGAGCAGCGTGTCGCTGGCCGTGTCGGGCGTGAAAATTTCCCAGAGGCCGAAGACTTGCAAGACGACGAGCGCGGAGAGCAAAAACAGCACCAGCCCGCCGAGAAACCAAGGGGCGCTTCGCTTGCGCGGCTTCTGTGGGTCGGCTGCGGTGTTCGCTTCGCGGGAATGTTCGCTCATAAAAGTCTGTGGCGTCGAGTTTAGCATGCGGCAACGCGCGGGCGCATGTCGGTTGCGACTCGCCGCGCTGTTTCGGCTATAGTGAGAGTCTTCTCTTAATCAAACGCCGAAAGGTTTTAAGATGCGGAATAATTTGCAACTCCACGAATGGACTCCAGACCTTTTCTTCAACCACGCGGGAAGGCTGCGGAGCATCTGGCGATTCGCCGTCTTCACGATCGCCTTTCTCATCGCGGTCATCCTACTTCTGGGAATCATCAAGCTGTGTCTGATGCTTCCCTTCTCGAAGAATTTTACGTCCGCTCTGTTTGAAGGCAACTCCGGTTTCATCTTTCAGGGTTTCGTCCTGTTCATTCCGGCGACGCTCGTCGGATGGGGCTGCAACTACGTGCTCGAAGATTTGCCGCCGCGCGCGCTGGGCTGGACGATTCATCGCGGTTGGCTACGCGACACGTTGCTCGGCACACTCGTCGGCACGCTCTCGCTGGGGCTGGCGGCGGCGGGCGGCGCGGCCTTCGGCGGTTTTCGCTTCGCTTTCGAGACGCAGGCGATGTGGCCTACCGTGCTGCATACGCTCGTCAGCGCGGGTCTCATCTTCACGGTCGGGGCTGCCGCCGAAGAAGCGCTTTTTCGCGGCTATCCTTTGCAGACAATGCTGCGCTCTTGGCCTGCGTGGGTGGCGGTCGTTCCCTCTTCGCTTCTGTTCGCCTCGGTGCATCTGCTCAATCCCCACACGGTACGCGGCTTTACTTTTTTTAACACGGCGCTCGCGGGCGTGTGGCTCGCCGTCGCCTACACGCGCACGCGTAGCCTCTGGTTTCCGCTCGGCCTCCACTGGGGTTGGAACTGGACGATGGGCGCGCTGCTGGGACTGCCCGTGAGCGGCCTCACCGAGATTGCGCCCGTGCCTCTGCTACGCGCGACGGACAACGGCCCGGCATGGCTCACGGGCGGCTCCTACGGCATCGACGGCGGCGCCGGCCGGACGCTCGCCCGCCTCCGCACTCCCCTCATA
>CAXTRQ010000014.1:18258-26605 GCA_964246705.1 uncultured Pyrinomonadaceae bacterium
GGCGCAGTCTGCACGCTCGCCCTCATCCTCTCGACCATCTTCATCCGGCGCAGCCGTCTGCTCACCGCGACCGAAGAGTTGAAGCACATGACGGACACAGAAAACCCAAACCTACCAGCCGCGCCGCTCGTCATTCGAGATTCACGGGACGAATGATTTTAAGAATCTCAGAACAACATTCCGCTGCACGTGCGGCAAGCCTTTGTATCGTCGCGCAGAGACACGGGAGGCGCAAAGAAGCATAAAAGTTGAGCGATTGAAGATTTCAAATCTCAAATCTGAAATTTCAAATAGTTCGACACACTTAATTGAGCGACGAAATTCGCGTGACAAAAAAAAGCAGCCAGCAGTTTGCTCAACAAGAGCGTGAACCGCTGGCTACTGAATTTTTGGGCGACCGTGTAGCGTCTCTTTTATCTTTGGTCAATCGGCACGTATTTCAAGTCGCGTGGGCCGATATACTCCGCGCGGGGGCGAATGAGTTTGTTATTGCTGTACTGTTCGAGGATGTGGCCTGTCCAACCGCTGATGCGGCTGATGGCGAAGATGGGCGTGTAGAGTTCGAGCGGGATGCCCATCATGTAATAGGTCGAGGCGGAGTAGAAATCCACGTTCGGATACATGCCCTTCTCGCGCTTGATGATGTCCTCAATCGTGCGCGAAATTTCGTACCACTTGGTGTTGCCTGCGCGCTCGCCCACCTCTTGCGAGAACCGGCGCAGATGCGTCGCGCGTGGGTCTTCCGTCTTATAGACGGCATGACCGATGCCCATGATTTTCTGCTTCTTCGCAAGCGCGTCCTTGACGTATGCTTCAGCGCGCTCGACTTCGCCAATCTCAAGCAGCATCTTCATCACGTTCGTGTTCGCGCCGCCGTGCAGCGGGCCGGACAGGGCAGCAATAGCCGCCGTGACCGCGCCGTAAACGTCCGCCAGTGTTCCGGCGACGACGCGCGCCGTGAACGTCGAGGCGTTCAACTCATGGTCAGCATGCAGTATGAGACAGATGTCGAAGATGCGCGCCTCGCGCTCGGAAGGCATCTCGCCTTTGAGCATATAGAGGAAGTTGGTGGCGATGTTCAGTTCGGGCTTAGGCTTAATCGGGTCTTTTCCATTGCGGATGCGTTCGATGGCCGCGACGAGGACGGGAAACTGTGCGGTCAGCCGCGTCGCCGTCCTGAGCGCCCCCTCGCGCGAGATGTCGCAGCATTCTTTGTCGTAGAAGTCGAGCGCGGAGACGGCAGTACGCAGCATGTCCATCGGCTCCGCGTCACGCGGGAACGTGCGAATCAGTTCGACCACTTGCGGCGGCAATTCGTAATGCTCGCCGATAGCGCGCCTCAGTTCGTCCAGTTCGCCCTGTGTGGGCAGGTGACCGTGCCAGAGCAGAAAGACGGTCTCTTCAAAAGTTGAATGCTCTGCAAGGTCGTGAATGTTGTAGCCCTGATAAATCAGTTCGCCCTTTTCGCCGTTCACGTCGCCGATCGACGAACTCGCGGCGACCACGCCGCGCAGGCCCGCCCCACCGCCAGCAGAAGGCGTTCCCGCCTCCTTAGTTTTGTCCGTCGCAGGCGCAGCAGCTTCCTTCGCGTTATCCATGATGCGTATCCTTCACAAATTAATGTATGTTGAATCGAAGATATCAAATGGGTTGACAAGTGACAAGTGATGACCGGCGCGGACGAAGCCCGGTTTTTATCATCCTCGTCAGATACTTACGACGCGAACCGTCTGTCCGCGCGTGGCTTTGAGCAGTCGGGCGGCGGAGGTCACGACGGCGGAGATTTCCAGAAAGCCTGCGCTTCCCCAGATGGCGAAGATTGCGCCATCGCCGTGCGACGGCTCTTCGGCGTAAAAGCGGCGGAAGGAATTAACCTCGCGCTCTCCGATTATTAGTTTCGCGTCCCGCCCGATGCGCCCTGCGTCCAAATCGGCGGGCGTAATATTTGTGATGCAGTTGCCAAAGCGGTCGAGGTGAATAATTGAGGCTTCCAGCGTCGCGGCGTCGCGGCGCACGGGACGCAGCAGCGCGAGACGCACATGGTCTGTGATTATCTCGCCGAGCATTTCGGGCGCGACGCCCAGCGAGAGCGCACCCGCGATTGGCGCGAAAACGTCGCGCCCGTGGAATGTCGGGCTTGTCTTTGAGCGGAAATATTTCTGGTTGCGGAGATGAAAAACCGTGTGCTTCTCGTCGCGCTCGTAGATGTATCCGAACAGCCCGTTGTCCGGCCCGACGAAGAGATGCCCAAGCGCCGTGACAAGAATGGGACGGCGCGACGAGCCGACGCCCGGATCAACGACAGCCACGTGAATCGTCCCCGCCGGAAAAGTCTCGGACGCGGCGCACAGCGTGAACGCGCCCGCCTCGATGTCATGTGCGGGAATCTCATGTGTGATGTCCGAGATGTTAACTTGCGGATTGACGGAGAGCAGAGCGCCCTTCATCGCGCCGACGTAATAATCCTCCGTCCCGAAATCCGTAAGCAGTGTGATTAAGGGCATACTTAAATGAATGTCATGATGTGACCGCCCCAACTTCCGTTAAGGCCGCGACGAGTGGCTCGAAGAGTTGCGCGCCCGCCGCCACCAACAGAGGATTCGGCAAGCGAGAAGAACGAATTTCGACTACCGTCGCCCCCGCGGCTTCCGCAATCGCCGCGCCCGCCGCGATGTCCCAGTGTCCCAGCCCGCTCTCGTAGAAGCCGTCCAGCGTCCCTGCGGCGACCGCACAGAGGTCGAGCGCGGGACACCCGCTGCGGCGCACATCACGGACGAGGGGCAAGAGCCGCCGCAAAATTTCTCCCTGCGTCTGCCGCGCTTCGAGTTGCGGTGTAAACCCTGTGCCGATTAGCGCCCTGTAAAGTTCGGACTCTGCGCGTGCCTTGATGGGGCGGCCATCGCAGTACGCCCCGCCGCCGACTATCCCTGTATAGACGCAGTCATGATAAGTGTCGTGCACCACGCCCAGCCTGCGCCTTCCCTCAATCTCTACGCCGACCGCGACCGCATGGGCAGGATAGCCGTAGACGAAGTTTGTCGTGCCGTCCAATGGATCGAGCACCCAACAGACGCCGGAACTGCCAGAGACGTTGCTACCCTCTTCCCCAATAATCGCATCATGCGGACGCGCGCTCTGAATCGCGCTCACAAGCTGCCGTTCTGCTTCACCGTCCACCGTGGTGACGAGATCAGCCGGTGACTGTTTGGTATTGATGTCGAAGCCGCCGCCGCGCGCACGGCGATGCACCCCTGCGGCGAGGGCTGCGGCCTGCCGCGCTATCTCAAGGAGTTCATCCAGTTCATCTCGCATGATTACGGCGCACGGCTTTTTCTGAGCGTTCTTCCTTTTTGCGACTTTACGTCTCCGGCGCGAAATTTATTGTCACGCTGGAGGCGCTAAGAAATTCGGCGACTGATGATTTCAGTCGTTACGCGCACGCGCCGCGCCAGCCGTGCGGATTCTGAGTTGCTGGCCGCTCTCAAGGCGGATCTCTTTGCCGCGCCCGGTCATGACGCTGCCCGTCCCGGCTGCGCCGCCGAGAATCGCGCCGATGGCCGCGCCCTTGCCGCCCCCTGCGATGCCGCCGATAATCGCGCCGATACCTGCGCTCGCGCCGACCTTCGTCACATCATCTTTCGTCGAATCCTTACCGCGCACGCCGCCTTCAGGGTCAACCTCGCCTTGCTCGTCGCCGCCCGTATTGATGACTTCGACGACCTGCGCGCTGAAGTCCATCCAGTCACCGTCAGCCAAACGAATCTGATCGAAGTCAAGCTGAATTTGCGAACGCCCGCGCGTGCGTCCCGCGCGTTGCACTCCGGCGACGCGACCGCTGATGATTGCGCCCGCGTACTCCGACGGCTCAACCACGCGCGCTTCAAAACGGTCGCCGCGCTGGCTGACATCGCTTGAGAGGCGATTCAAAAGCTCGATGCGCAAGATGGTGTCTACCGGAATCGAGTTTCGGCTGACGCCGCTGCCGCTGCTCGCGGTGCGCGCGCCCGAACTGCTCTCCGCCTCCTGATTATCTCTCGCGCTCGTGCGCGCGGGTGCGTCCTGATCGTCGTCTCTCCCGACACTGCTGCTGGTCTGCGGCACACTCGCGCTTGGCGCGTTGCTCGCGGTCGCGCCGCGACGCTTGACGCCGCCCGTGGGAATGTCGGATTCAAAGCCGCGACGGTTGTAACCGGCGTCGTAGCCGAGTTCAAAACCTTGCTGATAGCCATCGCGGTAATCTTCGAGCGAGCCGTAAGCGGCGACGTAGGAACGGTCGGCGCGTTTGTAATCCTCTTTGCTTTGATAGTCCGCCGCCGTGTGCTGCAAAGCATCACGCCAGCCCGACTGATAGCCGTCGGAATAGCCTGTCCGATAGCCGCGCTCAAGCGCGCCGTATTGCTGTTGCGCGGAAGCGGCGGCAGACGCATCTCCGATTTCCAAATTTCCAGCGGCGGCGCGCGCGCCAGCCGTCGTCGCGGCGGAAGACCCGCCCAGCAACAGTGTCAGAACGAGGGGAGCGGCCAAATTACGTCTCAGGGTTTTCATACTTCTCTTCTCCTCAAGCAAATTCCGAACGACCAGAAATCCGTGATGCCCGGCGACACGAACTGATTAATACTTTCTCCACTCGACGGGGAACATTGTTCCGGCTTTCTCCGGCGTGATATCTAATCCGGCAAGTTGACAGGCGCGCGCAAGGACTGGGTCGCGCCCGGCGGCAAGGTCTGCGGCGGTCGGCAACATCAACTCGTCAGGCGTGACGCCGTTGCGTTCAAGGCTCAGGCCGTCAGGCATGATGATGTCTGCATCCGTCACGCTCAGACCGTAATTGAGCACGAGGCCGGTTCCCAATTCATAGGAATGCGGGATGCTCACCATCACCGCGCCCGCCGTCCGGTCGCCGATGACGATTCCGCGTTTCTCAAGTTGCACGGTGCGCGCCAACAACTCGGCGCTCGAACCCGAATCGCTGTCAACGAGCACGATGAGCTTGCCTTTGAAAGACCGCTCGCCGAGGGTTTTCGCCGTCAGCGGCTTGGTCTCTTTACGACGCTTCATCTCTCCGATTTTTACATCGTGATCGAACAGATAGCCGGTGAGACGTTGTAGTGTCTCCAGCGCGCCGCCCGGATTGCCTCGCAAATCGAGCACGATGGCCTGCCGCTTACGCGCCTTCTCCATAATCTCATTAATCGGCTCAGGCGCACCGAAGAGGGGCATTTTCCAGACGACATACTGGCTGCCGAAATCAAACCAACGATGCCTGTTCACGCGCTTGTCGTTTTCGTAATCACGTATCAGATTGAACAGGTCGGTCGCCACGCCCGGAGTTAAATTCGTCACCGTCCGGCCTTCGTAAACCTTTGAAAGCACATTCAACTGAAGTTGCTTGCCGTCCGGCTTTTCGACGACGAGCTTGACGGACGGCCTCGGATTCAGGTCGTTGTAGACGTACTCGAATCTGGTCATGCTCGCGCGCGTCGAGATTTTGTAGCCGTCGACCGTGATGATACGGTCGCCCGGATGCAAATCTTTGGCTTCGGCGTCGCTGCCCGGCCTGACCGCCACGATATAAGTTTTGTCGCCGATTAATTGCAGATACCATCCATATTCGACGCGCGCCGCGCGTTGCGGCGGGATGAAGAAAGTATGCGAGTCTTTAAATTCAAGTAAGGCGTCGGAGATGATGCCGAGGACTTCGTTAATCGAAGCGGCGTTCTTAATATCTTCGTCCGCCTTTTTGAATCGGGCCTCGATGTCAATGCCGCGAAACGTCGGGTCGTAGTAGTTCTTCTTAATCTCGGTTTTGATGACGCCGAGCATCATGCGTCCCTGCTCGCGTTCGTTCTTGAGCGTCTGCGCGCGCGCGGGCGCAACAGCGGCAACGAGCGCGCACCATAGCGCCACGCAAAAGATGACGCGCACGAAATTTTCGGCGGCAATTTTGAAACGACGGGCTAACGTTTCACAATTCATCGAGACTCAGCCTCTCAGGCAGGGGCGCGGGCAAAAGCCGGAGCGCGAGACCCACGGGCAACCGGGAAAGAGCTTATAACAGATTCGCACGCGCGTCTCTACGTGCTCGGGCGCGTCTTGACGCATGCTTGCGTGCGCCGCTAGACTCGAAATGCAAACGCCGGGTTGTTTGAGAGATGAGAAGAGAATTTTTTACTCTTACTCTCGCGGCCTTTTGATGCGCGCCGCGCGGCGTCAGGTTGGCGAAAAACTGCCGACGAGTTGATTTTAGCAGGCTTCCCGGCTCGCCGCCCATTGACCGGACGGAACAGCTTTCAATGTCACTTCGCAGAGTTTACATGGACAACAGCGCGACGACGCCCGCCGATTCACGCGTCGTCGAGGCGATGTTGCCCTATCTGACCGAAAAATTCGGCAACGCTTCGAGCGTCCATTTCTTCGGGCAGGAAGCGCGTGCCGCCGTTGACCGTGCGCGCCGCGAAGTCGCCGCACTGATTAACGCCCGCTCCAACGAAATCGTCCTGCTCTCCGGCGGCACTGAAGCCAACAACCTCGCTATTCGCGGCATTGTCGAAAACAACACCGAGCACGGGCGACACATCATCACTTCGGTTATCGAGCATTCGGCGGTACGCGGTGTCTGCGATGCGCTCGAAAAGAGAGGCTGGGAAGTAACGCGCCTGCCCGTCTACGAAGATGGCATCGTCCGCATCGAGGACGTGCGCGCCGCCGTTCGTCCAGACACGGTGCTGATTACTGTGATGCTCGCCAACAACGAAATCGGCACGATTCAACCCGTCGCCGAAATCGGCGCGCTCGTGCGCGCGGAGCGTGCCGCAGGCCGCCGCCATCTCTGGCTTCATACCGACGCTGTGCAGGCGTTGGGGCGCATGCCGGTTGACGTGGAAGCTCTGAATTGCGATTTGCTCTCGATGTCGGCGCACAAACTTCACGCGCCGAAGGGCGTGGGCGGACTCTTCGTGCGTCGCAGCACGCGGCTGACGCCGCAGACTATCGGGGGCCATCAGGAGCGCGAACGGCGCGCGGGCACGGAGGCCGTCCCGCTCATCGTCGCTTTCGGCGAGGCAGCACGCCTCGCGCGCGTCGAACTCGACGCGCGCATCAAGCATCTACGCGCCTTGCGCGACCGTTTTGAAGCGGGCATAGGCGGGCGCGTCGCAGACATCGTCTTTAACGGCCACAGAGAGATGCGCCTGCCGCACCTCTCGAACATCTCTTTTCGTTTCATCGAAGGCGAAGGCTTGCTGATTAATCTCGACATGCTGGGCGTCGCCGTCTCGACCGGGTCGGCTTGCTCTTCAGGCTCGCTTGAGCCTTCGCCAGTCATCCGCGCTCTGGGACGCAACGACGAACTCTCGCGCGGCTCGATTCGCTTCAGCCTCGGCAAAGATACGGCGAATGAAGATGTTGACTACGTTCTCGAAGTCCTTCCGCGAGCCGTCGAGAATCTACGGCGGCTCTCGCCGCTCTACCAGAAGGCGCTCGCCGAGCGTGCGGACTGCGCAACGGACAGCGACGAACCCGTGCTGACTTCCGCCAGCTAAAAGTTTCGCTCTTTTGAGCGCACCTGTGCCCTACTCCGAAACTTTCAGAGATCATCTTGTGCACCCGCGCAACGCGGGCGCAATGCCCTCACCGGATGCCACCGCCGAACATACCAACCCCGTCTGCGGCGACCGCCTTCAGCTATTCTTGAAAATCAACGATGGGCGCGTCTCGGCAGCCAGCTTCCTTGCATACGGCTGTCCCCCGACTCTCGCCTGCGGCTCCGCCCTCACAGAACTGTTGACGGGCATGAGCATTGAGCAAGCCCGCGCGCTCACACGCCAGGACATCGCTCGCTCCCTCGACGGCCTTCCCTCTCGCAAAGGCCACGCCGCCGCCCTCGCCATCGAAACCCTACGCGCCGCCCTCGACTCATCTCCGCGCTTCTGAAACGCAAGCCCGACAAAACTCGAAAAATTTTTTAAGAAAAGACAGGACAGCGAAAACAAATAGTTATAGCAAGTGAATCTTTACGGAGGTGAGACGAGGCGCGGGCGCATCGGCAGCGTCTTCCGTGGAGCAATGCGGCCACTGTGATAATCGGGGCCGCAATATTCATGCGGCTCCTGTCCGATGACGAAAGTTTTGGTGCGAATCACTGGACATGAATCAACGGCGATGAGTCCGGTCGTCGGGTCAATGTCGAGCGTGATGGTTCCTTGCAGGCGCGTCGAGCCGTCGGGCTGCGTCACGCCGCGCCCTTCCAGACGGGGCGTGCGCAGGCGCGGGGGCGGCGTCATATCCGGCAGCGGCGGAACTTCGATGGCTCCGGGGCTGGGCAGCGGCTCTGCGCCCGCGCCGCCGG
>CAXTRQ010000014.1:26615-38595 GCA_964246705.1 uncultured Pyrinomonadaceae bacterium
CTTGTTCCGTTTCGGCGTCCGTCCCGTCGCCCGCCGAGGCGTTGCTGGCCTCGACGGGCGCGGTGTTACCGATAAAAAGTTCCGTGCGCTTATTGGTCGCATCGGCGGCGGCTAACAGTCCCGTCGCAGGGTCAACGTCGGCCTGCTGGACGCCCGCTGGCATCTGCCAATCGCCGCCCCATTCCGGGTGCGCGGCGAGGGCTGCGGCCATGAAGTCAGTCCAGATGGGCAGTGCTGAGTCCGCGCCGGTCATGCCGAGTTGCGAGCCGTCGTCGAAGCCGACATAGACGCCGCAGACGAGATGCGGCGTGAAGCCCGCGAACCAACCGTCGCGCGACGTGCCGGTTTTGCCCGCGACGTTCGCCTTGAAGCCGCGCGCGCGCACCTTCGCCGCCGTCCCGCGATTGACGACATCTTTCAGAAACGAGGTCATCACGTAAGCGACTTCGGGACGCATGACATCGTTCTTCTGAGCGTTGAGCGCGGCGACCGTCGTGCCGTTGCCGGTCGTCACGCGGTTGATGGCGATGGGCATCGTGCGTTTGCCCAGTTGCGCGAAAGTCGTATAGGCCGAGGCGACTTGTAGCGGCGTCGCTTCATTCGTGCCGAGCGCGTGCGCCGGATAGGAAGCCTTCGGTTTTGGCAGCCCCGCTTTCGCCGCCAGATTCATCACACGCCCGATGGTCACTTCCTGCGCCACCTCAACCGTCACGACGTTGAGGCTGCGGACGAGCGCATCACGCAGCGTGACGGGCGCGTGTGAATACTGGTCGCCGAAATTTCCGGGCGAATATTCCTGTGTGCCGAAGGTAAAAGTCTTCGGCTCGTCGCGGTACATGGTCGCCGCCGTGATGACGCGCGGCACTGGGTCGAAGGCCGTGTTGAGCGCCGTCGCATAGACGAAAGGTTTAAAGACCGAGCCGGGCTGCCTGAGCGCATCGGTCGCGCGATTGAGTTGGCTCTTCTCGTAATCGCGCCCGCCGACCATCGCCACGACTTCGCCCGTGTCGGCATTCATCGCAACGAGCGCGGCTTGCAGCGTGCCGGGCGCGATGCGCTTGGCTTGAACTTTGTCGAGCGCAGCCAGTTGCTTGACCACCGCCGCATAGGCCGCGCGCTGTAAATCCATGTCAATCGTCGTGTAGATACGCAGGCGTTCGGCGGCGCTCGTGTCGCTGATGATGTCGGCCAGTTGGCTCTGCGCGTAGTCAACGAAGTAGGGCGCTTCGGAGGCGTCAATACGTCCGCGCGCGGGCGCGACTTTCAGTTCCGAGCTTTGCGCGCTCGCCGCTTCCTCCGGCGTAATCGCGCCGGTCTCAAGCATGGACTTGATGACCTGATTGCGCCGGTCTGTGGCGGTCTGAAAATTTCGATAAGGGTTATAGCGATTCGGGCTGCGAATGATTCCGGCGAGGAAGGCCGATTCGGGGAGCGTCAGCGCCGTCACGTCTTTGTTAAAGTAGGCTTGCGCGGCTTCGCCGAATCCTTTGATGGAGAAGCCCGCGCGCTGTCCGAGATAGACCTCGTTGCAGTAGAGCGCGAAGATTTGCTCTTTCGTCAAACGCGTCTCAAGAATCACGGACATGTAGGCTTCAGCTACTTTGCGCCGCCAAGTGACCTCGGGCGAGAGCAGCAAATTTTTGACGAGTTGTTGCGTGATACTTGAGCCGCCCTGATTGGCAATCGGCGAGTTAGGATCGAGTTCGTAGCGACGGACGAAGGCGCGTGCGATGCCGCGAATGTTGATGCCGTAGTGGTTAAAAAAGTCGCGGTCTTCCGTCACCGTGATGGCTTTAACGAGGTGCGGAGGCAAGTCTCTGAAGCCGACAACTTTTCTCTTCTCGCGCTCCTGCCCGGTCACCGAACTAATCAACTCCGGCTCAAGCCACGCGCTCTGGAGTCGCGCGCTGCCGCCGTCCAAATCGCTAATCGTCGCCACGCCCTTGCCTCCGCGCCCGAACTGCACGCGGATATGCGGGCACTGCCGCTTGCCGTCAACCACTCCATCCTTGCTCGGCTCGACATCCACCGTCGCGCCGTTCGACACGAAGCGGCCACGCGAGCCGTCCGCCTGCAAAGTGTTCTCGACGTATCCGGCGCGCTTCAGGCGCGCGATGAAATCTTCGACCGAGATATTTTCCCCGACGCGCAATTCTTTCGGCGCGGCGTAGATACCAGCCGAACGCGTGAAGACCTCGCCGCGCAGCAGCATGTCAATGCGCCCCGAAAAGACGTAGTAGTAATAGCCGAGAATGCCGACGGCGATGGTCGTCAGAAAGACGATAGGAATAACGACGGCAGGTCGGAAGATGCGGCGCGACCAGCGAGGCCAGAACCCCTCGTCCGGTTCCTCGAATTTAACGACGCGCGCCCCGCGCCGTCTCCTCGGAGCGGGCGGCACATGGCCTTTTGGTGGATGACGGATAGCCATCAATTAAGATAGTAAATGTTAAATGGTGAATGGTAAATGGAAAAAAGCGATGGGTGAGGGGCGGTCGCCGATGGGACAAATCTGTTTTCTCAGATGATTCATCACCCGTCACCTCTCACCTTTTACACGTTTGACACTTGCCAGCCCTTTCGATAACGTGACCGGCTGGTTGCCGGGTCGCCGTTTTTTGATGCCGATTATACTCGATGCGTTCGATACCTCCTGTCATTAGCCCTACGCTCAACCTGCGCAGGCGGATTCTCTTCTCGCTGGTTGCGCTCGCGGGGTCTGTTGCATTCGGAACCATCGGGTTTCGACTTATTGAGGGCTGGTCGCTCGGCGACAGTCTCTATATGACTTTAATGACGGTGACGACGGTCGGCTACGGGCCGCCGCACACGCTCTCGACAGCGGGCAGAAATTTCACCATTCTCTTTATGGTCGTCGGCGTCGGCACGGCGGCTTACGCGCTGTCGAGCACCGTACAGGCTCTCGTCCAATCGGAAATTGTCGCGGCTTTCGGCGAACGGCGGCGCAAACGCGAGATGAGCAAACTACACGACCACTTCATCATCTGCGGTGCAGGACGCGTCGGTACGCGCAGCGTCCGTGAGTGTCTGCGCGTTGGTGTGCCCTGCGTCGCCATCGAAAACGACTCGGAGAAGGCCGCCGCGTTGGACTTGCCTACGGCGCAGATACTCGTCCGCGATGCGACGCTCGACGAGACGTTGCGCGAAGCGGGGGTGGTACGCGCGCGCGGACTCGCCGCGTGCCTGCCCGATGATGCAGACAATCTCTACGTGGTGTTGACGGCGCGCGACCTCAACAGGAATTTGCACATCGTCGCGCGGGCGGTTGAAGAGGCGGCTGAACCGAAGTTGATTAAGGCGGGCGCGAGTCGCGTCGTCGCACCGACGATTATCGGCAGTCACCGGATGGCGCAGGCGCTCGTCAAACCGGCGGTCGCCGATTTTATGGACTCGATGGCGGCGGAAAATCTCGATCTCGGCTTCGAGCAAATCGAAGTCGCGCAAGATTCGCCGCTCGCCGGTCACAAATTGAGGTTCACGCAGATTCGCTCGGAACTCGACATCGTGGTCGTCGCCATCCGTCGCACGAACAGCGAGATGGTCTTCAATCCTTCGGGCGATACGCGCATCGAAATCGGTGATATGCTCATCGCCATCGGGCGCGCCGAATCGCTCGCCGAACTCCAAGAACTCGCGCGTGCAGAGGGGAGTTCAAAGTTTAAACTTTAAAGCTGAGGTCATGGCTTTGAACTTTGAACTTTAAACTTTAAACTTTGAACTGATGAAAATTCTTATCACAGGTGGGAGCGGCTATCTCGGCACGCACGTGCGCCGGTTCTTCGACGCAGACGATTTCTCGCGCCGCGCGGGTCGCAACATTCTCAGTCCTCAAGATGCTGAAGCGGTGGGCGAATATGATGTCGTGATTCATCTCGCCGCGCATCTCAGCAAGAATGTGGAAGACTCGCCGGAGTGCTTTCGCGTGAACGCGGAGGGAACGGCCAACATCATCCGGCGGATGCAGCCCAACTCCATCTTCATCTACGCTTCAACCAAGGATGTCTATGGCGCGCACGCCACGGGTTACGAGGAAGTGCCGGAGAGTTGCCCCACCACTTACTGCGGGCAGTCGGCTCTCGAATGGTCGAAGCTGTTGGGCGAGCGATACGTCGACTACTACGCGCAGCAGCGCGGGCTGCGCGCCTGCATCTTTCGCATGTCGGCAATCTACGCGCGAGCCGATGCGGGCACTGCGCCCGGCTTTGTCGCGCACTACGTCGAATCGGTGAAGCGGCGCTGGCCTCTACGGCTTCCCCTCGGCGGCGCGCCCACGCGCGATATTCTGCACGTTGACGATTTCTCGCGCGCCTGCCGCGCCTTCATTGACTCGCATCTGATGAGCGGCATGTATAATCTCGGCGGAGGGCGCGAGCACTCCATGTCTCTGCGCGAAATGGTCGAGATGGTCGGGCGCATGATCGAGATTGAGCCGGTGATTGCTGAAACGACGGACATTCCGCTGCCCGTCCCCTTTAATTACGTCTCGGACTTAACGCGCATCCGCGCCGAATTGAACTGGCAACCGCAAGTCGGCATCGAAGATGGATTGCGAAGCCTTCTGTAATTTGCAAACTTCTTTCCTAACTTCTTTGCGTCAAGATTCTAAAAGCGAACTGTTTTGAGTAAGCAAGTATCACAGCCGGAGCGCGTCGTCGTGCGCGGCGCGAACTGGGTCGGCGATGCAGTGATGACCATTCCCGCGCTACGCGAACTCAGACGCGTCCTCCCCGGCGCGCACATCACACTAGAGACGCGCGCGTGGGCTGAAGGCATTTTTGAAGGCACGGATTTCGTTGACGATATTTTGCAGATTGAGAGCGGCGCGCGTGGGCTGAAAGCATTCATGCAGCAGGCGCGCGAGTGGCGCAAGCGCCGCTTCGACCTCGCGGTACTTTTCCCCAATGCCTTCGCGCCCGCGCTGGTCGCCGCCGCCGCACGCATCCCTCTGCGCGCCGGTTACGCAACGGACGGGCGTCGCGCGCTGCTCACACATCCGCTGCCGGTTCCCGCATGGCGCGCGACGAGACACGAAGTTTTTTACTATCTCAACATCGTCTCCGAACTTGAACGGATACTCTCCGGCTCGTCTCCCATCGAAGGGCGCACGCCGCGTCTCGACCTCGAAGTTTCGGAAGCGCGGAGAGAAGGCGCGCGGAGACTGCTCAGGGAAGCGGGCGCAAATTTGAGTCGCCCGCTCGTCGCGCTCTGTCCCGGCTCGACTAACAGCCGCGCGAAGCGTTGGCCGTCCAGAAGCTACGCCGCGCTCGCAGACCTGCTCATCGAAAAGCTCGGCGCGCAGGTCATACTTATCGGCGCGCGCGAAGAAAGAGATGTCTCTGAGGAAGTCGTGACGCAAATGCGTTGCCGCTCACTGATGCTGACGGGGCGCACGAGTCTCGCCGAGACGACTGCTGTCTTGAGTGTCGCAGACCTGCTCGTGACCAACGATACAGGCCCGGCTCATCTCGCCGCCGCCGTTAATTGTCCGATTATCGTCATCTTCGGCCCGACCAACCCGCTCACGACGCGCCCTTTCTCGCCGCTCGCCACAGTCTTGCGCGAGCCGCCGGAATGCGCGCCGTGTATGCTGCGCGACTGCCCGATTGACCATCGCTGCATGACGGCGATCACGCCGGAGGCTGTCTTTGTGCAGGCTGAAGTTTGTATCGCCGCGCGCGGCGTGGGCGTGGAGGTCGCTCGATGAAGAAGCGACGCGCGCTCTTCATTGACCGCGACGGAACGATTTCCGAAGAGGTCGGCTACGTCAATCACCCGACGCGCTATCGCGTCTTTCCTTACTCGGCGGAAGCCGTCAGGCTTTTGAATGAGGCCGGATGGCTCGCCATCCTCGTGACGAATCAAGCGGGCGTCGCGCGTGGTTATTTCGCCGAAGAGATGATCGCCACGGTGCATCGCATCCTCACAGAAGAGTTGGAGCGCGGCGGCGCGCATCTCGACGCCATCTACTATTGCCCGCACCACCCGACGGTCGGTGAGCCGCCCTATCGCTTCGATTGCGACTGCCGCAAACCGAGACCGGGACTGATTCGACGCGCGGCGGAAGAGTTCGAGATTGATCTCGCGCAAAGCTGGATGGCTGGCGACCGCTATAGCGACACGGAACTGGCGCGCAACGCAGGTGTGCGCTCCGCCTTTGTGCTGAGCGGTTACGGGCGCGGCGAGTGGGAACATCAACGCGCCGTGTGGCAGCACGAACCCGATTTGGTTGCCGGAAATCTGCTCGAAGCGGTACGCATGATTTTGAGAAAGGACGTGGAGTAATTGACGGTTGATAAGTGATGGCGAGAGGCGATCAGAGAAAACAGATTTATCTTATCGCCTCTCACCCGTCGCCTATCAGCCGTCACTCCGAACTGATGACGAAAGCGCAGACATCGCTGGCGAAGCGTTTGACGAATTACGTGCGAGCGTTCGGCGAGCGGCGCGTCGGGGGCGTCGGCGATCTCATCGCCGACAGGTTTCTCTACGGTGAGATTAGCCGCGTCTCGCGCGAAGCGCCTGTGCTCATCCTGCGCCATGAACGGACGGAGACAGCGCCGGGCGGCGCGGCCAACTGCGCCGCTAATCTCGCCGCGCTCGGTGCACAGGTCTCGCTCGTCGGCGTGTTGGGCGAGGACGAGGCCGGTCGTGCTCTGCTCGGCAAATTACGCGCGGCGGGTGTTGATTGCGGCCGGGTGCTCACCTCGCGCGAGTTAACGACGACGACGAAAATGCGTATCCTCGCAGGTCAGGCTCACTCCACGCGCCAACAGGTGATTCGCGTAGATTATGAAGGCGCGCGGCTGGCTGGCGAGGGTGTGCAGGATGAATTGACGGCCCGCCTGCGCGCTGCCCTTCAAACCGCCGATACAGCTATTGTCTCCGATTACAACTACGGCGTGGCCTGTGAAGGAGCGGTCAATCTTCTGCGTGAAGCGGCGGCGCGGCGGGAGATGCCTGTAGTCGTGGATTCGCGTTTTCGTTTGCTGGAATTTTCCGGCTTTACGTCGGGCACGCCGAATGAAGACGAGGTGGAGCAGGTTTTGGGCAGACGTTTTGAGACGACCGCTGCGCTCGAAGCGGCGGGCAAGGAACTGCGTGCGCGCCTTAATTTCGACGCGCTGCTCATTACGCGCGGCAGTCAGGGAATGCTGCTGGTCGAAGACAACGCGGAAGCGCCTCTGCACCTCGAAGCCTTCGGCGCGCGCGAGGCCGTGGACGTGACGGGGGCGGGTGACACCGTTATCGCCACCTATACGCTCGCGCTCGCTTCGGGCGCGAACGCGCGCGAGGCCGCGCATCTGGCGAATTACGCGGGCGGCCTCGTCGTAATGAAACGTGGCACTGCCTGCGTCATGCCGGACGAACTTTTAGCATCGGTCAATCAGGATGCTCAGTTATGAATTGGAAAGGGGCGGCAACTCAAAACAGCGCGCGCAAGAAATGGTATGCGCGGGTGGTCGCCCCACTCGTCTTGCTCGTCGCCGTCTGGGGACTGCCTTTGCTGGCCGGTCTCTATCCACAATTCGTCGAGCGCTATTACAGCCGTCGCCTCTACCCGCACGTCGAACGCTGGGTCGGTTGGGCGGCGAGCTTCTTCAGCTTTTCGCTCGCAGAGGTCTTGCTCGTCGTGCTGCTCACGTGCATGGGCGTGTGGCTCGCGTGGATGGCGTACCGGCTCTACCTGCGCCGCCAGCCAGCCCGTCGTCTCCTGCTCTCTGCGCTGACAAACTTATTGTGGGCGTTGGGACTGGTCTCAATGGTCTTCATGCTGGTCTTCGGTCTCAACTATCAGCGTCAATTGCTGGGCGAGAGCCTGCAACTGGAACAGCGCGACCCCGACACGCAGGAGATGGAAGCCATTAGCCTGACGATTATCGAGGGCATCAACCGCAATTATACGGAGAGCGGCTTGAGCAGCGATGCCGCGCGGGGCAGCCGGTCGCCGCTGACGCGCACAGAACTTTACAAACTTATTGAGGAGGCATACGAGAGCGAACCGCTCTTGCGCGAGATGAGCAGCGACGGCGGGCGCACACCGCCGAAGCCGGTCTACTTTTCCGGGTTGATGAGCCGCTTCGGAATTTCCGGCATCTACTCGCCTCTCACGGGCGAGCCTAATTACAACTCCCTTCAGCCGGATTGCGATCTTCCCTTCTCCGTCGCGCACGAGATGGCGCACCAGCGCGGGTTCGCGCGCGAAGCGGAAGCGAACTTCGTCGCCTTCCTCGTCTGCATCAGAGCCTCGCACCCATACGTGCGCTACTCCGGCTACCTGCACTCGCTGCGCGTGCTGGGCGTCCTCTACCGTCTCGCGCCGGAGCGTTACCGCGAGATAATCAGGATGCTCGGCGAGGGGGCGCGCGCCGATTTGAAAGCCCGCGGCTTCTTCTGGGCGCGTTATCTGGGCAGGCTGAGTTCGGTCAGCAATCAACTCAACCATGTCTATCTGAAAGCGAACGGCATTAAGTCGGGGGTGAAGAATTATAGCGAGGACGTTTCGCTGATTATCGGTTTTTATCTGAAGCAGCCGAGCGCACTCGCCCCGCCTCTCGCCGATTGAGCGCGGCGCTGGTATTCTCTGAGGAAAGCGGCGGGCAGCCGGAGCTTTTTATACTGTCACCTGTCGCCCATCACTTGTTGCTCGCTCGTCCGTTATGGCTTTGAGCGTTGATCCACAGAAACAGGACGCGGCCTCGCGCATTCTCGAACGCAATCGCCTGATTGCGCGCGTTGCCATTGCGCGTAAAAACGGCGCGCGCATCGTCTTCGCCAACGGCTGTTTCGACATTCTGCACGTCGGCCACGTTCGCTATCTGGAAGCGGCGCGCGCGCTCGGCGACATGCTCGTCGTCGGCATCAATTCGGACGAACAGGTACGCGCGCTCAAAGGCTTGGGGCGACCGTTCGTCCCCGAACGCGAACGCGCCGAAGTAATCGCATCGCTACGCGCCGTTGACCTCGTGACGATTTTTCAAGAACCGACGGTCGAAGCGTTGCTGCTCGCCATCCGCCCGGACATTCACGCGAAAGGCACGGACTACACCGCCGAGACGGTTCCCGAACGCAATGTGGTACGCTCTTACGGCGGGCGCGTCCAAATTGTCGGCGACCCGAAAGACCATTCGAGCACGGAAATGTTGAGGAAACTGACGAGTGACAAATGACAAGTGACGAGCCAAACCAAAAGCAGAAATCAGTTATAAGTGGCGAGCCTACATCTTAATGGTCGAGAGTGCGGCTGTCTTTAACTTGTCACTCGTCACTGTTTTTATGAAGATTTTAATCGTCAAACTCGGAAGCATCGGAGACATCGTTCACACTCTACCCAGCGTGGCCGCGATCCGGCGCGCATGTCCGAGGGCGGAAATTTCGTGGGTCGTCGAGCGGCGAGCGGCGGAAATTCTACGGGACAACCCGTTGCTGAATCGTCTCATCGAAGTGGACACGAAGGCTCTGAGGCGCTGGCCGGTGTCTGGGGAGACGCTGCTGACACCGCGTCAGCAGTTGCGTCGGCTACGCGCCTCAGCCTTCGATATTGCGATAGACTTTCAGGGACTTCTCAAATCCGCCGCTATCGCCAAGTTCTCAGGTGCGCCACGCCGCTACGGTTTCGCGCGCGAGCATTTGCGTGAACCCGCCAGCCGCTTTCTCTTAACCGACACCGTCCGCGTGCCGGCCCCCGTCCACGTCATCAGAAAAAATCTCGCGCTCGCCGCTGGTGCGCTCAAGATTTCAGTGCCGTCGGAGGCGCATGATTTCTCGTTCCCCGTCGGAATTTCGTGCGCGCATGAGTCGGAAGCTTTCGCGGCTATGGCGCGCGTCGGCGAGCAATTTGCGATTTTGAATCCGGGCGGCGGCTGGCCGACAAAACTCTGGAGCGCCGAACGCTTCGGTTCGCTCGCCGAGGCGCTGCTGCGGAACCACGGCCTTCGTTCCATCGTCACATACGGGCCGGGCGAGCGCGAACTGGCCGAGGCGGTGACGAAGGCGAGTCACGCGGGCGCGACAGTTGCTCTCAATCCTTCACTGAAAGGTTTCTACGCGCTGGCTCGTCTCGCTTCTGTTTATGTGGGCGGCGATACGGGGCCGACGCACCTCGCGGTCGCGGCGGGCACGCCCGTCGTCGGGCTGTTCGGCCCGACCGAATGGTGGCGCAACGGCAGCCCACGCGGCGAAGATATTTGCGTCGAGCGCGAAGACATCCATTGTCGGACGGATTGTCACAGGCGTGCCTGCTCAAACTGGATTTGCATGGACATCGGAGTTGAGCGCGTCTTGGCGGCGGTCGGCGAAAGATTGCGGCGCGCGCAAGCGGCGCGCGTAGCAACTCCGGCGCAGACTGTAGAGGTGCGTGCCGGTGCGTAGGGGCGGGACGTGGGTACAGCGTTGGCGCGTGCCGCTCGGATTTCTGATCGGCGCAATCTTCATCGCGCTGGCGCGGCCTGAACTCCTGACGCTCGCCATCGGCGGCGGCGTCGCTCTGCTCGGACTGCTCGTGCGCGCTTGGGCTTCCGGCCACATCCGCAAGAATGACCGCTTGGCAATCTCCGGCCCTTACGCTCACACGCGCAACCCGCTCTATTTCGGCAGCTTTCTTTTAGGCTTGGGATTCACAGTCGCCGCCGGGCAGCCGAGACTGCTCGGCGGCGCATGGGCAACCGTGTTCTTCGGCGGGCTGTTCGCAGCCTTCTTTTTAGGCATCTATTTGCCCGTCATGCGCGTCGAAGCCGCGACGCTTGCCGAACTTTTCGGCGACGAATACGCAGCTTACGCGCGCGCCGTCCCGCTCTTTTTTCCGCGCCTGACGCCGTATAGCAACGAGGCTGGCGTGCGCGTGAGGTTCGATGCCAGCCTGTACATGCGTTATCGCGAATATCGCGCCGCGCTCGGACTCCTGCTCGCGTGGGGCGTGCTGACCTTGAAGGCCGTGCTGGCAAGTTGGCCGAACTGATTTCCCGAAATGAGTTTTTCTGATGAAGCTTCGTAGATTTTCGATGACGTTGATTGTGGCTGCCGCGCTTCTCTTCTGCGCGGGAGTCTTAACCATCCACGCTGCAACGATTGCAACGGAGTCGCTCGAACGCCCGCGCAAAGATGCGCCCGCGCCGTTCCCCTTCGAGCCGACCGAGCAGCTTATCTACGAAGCCGAATTTTCCAAACTCCTGCTGCGCGGCATCAAGATCGCCGAGTTCAAATTCACGGCAGGCCGCGCGCCCGCCGTCGCCGACGCTCAAACGCAGACGAGCGCCAGCGCATCGAAAGTTGCGTCAGTTCCACTTCTCTTCGTCGGCGACATCGAATCGAAAGGCTGGTTTCGCAAACTCTTCGGCATCAATTTTCACTACCGCGTCGAATCCACGGTCGAGTCGGATTCTTTCGCCGTGCTACGCACGACCAAGTTGGACGAACAGGGCAAGCGCGTGCGGACGAGCGAGGCCATCTTCGACCGCGCCGAAAACAAGGTCGCGTGGACGGAGCGCGACCCGAACAATTCCCAGCGCCCCCCGCGCATCGTGACCAATCCGCTCGGCGGCGCGATGCACGACATTATCTCGGCTATCTATTTCCTGCGGACGCAACCGCTCGCGCCGGGCAAGACTTTCGATCTTGTCCTGAGCGATTCCGGCCAGATTTATCATGTGCCCGCGACCGTCTCGGCGGAAAAGAAGAAGATGAAAAGCTTGCTCGGCAAAGTCCCGGTCGTGCGTGTTGACGTTGCGCTGTTCGGCGACAACCGACCCGTCGAAGGCAAAGGCCAGATGTCCATGTGGGTCACGGACGACACACGCCGCTTGCCCGTCCGCGCTAAAATATCGAGCGACCTCGGCACGCTCGACATCACCCTTAAAAACATCAAAACAAAATAGCAGTTCCGGCAAAGCAACTCATCTCTTCTTTGCGACTTGTGGGGGGGGGGGGGGGGGGGGGGGGTGTTATTAGTTAGAAAAAAATAATA
>CAXTRQ010000014.1:38605-56934 GCA_964246705.1 uncultured Pyrinomonadaceae bacterium
AAACTTAATTCTTACCGAAGAAAAAGTTTCGCGCCCGAGACGCCAAGTCGCAAAGAAGGCTTATGACTCGTCTGCTATCTTGATGTTTCAGAAATTGAACGGTAAGGTGTCGGGGAATCCTTCCTCGATAAATTTAAGAGGCTACGAGTTTTCACGCACAGGATAGCCGGAGCGATTTTTGATGTCGACAGCGTTGGTCATACACGGCCATTTTTATCAACCGCCGCGCGAGAATCCTTGGACGCAGATGATTGACCGCGAGGCGTCGGCGTGTCCCTTCCACGATTGGAACGAACGAATTCACAGCGAATGTTATCGCCCGAACGCCTACGCACGCATCGTTGACTCATACGGGCGCGTCGAACGCATCATCAACAACTACGCCAACATCAGTTTCAATTTTGGCCCGACGCTTCTCTCTTGGCTCGAACGCCGACACCCTTCGACCTACGCGCGCATCATCGAAGCCGACCGCGTGAGTGTCCTTTCGCGCAACGGGCACGGCAACGCCATCGCGCAAGGTTATCATCACGCCATCATGCCTCTGTGCAACGTGCGCGACCAACTGACGCAGGTGCGCTGGGGCGTCGGCGATTTCCGTTATCGGTTCGGGCGTGAACCCGAATCGCTCTGGCTGCCGGAAACCGCCTGTAACGACGAGACGCTCGGCTTATTGATTGACGAAGGACTCAAGTACGTCATCCTCTCGCCGCATCAGGCCGAGCGTGTGCGCCTCTTAGGCGCGAGCGTGTGGCAGAGCGTGATTGACGGCGGAGTTGTCCCAAGCGTTCCCTATAAATATTTTCACCGCGACGGCTCAGGCCGCTCGCTCGCCATTTTTTTCTACGACGGGCTAATCTCAAAATCCATCGCCTTCGACGGTCTGCTCGGTTCGAGTCACATGCTCATTGACCGCTGCGAGCGCGCCGCCGCCGGAGGCCATGCGCCGCTCGTTCACGTCGCAACCGACGGCGAATCTTATGGCCATCATTTTCACTTCGGCGACCGCTGCCTCGCCTACGCCCTCGAAGCGGAGGCGGCAGCGCATGGCCTGCGCGTGACAAATTACGGCGAGTTTTTGGCCGCGAACCCGCCCACGCGGGAGGCCGAAATCAAGAACGGGCCGGAGGGTGAAGGCACTGCATGGAGTTGCGCGCATGGGGTGGGGCGTTGGGCGCGCGATTGCAGTTGCCATGCGGGCGCGCAGGAGGATTGGAATCAGAAATGGCGCGAGCCTTTGCGCGCGGCGCTCAACATTTTGCGCGACGATGCTGCATCGAAATTTGAAAGCGCGGGAGGCGAACTGCTGCGCGACCCTTGGGCGGCGCGCGACGATTACATTGAACTGCTCGTCCGACCCGAAGCCCGGCGCGAGGATTTCCTGCGCCGCCATGCGTCGAGAGTTTTGAATGATTCGCAACAGGTTCGCGCGTTGTCGCTGCTTGAACTGCAACGTCATGCGTTGGTCATGTATACGAGTTGCGGCTGGTTCTTCAACGACATTTCGGGGCTTGAGACGGTGCAAGTTCTGCGTTATGCGGGGCGCGCGCTCGAACTGTCGGAAGAACTTGAACTCGATGCACCGCGCGCGCAGTTTCTCGACGCGCTCGCCGAAGCCGAGAGCAACGTCGCGGAGATGGGCAACGGCGCAGACATCTTTCTGCGCGCCGTCGAGAGGTCGCGCGTTACGCCGCGCCGTGTCGCCGCGCATGTCGCCATCTCAAATTTCGTTGACCACTCCGACGCCAACGACCACACGGGTGAGGCCGCCGGTTATACGCTCCACACAGAAAAGTTTCGCAAACAGCGGCACGGGCGCGTGATGCTTGCGACCGCGCATCTCTCGCTCGAATCGAACGCGACGGGAAGGCTCCACGATTACGCGCTGGCAGCAATTCATTTCGGCGATGTGGATTATTACTGCGCCGTCAAGCCGTTCGCCGGAGAGCAGGAGTTTGACGAAGCGACGGGGAAACTCTGGACGCAGTTTCGCACCGCCTCGCTTCCCGTGATGCTCAGGCTCGCGCAAGCAGAGTTCGGCCCTGACGAGTACGGCATCGAGCATCTACTGCCGCAGGAGCGCGAGCGCATTTCCGAGGCGATCTTCGGCAACATGGTCGAGCGTTACATGGAGCAGTACGAATTTCTTTACGAAGAGAATCGCCGCGTCATCGAAGTTTTGCAGGAGGCTGGTTTCGACTTGCCTCAACAGTTGCGTGTGGCGGCGGAGTTTACCGTGGCGCACCGTTTCGAGAAAGAGTTGCGACAGCAAGCGACGCAAGCGGGCGCGGGCAATTACCGGGAGGCGTTCGCGCTGGCGGAAGAGGCTGTGCGACTCGGCCTGAGTTTCAAACGCACGGCGATCAATAAACTGTTTGAAGCGACCGTCACGCGGCTCGTCGGCTTCACCGTCGTTCATCCTTCGGCTGAGAATTTCCAATCATCATTGACGCTCATCGCGCTCGCCAAAAAGTTGAGCCTTGAGGCTAATCTCGAAAGGGCGCAGGAGGCTATCTATCGAGCCTTGCAGAGCGCGCCGTCAATTTCCGAAGAGATGCGCGAACTGGCCGTCGTGCTCGGACTCGCGCCGCCCGTCTCGATCCCTGCGACGCCCCAACAGGTGACGGACGACCTCGAAGTTTCGTTACGATAGAGAGCAACATCATGCCGGGACGCATGAAGGAAGGTATGACAGAACAGCCAATTATTCCGACCGTGGCTCCGGCGGAGCTTGAGATGTTGCTTAGGCTCGCGTCGCCCGACCCGCATTCGATACTCGGCGCACACCCGACGGCGCGCGGAGTCGTTGTCCGCGCTTTTCGGCCTGAAGCGTCGAGCGTCGAATTGTTAATCGAAGGCGAAGCGCCGCGCCCTCTCACACGGACACACCCCAAAGGCTTCTTTGAACTGCTGCTCGAAGGACGCGAGACTCTCTTCCCGTATCAACTGCGCGTCGTTTACGCCGACGGCAACGTTTTTGTGATGCGCGATCCTTACGCCTTTCTCCCGACGCTCGGAAACTTCGACGAGCATCTTTTCGGCGAAGGCAAGCACACGCGCCTCTACGATAAGCTCGGCTCGCATGTGCGTACGCTCGGCAGCGCGCGCGGCGTTTCCTTTGCCGTGTGGGCCCCGCACGCGGACGGCGTGAGCGTCGTCGGCAACTTCAACAAGTGGGATGGCCGTCTGCATCAGATGCGTCGGCTCGGCGTCTCCGGCATCTGGGAAATTTTCATCCCCGATTTGCCCGTCGGCGAACTCTACAAGTACGAGATTCATAATCAGAGCGGCATCCCGTTTCTCAAGGCAGACCCTTACGCGCTCTATACGGAAGTGCCGCCCGCGACCTCTTCCGTCGTCTATGAGCCGATCTATCAATTCACCGACGAGGATTGGATTCGACGGCGCGACGGCGAAGAACACTTGCGCCGACCCATCTCAATCTACGAAGTCCATCTCGGGTCGTGGCGGCGCGTGCAGGAAGAGGAAAATCGCTCGCTGACCTATCGTGAGACCGCGCCCGCGCTGGCACGCTACTGTCTCGACATGAATTTCACGCACGTCGAGTTTCTACCCTTGAAAGGCCATCCATACGGCGGCTCGTGGGGCTATCAGGTCGCCAACTATTACGCGGCGACCGCGCGTTACGGCACGCCCGATGATTTCCGTTTCCTCGTTGATTATCTGCACGGGCAGGGCATCGGCGTGATTATGGATTGGGTTCCCGCGCATTTTCCGAAAGACGCTTTCGCGCTGGGACGTTTCGACGGCACGGCGCTCTACGAACATCTCGACCCGCGCAAGGGCGAGCACCCGGACTGGGGCACTTATATCTTCAACTACGGGCGCAACGAGGTACGGAACTTTCTCATTGCCAACGCGCTTTTCTGGATTAACGAATGCCACGTCGACGGGTTGAGAGTTGATGCCGTCGCCTCGATGCTCTATCTCGATTACAGTCGTTCGGGCGGCCGCTGGATTCCGAACCAGTACGGCGGACGCGAAAATCTGGAAGCCATCGCTTTCCTCAAAGAGCTTAACGAAACCGTCCACTCTCAGCATCCCGGCGTGTTGATGATTGCCGAAGAGTCAACTTCTTGGCCGCTCGTCAGCCATCCGACGAGCGAAGGCGGACTCGGCTTCGACTTCAAGTGGAACATGGGATGGATGCATGACACGCTCTCTTATTTTCAGAAAGACCCGATTCATCGTCGCTATTTTCATAACAACCTCACGTTTGGCTTCGTCTATGCGTGGAGCGAGAATTTCATCCTTCCCTTCTCGCACGACGAAGTTGTTCACCTGAAGGGTTCGCTAATTAACAAGATGCCCGGCGACCGTTGGCAGAAGTTTGCCAACCTGCGCGCGCTCTACGGCTACATGTGGGCGCATCCCGGCAAAAAGCTTCTCTTCATGGGCGGCGAGATCGGGCAGTGGCGCGAGTGGAACAACGACCAGAGCCTCGACTGGCACTTGCTTGACGAGAGCGACCACGCAGGCTTGCACGTCTTAGTCCGCGACCTGAATCATCTCTACCTCAAGCACCCTGCGCTTTTCGAGTCGGACGCCGACCCGTCGGGCTTTGAGTGGATTGACGGCAGCGATGTGAACGCGAATGTTCTCTCTTTCCTGCGTAGCGCGCCTGCGGGCGGGCAACGGTTCGTCTGCGTGAGCAGCTTTTCGCCGGTCGTCAGGCCGGATTATCGAGTCGGCGTGCCGCGTGCAGGGCAGTATCGCCAGACTCTCAACACGGACGATGCACGATACGGCGGACGCGGCATCTCGGTGGTCGAATCAATCGAGGCCGAAGAGCAGGCGTGGAATAATCAGCCTTTTTCCATCTTGTTCGATCTGCCGCCGCTGGCGACCGTGTGGTTTGAAGTTCCTGCGGCAGAAGAAGGATCAACACACAATGCCGAATGACATCTCTGAGAGCTACGGACAGCTTCAACAATTATCATTGAATAACAAAGTCGGCGCAGTCGTCAGCACTGGGCTTGACCCGCTCGCCGCCGTTGAATTGCTGTCGGACACTTACGAGAGCGATTCGATAACGCTGCTGGTACAATCGCCCGAAATAATTTTTCTCTACTGGCAGCACGCGCGCTCGCCCTTCGAGACTTTACGGAAAGCTTTCGGTGAAGTGGCTGCCCGCTACGAATTGACGGTGCGGCTCTTTGATGTCGAGAGCGGCGAGGTCAGTCTCAAGCGCGCTGCCGCCGAATACACGCAATGGTTCGATGTCCGTGCGGGGCGTGTCTATCGCGCCGAGGTCGGACTGTTCGCGCCGGAGCGACCGTTCATCCGGCTACTCTCTTCGGGCGTTGTGCGGACGCCGCAGCGGAGCGTCTCACAGCGCGCAGACAGCGCGCCGCCGTTTGGCATTCCCTCGATAGCTTTTGCACGACTGCTCGCCGAAGCGGGCTACGCGGAAGATGCCGTCGAAGTTGCGCGCGAAACTGTTGACCACAACGTTGCAACCCGCGCGTCGGAAGTTGCACCCGAGACGCATGCTGTCTGGAATGCCAGCGATGTCAATTTCGGCGCGAGGTCTTTTGCACGGAGGCGTCCGACCAGCCCTCCGCAAGTGTTCTAAGAAAGCGCCGAAAAGAAAATCTCGTGTCCGAAGGTTTCTTCAGTCTAGTGCTTCACGCGCATCTGCCTTTCGTGCGCCACCCTGAGCATCCTGAGTTTTTGGAAGAAGATTGGCTCTATGAAGCGATTACGGAAGTCTATTTGCCGCTCATCTCCGTTTTCTCAGAGCTTCAGAGAGAAGGCTTCGCGCCGCGTCTCGCCTTGAACGTCTCGCCGCCGCTCTGCGAGATGCTCGCCGACCCGCTGTTGCAAACACGCTACACGCGTCATCTCGAAAATCTTCTTGCGCTCATCGAAAAAGAGTTGTCGCGCACGAGCCTCGACGCGCCGGAGTTTCACGCGTCCGCGCGGATGTATCTTGAGAACTTACAAGCCGCGCGCAAGCTTTGGGAACGGCTCGATCATGACCTCGTACGCGGTCTGCGCGAACTGCAAGACGCGGGCGCGTTTGAAATCATCACCTGCGGCGCGACCCACGGTTTCCTGCCTTTGATTTCGACGGAGGAGGCGCGCCGCGCGCAAATCGAGATTGCCGTCGCCAATTATCGAAAGCATTTCGGTCGTCGCCCGCGCGGCATCTGGTTCCCTGAATGCGCCTACGCGCCCGGTCTGGAATCACACCTGCCCGCCGCCGGTCTCGAATATTTCATCGCCGACACGCACGCTATTCTCTACGGCGACCCGCGCCCGCGCTACGGAGCCAACGCGCCCGTGCGTTGCCCGAACGGCGTCGCCGTCTTTGCGCGCGATCTGGAGACGGGGATGCAGGTCTGGAGTTCCATCGTCGGTTATCCGGGCGATCCCTTCTACCGCGAGTTCTACCGCGACCTCGGCTGGGACGCGCCGCACGAATATCTGCTTCCGCATCTTCACGCGGACGGCGTGCGCCGCCATCTCGGTATAAAATACCATCGCGTGACGGGGCGCGACGTGCCGCTCGAACACAAGCAGCCTTACAATCCTGTCGCCGCACGCGCGCGCGCACAGGCGCACGCCGAACATTTCGTCATTGAACGCACGAGACAGGCCGCGCGGCTTCGTGAGATGCTCGATGGTCGCACGCCGCACATCGTCGCGCCTTACGACGCAGAGCTTTTCGGTCACTGGTGGTTCGAGGGCGCGCAGTTTCTCGACCTCGTTTTCCGCAAGCTGCATGAGGAACGAAAACTGATTAAAGCCATCTCGCCCGGCGACTATCTGGACATGTCGCTGCCACTCCAAACGCAGCAACCCGCCTCGTCCTCTTGGGGCGAGGATGGCTACTTCAAAGTCTGGCTCAACGAAAAGAACTCTTGGATGTACCCGCACCAGCACGCCGCCGAGCGGCGCATAACGATGCTCGCCAATCGTTTCGGCGCGACAATCGCCGACGAGTTGCACAGCCGCGCCCTCAATCAAGCGGTGCGCGAACTGCTGCTCGCGCAGTCGAGTGACTGGGCGTTTCAAATCTATCAGGGCACGACCGTCGAATATGCCACGCGCCGTTTTCGCACACACGTCGCATGTTTCAACTTGCTCGCCGGAGAAATCGAAACGGGCGTGATTGACGAGGCGCGTTTGGCGGAAATTGAAGCGCGCGATAACATCTTCCCCGAAATTGATTATCGAACTTATCGCTCCCGCCCGTGAACGCCGCCATGCCAGTTTCAGACAGCTTTCCTCTCATCATCGGTCATCGCGGCGCGTCGGCGTCCGCGCCCGAAAACACGCTCGCCGCCTTCGAGCAGGCGCTTGCAGACGGCGCGGACGGCATCGAATTCGACGTGCGACTCGCGCGCGACGGCGTGCCCGTCGTCATCCACGACGCGACGCTCGAACGTACAGGACTCCGCCAAGGCGCAATCGCCGCGCTCTCATCTTCAGAACTGCGCGAGGTTGATGCTGGCACATGGTTCAACCGTAAATTTCCCGCGCGTGCCCTCGAAAATTTCTCACAGGAGCGCGTGCCGACACTGGCGCAAGTTTTAGAGCTTGTCGGAGGTAGCGCACGCGCCCTCTACGTCGAGATGAAATTTGAAGACAATGCTGATTGCGCGCCCCTCGCCTTCGAGGTCGTGAGAGAGATACGCCAGCACGGATTGACGTTGAGCGTGATTGTCGAGAGTTTCAAACTCGACGCCATCAAGGAGGTCAAGCGCATCGCGCCGGATATTCGCACCGCCGCGCTCTTCGATAGAAGCCTTTCACGTCCCTTTCTTTCCACGCGTCGAATTATCGAAAGCGCGCTCGGCGTCGGCGCAGACGAACTGGCGCTGCATCGCTCCCTCGTTCGCCGCTCGCTCGTCGAAGAAGCGAGATGGAGAGGCATGCGCGCGCTCGTCTGGACAGCCGACAATCCCCTCTGGGTCAGGCGCGCGTTTGAGCGCGGCCTCTGTGCCATCATCACCAATCAACCGGCGCGCATGTGCGTCGCGCGCGCGCGCGTGCGCGTACCCTCATGAAATCTTCCGAGCCGGTCACAGAGAGAATCTACACGCAGCCGTCGCAGTTCACGGTTCACTACCGCGCCGCGCGTCGCACGCGTTGGTCAAGCGATGCGCGCCCCCACTATGCCGCGTTGTTTTTATTGAGAGGCCGATTGAACTGGAACCGGGCAACCGGCGCGTGTGGCGACACAGATTTGGGCTACACTAACGCGGGCGGCGCGGGGTGCGACTCGCCGGGCGAGACATTGCATGCACAGAGCGACGCGCACGTTGAATATCTCGAACTGACACTCGCACCAGCCATCGTGCTCGACTGTGCCGTGCGCGCACGTCTCACACGCGCCGACGCGCTCATCGCCTTCCACACTACTTCAGTCGCGCAGGACAAGAAGCTCGCGCACCTGTCGCGCGATCTGGCGGACGAACTTGTTGAGAAGGCGGCTGGTCAGGAATTAGTCCTCGCGGCGCTCGTCGAACAGGCGCTCGTGCATCTCCTTAGACGCTACGCCAACATCCGTCGCTCCGACGAAGTTGAATTGTCGCGCGTCGGCCTCGTTGACCGCCGCATCCGTCGAGCCGTCGAGTTGATGCACGCGCATCTCGACCGCGATTTGCCGCTCGAAGAGATTGCCGCCGCCGCGCATCTCTCACCGTTCCACTTCGCGCGCCTCTTCAAAAAGCTGACGGGCGCATCACCACATGCGTACCTTGCGAGCCTGCGCGTCGAGCGTGCGCAGATGCTCCTTGCCGAAACCGATCTCTCCGTCACCGAAATCGGCGCGCGCGTCGGCTACAGTAGTTCGAGCCACTTCGCCAAAGCCTTCCGCCAAGCCGCAGGACTCTCGCCGCGCGCCTTTCGCAACGCCCTCATTCCTCGCCAGTAACTTTTCTTCTGAGTGCCTTTGCGTGCGGAATTATTTCACGCAAAGAAGCAAAGTCGCTCAGAAGAAGAAAAGTGCCGGCCTAACTTCCAATTAAAAATCGCTCTACAGTCTCGAACAGCAAGCATGCGACTATATTGGGCAAGATATGACAAGACGCGCGGGCACGTCGCGCTATATCATCGTTCCAACATTATCATTGGAGGATTCTTAACTAATATGTCTGTTGAAAAGAGCGCGGAGATTGCTCCGGCTAAAGGACGGCTCGGAGTTTTGCTGGTCGGACTCGGTGCGGTCAGCACAACTTTCATCGCGGGCGTTGAGGCTATCAAGCAGGGACTCGCCGAACCCGTCGGCAGCCTCACGCAGATGGGCGCAATCCGTCTCGGCAAGCGCACGGACAATCGTAACCCGCTGCTTAAAGATTTTGTGCCGCTCGCGGATTTAAAAGACATCGTCTTCGGCGCGTGGGACATCTTCCCCGATTCGGCCTACGAAGCGGCGATGCACGCGGGCGTGCTCGAAAAAGATTTGCTCGCGCAGTTGAAAACGCCGCTGCAAAAAATCAAACCGATGGCGGCGGTCTTCGATCAACACTACGTCAAGCGTCTGAATGGCGAAAATGTTAAGCGGGGCGCGAACAAGTTGGAGTTAGCCGAACAACTCATCGAAGAAATCGCAGAGTTTAAGCGCAAGAACAAGTGCGCGCGTCTCGTGATGATCTGGGCCGCTTCGACCGAGATTTTTCTGGAACAGCATGCCGTCCATAAGTCGCTCAAATCTTTCGAGAAGGCGATGCGCGAAAATCATAAGGCGATTGCACCCTCGATGATCTACGCTTACGCCGCGCTCAAATCCGGCGTGCCCTTCGCCAACGGCGCGCCGAACCTGACGGTTGACATCCCGGCCATGATGCAACTTGCCGACGAGATGCGCGTGCCCGTCTGCGGCAAGGATTTCAAAACGGGTCAGACCTTGATGAAGACCATTCTCGCGCCCGGTCTCAAATCGCGTATGCTCGGCCTGCACGGCTGGTACTCGACCAACATTCTGGGCAACCGCGACGGCGAAGTTTTAGACGATCCTGAATCTTTCAAGACCAAAGAGGAATCGAAACTTTCAGTCCTCGAATACATTCTTCAGCCGGAACTCTACCCGCAGCTTTACAAAGACTTCTCTCACGTCGTTCGCATTAACTATTACCCGCCGCGCGGGGATAACAAAGAGGGTTGGGATAGCATCGACATCTTCGGCTGGCTCGGCTATCCGATGCAGATCAAGATTGATTTTTTGTGCCGCGACTCCATCCTCGCTGCGCCCATCGTCCTCGACCTCGCGCTCTTCCTCGATTTGGCACAACGCTGCCAGATGAAGGGCGTACAGGAGTGGCTCTCTTTCTATTTCAAGTCGCCGATGACCGCGCCCGATCTCTACCCGGAGCACGACATTTTCATCCAACTGATGAAACTCAAGAACACGCTCCGCCATCTGCGCGGCGAAGATTTAATCACACATCTCGGACTGGAATATTACGACTAAACGGAGCGAGCGAAACGCAATGGGAAAGGCCGCATAGCGTTACGAGTTGAAAAAGCCCCCGGAGGGACGACAGAACTGTCGTCCCTCCGGGGGCTTTGCCGTCGAACTTTTAGCGAAAGACGACAATCTCGCATGTCCCCGGCGGGCGCTCTATGTTACACATTACGGGGCAACGGCTCGACGTTTAGGTATGACGGCTGACTGCGCAGAGGTTCAAATTTCTGAATCGAACCTCTAAGTGTCACTCTATTTCTGCCGTAAAATGTCACCCTGAAATATTCTTTCAATAGCGCCTCCGCCAGCGTAAATCAGATATTCTCTAATATTTTGTGGTGACAAAAGCCGCGTTGTCGTATATATAGTGCATCCATAACAGAACGCGGTCGGAAGTCCGCCAAACGCGGGGGCAAACCACTGCCAGCGCCCACGCATCTTAAAGTTTGCGGTTCGTTCTTTGCATAGAGAGTTCGAGGACGGCGGCCATGAGCGGCCAGCGCCTAGCCAAGCGTGGCAGGTTCATTAAGCTAACGACGCTCAGGAGAGGCCACACTTACCCCGTTACCGCTCCGGCAAGGAGGACGACCATGATTGCACAGATGGAGAAACAGAAAATACAAACGAACACGGTCTTTCTCGACCCTGATCTGAAGAGCGCGCGTGCACAGGAGTTTGAAGAGAAGTTGGGTACGCGCATCGTCGGTCAGGAGCGAGCGGTGCGCCGCATGAGCGGCCTTTATCAAATTTTTCTCGCCGGGATGAATCCCTTGAATCGCCCCGTCGGCACGATGCTCTTTCTGGGGCCGACCGGCTCCGGCAAGACGCGCGTTGTTGAGGCAGCCGCCGAAGTTCTGTTTGGCGATCCCGGCGCGGTCATTAAGATTGATTGCGCGGAGTTTCAGCACTCGCACGAAATCGCGAAGCTCATCGGATCGCCTCCGGGCTATCTGGGTCATCGCGAAACCAGCCCGATGCTGACGCAGGAGAATCTCGACCGCTACTACACGGAAGACACCAAGCTTTCGCTTGTCCTCTTTGACGAGATTGAGAAGGCGTCCGACTCTCTGTGGCAACTGCTGCTCGGCATTCTCGATAAAGCGACGTTGACGCTCGGCGATAACCGTCGCGTTGATTTCTCAAGGACGATGGTCATCATGACCTCGAACCTCGGCGCGCGCGAGATGTCCGAGTTGATTTCCGGCGGCATCGGCTTCGCTCCGACGAAGGGCGCGAAGAATCCGAACGATACGGAAGTTGACCAGAAGATTTATCGCACGGCGGTCGAAGCGGCGCGACGTAAATTCTCGCCTGAGTTCATGAACCGCATTGATAAAGTCGTCGTCTTCCGCAGCCTCAAGGAACATCACCTGCGGCTGATACTCGACCTTGAGTTGGCGTCTGTTCAAGATCGCATCATGCGTTCGGCGGGGACAAAGTTCGTCTTCCAGTGCTCTGACGAGGCGAAGGACATGCTGCTCAGAGAGGGTATTGATTTCAAGTACGGCGCGCGTCACTTGAAGCGCTCCATCGAACGTTTTCTCGTCTACCCGCTCTCGAATCTGGTGGCGACCGAACAGGTTGGACTCGGCGATCTGGTCTATGTCGACCTGCACGGGGGCAGCAACAAGTTGATCTTCTCGAAACGTTCCGGCGGCGCGCTGATTAGCGAACCCGGCGAAGCGGAGGAAGAACCTGAGAAGCCGGAAGCCAAATCCGGCGGCGTCGCGCTGCCGATTCCGCAGACGAAGGTGGCACGCAGGAGTCAGGGACGCGGCGAGAAGGCCGAAAGCTAAAGAATCTTTAAATCAATTTTTTAAAGGCCGGAGAAGCTTCTACTTCTCCGGCCTTCTCTTTTTGAGAATTTCGGCGCGCGTTCATCTTACGACGGACGTGTGGAGTTCGCCGGGTCGAGCCGGCGCAGGGCTTGATATGCGATGCGTGAAAGGTGCGGGTCGCGCGCGGCGAGCGCGGCGCGGAGAGCGGGAACCGCCGTCGGGTCACCGATCAGTCCGAGAGCGTTGGCAGCTTCGCGCCGCACATCGTCGCCCGCCCGTTCATTCGACAAGACGGCGATGAGCGCGGGCGCGCCGTCGCGGCTTTTAATCTGCCCGAGTGCGACGGCGGCGGAGCGCCTTACAAATTCGTCTTCTTCTGTTTTACGGCGCATGATGCGATTGAAGACGCCTGAAGCAACGATGCGTCGTCCGAGCGTTTCAGAGTGCGCAGGGACGGCGGACGAATCGGCGATCTGTCCGAGCGCGACGGCGGCAGCGGCGCGCACTGAAGCCTGCTTGTCAACGGCGAGCGTGTTGACCAGCGCGGGAACGGCCATGCTGTTGCGCGTCGAACCGAGCGTGTAAGCCGCCTCGCGCCGGACAAACTCATCTTTATCGCCGAGCAGTGGGACGAGCAACGTGGCTGCATCAATCGGGCCGAGAGAAAGGACAGCGCGCGCCGCTGTAGCGCGAACAACGGGGGAGGAATCGTTCAAGGCAAGGCTGGCGACGCGTGAGCTTTCGGGCCGCGCCATCGCGCCGAGTCTCTGGAGGGCGTCCCGACGCTCTTCCTTGTCGGCCGATGAGAGACGCGCGCGCTCAATTTCAATCCGGCGTTGGAGCGGCGTCAGAGTGGATTGCTGGTAAAAAAAGGAAGGGGGAATATGTTGCGCGCGCATTTCTGCGTCCCCCCGGTTAAGACCGGAGACCCCGGAGACGAAGAGCAGCGCCACGCACAAAGCAGCCAGTGGGCGCAGTAAGATACAGCAAAAAAAGTGTCGAATCTGAGCGCGTTGTCGGCTCATACGCGTTGCGGCGTACCGGCGATAGCGCGACGCTCGGCGCGGCGGCGCACGCCTTCCCACTCAAAAGCCTGTCGCGCGCGTTGATTTTCGCGCGTCTCCGCGAGCAGCGCAACGAGTTCGTCTTCCCACATGGCGGGAAGCGTCCGTGCGCGGCGCATGGTTTCCATAATCGAGATGTATTCGAGGACTTCCTGAACTTCGGTGTCGTTGAGATTATCGAGTTTAAGGGCGAGGCGCTGTCGTTCTGTGATTCGCTTAGCCATTTGACGGCTCCCTTCTTAGCGAAGCCGAACGGCCAAGCGCTTTTCAACTCTGCGACAGAGTTTGGCAGCAAGCGTTAAAGCTATGGCCTTCGGCGAGATTGGACGGCGCGTCTGACGCGCACGCTTTGGTCATCTTCACTTGAGTCTTAAGAGTCTCCAGAATATGTAAACTCTGCAAATCTTCCTGCTTCAACACGGCATCGCTCGGTGAACGATCCCACACAGAGGCAAAAAGGCTTTAATGAACAGAGAGATTCTTACTCTCTCGTTCAACTGTGCCTTCTCCTCATTCAACTGTTCGAGTCTATTTGAAGTTAGCGATCTCTCAGGTATCGCATGTGGCGCAATATACACGAGAGGGGCGGGAGGCGCAAGATTCGTCTCTTATTAAGAGTCCGGCTAACGTCCGCCTGATGGAAGCGAGGCGCACCGGAGCCTAATCTATCTTGGAAGCGACCGTGTGCATCGTATCTACGATGAGGACGGCGATGGGCGGGTAGAAGAAGAGGTCTGGCCGAATATGTTGACCGAACAGGTAAGGCAGGTCGTTGAAGATGACAACCTGATGCGCGTGAGAACCGACGTACAGCCCTGCGGCGAGGCTCGCGCCATAGCCGACAATGAGAAAAGTCGAGGCCGTAAAGCGCGAGAAAGGCTTGTCGGATTTCCCCTCTTCGCTGTTAATGATTGACTCGTGAATCCGCTTCGGCTTGTACGTGTAATGCTCGAAGCATGCTTTTAAGCGTACCGCCAGATGCCACATCCCGATCAGAAACAACATGATCATCACGGCGCGTCCGAGACCCTGAAAACTGTCCCAGAGGCGCGGCTTAAACATTGCGACGAAGAAGGTCGAAAGAAAGAGTGTGACAGTCGTGAAGACGGCCTGCTGGAGCGCGAAAGTCTCGCGCCGCTCGGCTTCGATGAGACGGTCAACCACTCTATCGAACCGCGCCTGCACGGCCATCCGTCGCATTCTCTGAGCGTGAGGGTTGCTTGAATGGAAGACTGAATCACTGCTGCTACTGCTGCTGCTGGTTGCGCGCTTGCGCTGGGCATCATAGTAGGCGCGCTCCTGCGGGTCGCTGAGTGTCCGGTAAGCTAAGGCGATGAGCGCAAATTCGCGCGCGGCATTGTCAGAGCCGCCATTGAGATCGGGGTGGCGTTGGCGCGCAAGTCTGCGGTAGGCCGATTTAATCTCAGCCGATGTTGCCGCACGCTTGACGCCCAAAACTTTGTAGTAATCAACCACCGCGCTTTCCTTATATAGCACAAAAGTCAGCGATGGAACGCCCTGATGGAACGCTCTGGTAAATTAACGCTGGGAGAAGAATTTTGCACCCGCGTCTGGGCAATATACCATTTTTCGGCGCATTCGTCCCACTCGAAAATTTTCAAGTTCAGTGGAAAACAGGAATTTTGTTTGGAGACGAATGCGTGAAGGAAATGAGCGGAGGTGCAGTACTTTGTACGCCTCGGGCGGCCACCGAGGGGGGCGAGGACATTTTTTTACAGTGGTGACCACATCCTCCGGCTCATTGCGGATTCAATTGCAACATTAATGCCACATTTTAGCAAGCTAAAAATTACCGCAGTAGCAATATTTCTTGCAAGCCATCGCCCCGGAGTGTCTATAAAAGTTAACACCGGCGTCAACAAAAGTTGACGCCGGTCTCGTCTAACACGTTTCATGGGTGGTTCGCCAAGCTTAAATGCTTCAGCTTTGACCGTTGCCGTTCTTCCCTCCCGAATCAGTACGCCCTATTTGATGTTCGATAAAGTTGAGCAAGGTACGAACAGCCACGCCGGTCGGCCCCTTTGAACGGAAAGGTTTGGCTTCGTCGCCCCAAGCCGTTCCCGCGATGTCGAGATGCGCCCAAGAGACGCCGTCGGCGAACTCCTTGATAAAGGCCGCCGCCGTAATCGTCCCCGCTTTGCGTCCGCCGACGTTTTTGATGTCGGCGATGTCAGACTTAATCTGCTTTGAATACTCCTTATCGAGTGGCAATTGCCAGAACTTCTCGCCTACTTCACGGCCTGCTTCGATGAATTCATCAATCAACTGCTGGTCTGTCCCCAGAATTCCGGTGTTGACATCGCCGAGCGCGATGGAGACCGCGCCGGTCAGCGTCGCCATGTCAATGATGCGTGTCGCGCCGAGTTTTTTGGCGTAACTAATCGCATCGGCGAGAATCAGACGTCCTTCAGCGTCGGTGTTGATGACTTCGATGGTCTTGCCGTTCATGGCGCGAACCACGTCGCCGGGTTTCGTCGCTTTGCCGGAAGGCATGTTCTCGGTCGAAGGCACGACGCCGAGAATTGGGAGCGGCGGTTTAAGCTGCGCGATGGCGCGCATGACGCCAAGCACGGTTGCGCCGCCCGTCATGTCGTACTTCATCAACTCCATGTTCTCGCCGGGCTTCAGGGAGATGCCGCCGGTATCGAAGGTGACGCCCTTACCGACGAGCGCGAGATAGTCTTCGCCTTCATTGATGGCGGTTTTTCCTTCGGGCATGTACTTGAGAATGATTAACTTCGGAGGCTGGTCGGAGCCACGCGCGACGCTCAGGAGCGAACCCATGCCCTCCTGCTCCATGCGGTCGCTGCCAAGCACGTCAATTTCCAGTCCGAACTCGCTGGCAATCTCCTGCGCCCGCTCAGCCATGATGGTCGGCGTCATGTACGCACCGGGTTCGTTCGCCAGTTCGCGCGTAAAGTTGATGGACTCGCCGATGACGCGCCCGCGCTGAGCGCCGCGCTGCGTCGTTTCTTCGTCCGCGCCTTCGACGATGACGACGAGACGCTCAATCGTTCGCTCTTCTTTCTCGATAGTCCGATACTTGTCCGGGTCGAAGAGTCCTAAGAACGCGCCCTCGACGGCGACAGCGGCGGTGCGCTCCGCATCCGTCTCGTCGCTGCTGCGCGGAAGAAGGCCGATTGATTTGACGTTGCGCGCGCGCAGAGCGCGTATCGCCGTCCCGGCCATCTGCGAAACTTGCCCCAGTTTATAATTCTCGCGCTCTCCGACGCCGACAAGCAGTAGGCGCTTAGCTTTTGTTCCGCCTCCGGCGTTCGTCAGATGAACGTAGGCCGTCTCGCCCTCTTTGCCGACCATTTCCTCAGACTCAAGCACCGCGCGAATAATGCCGCCGGTTGCTTCGTCGAGTTCTTTGAGAAAGCCCGCGTCGGCCTTTTCATCCTTATAGACGGCGACGGCCAGAGCCTGTACGTCCGCATCGGCGTACCGTCCCGCACTGGTCTGTATTTCCATATTTCATTTCTCTCCTCTATCTGTCTTTTAAGCGCTCTTTTAATTGGGCGCGCGTCTCGCGCTCCACCGTCCGACGCATTTCGGTTTCGCGTTTGTCATACAACTTTTTACCACGCGCCACGCCTATTTCAAATTTCACACGCCCATTTTTCAAGTAGACGCGAGTGACGACGAGCGTCATTCCCTTCACCGTCGTATCCGCCTCCAGACGCTCGATTTCACGTCTGTGGAGGAGTAATTTGCGCGTTCGCGTGGGGTCGTGGTTTTCGCGATTGCCGTGCGAGTAATGCGAGACGTGTGCATTGAACAACCATGCTTCACTCTCGCGCACGGCGACGTAAGATTCTTTCAACTGAATGTGACCGGCGCGCACGCTTTTGACTTCCGTGCCCGTGAGTGCGATGCCCGCTTCGTACTTGTCCAGAATATGATACTCGTGAAAGGCCGAGCGATTCGTAACGATCAGTTTTTCTTCATCCGCCATCGCGTAAACCCTAGCACGAATCGCGGCAATTCGCCTCTTTTCAGCGACCACCCGGCCTGAGTTTGGCCGCCGGGACGCTTCTCACGCTTATCCTTCAAACTCGTTTCTGAGAGGTCTCGCCATCAATTCTCCGGCGGCCTCCCGCGCGCTCTTGCCCTCGTAGAGCACGGCATGAACTTCGTTGGTAATCGGCATCTCGACGCGCGCGCGCGCGGCCAGCAGTTTCACAGCGCGCGTCGTGCGGACGCCTTCGGCAACTTCCTTCATCCCGCCGAGCACTTCGTCGAGCATGCGACCGCGTCCGAGTTCCTGACCGACATAACGATTGCGCGACAGGCTACCTGTACAGGTCAAGACCAGATCGCCGAGTCCGGCCAAGCCCATTAAAGTTTCCACGCGCGCGCCCTGAGCGAGAGCAAGCCGCGTCATCTCTGCCAAACCGCGCGTGATGAGCGCCGCGCCGCTGTTCGCCCCCAATCCGAGACCTAAGACTATCCCTGCGGCGAGCGCCATGACGTTTTTTAATGCGCCGCCGAGTTCCGTCCCCGTCGTATCGTCGTTCGTATAGACGCGAAAATTTTGGACGCTCAAAGTCTCCTGCACCATGCGGCTGAAAGTCTCGTCCGTGCTCGCGGCGACGATGGCTGTCGGTTGCCCTGCCGCCACCTCCTGCGCGAAAGAGGGGCCGGAGAGACAGACGAAGCGCGCCCCGCCGCCGCTGTCATCGCTCTGCCCGAAGACATCCGCGACGATTTCAGAGATGCGCTTCCCCGTTTCAATCTCGATGCCCTTCGTCGCACTGACAAAGATCGTCTCCGGCCTCGCCAGCGGGCGCACGTTCGTCAGAAGCTCACGCGTCGCATGCGACGGCGCGGCGAGAATCACGATCTGCGAATCTTCGAGCGCCGCGCTCACGTCGCGCGTCGCACGGACATCGCCCGTCAGTTCGTGCCCCGCGAGATAACTACTATTAACACGCGTGCGGTTAATTTCTTCGACCACCTTCGCGTTGCGAGACCACAGATGCACCTCATGCCCCGCGCGCCCGGCCACCATGCTCAGCGCCGTCCCCC
>CAXTRQ010000015.1:0-3912 GCA_964246705.1 uncultured Pyrinomonadaceae bacterium
TCGTAGTGATGTGCGACGGCGCGCATCCGCTCCGGCGGAACGTTGCGCCCGCGCAGCACGTTTTCGAGAAACGGCAACACCTCGTCCATCCCCTCCGGCCCACCGAAGGAGACAACCAATATCGCGTCGTAAGATTGATTCATATTAGACATGAGCTTTTAGAGCGCGCTTTTCTCATGCACATAGTCAACCAATGCGATGACGTTCTCGACAGGCGTTTCGGGCAAGATGCCGTGGCCGAGGTTGAAGATGTGGCCGGGGCGTCCGGCTGCGCTGTCGAGAATCTTCCCGGCCTCGCGCTTGACTACTTCCACGTCCGAGAAGAGCAGGACGGGATCGAGATTGCCCATCACCGCCACGTCGCCGAGACGCCGCCAGCCTTCGTCCAGACGCACGCGCCAGTCGAGGCCAATCACGTCGCCTCCGGCCTCGCGCATTAATTCAAGAAGCGTCGCCGTGCCCGTACCGAAGTGGATGACGGGCACGCCCGGCGCGACATTTTCGATGACGCTGCGGACGTGCGGCATGACGTATTCACGGTAGTCATCGGGCGACAGGCAACCCACCCACGAGTCGAAAAGTTGGACGGCCTGCGCCCCTGCGGCAATCTGCGCATTGAGATAGCGCGAGAGGGCGCGTGCAATCAGTCGCATCATCGCGTGCCATGCGCTCGGTTCGTTGTGCATCAGCGTCTTCGTGTGGACGTAATTCTTCGACGCCCCGCCTTCAATGATGTAGGAGGCGAGCGTGAAGGGTGCGCCCGCAAAACCGATGAGCGGCACGTCGGAGCGCAGCGCGCGGCGCGTGAGATTGATGGCCTGATAGACGTAATCGAGCGCGCCCACGTCTTCGACTTCGCGCAGGCGCTCCGTATCGCGCGCGGTGCGGACGGGATTGTGGATGACGGGACCTTCGCCTTTGCTGAACTCAAGGTCGAGTCCCATCGGTTCGATGATGAGCAGGATGTCCGCGAAGATAATCGCGGCGTCCACACTAAGCCGCTCGGCAGCATAGACCGTTACTTCCGCCGCAAGCTCAGGCGTCTTGCACAGTTCGAGAAAGGATGTGCGCGCGCGCACTTCACGATACTCGCGCATGTAGCGTCCGGCCTGTCGCATCAACCAGACGGGCGTATGCGGGACAGGCTCGCGGCGGCAGGCGCGCATGAACGGGCTATCGTGCAGTGCTTGCCGGGCGGCAGCATCGAGACCCGCGTCGCCGCTCGCTGCACTCGCGTTGCCTGCGCCAGTTCGGTTATCAACAGTCATCAATCAGAAGTTTCCTTAATTTTGAGAGTCGGATGAATTCAGCCGAAGCATGACAACAAAGAGACTACAATACCTGTCGTGCAAAAGGTAGTTGCCACACTCTCGAAAGCCGTTCAGATAGTAAGCTCTCCGATGTCCCGTAGCGACTACTGACCTCTTGCGAAAGTCGTGTGCCGTTGAGTCACGGAGGGACAAGGTGAGAATAGCCCGGCGATTTGTCGCCTACGGGCACTGCCCGGACAATTATTTCCGGCGGCTCGAAGTTTCCTGCCACAAAACCTTTGCTTGCGGTGTTTATGTTGTGAGAGCCGCTAAATTGAGGGCTTTTTATGGAAGCTGAAGAGAGCGTGCGCGATGTGCATTTGAGAAGAGGTTGATGATAGATTGGGCTTTGAAATCGCGGTTTGTGACCACAGTTTGTTGGTTGAATGTTCGCGGGTGTTCCGGTCGGATGAAAGCGGCGAAATGAGCGAACGAGCAAGAGCCTTGATGGACTCTGTGCCAGAGACGATTGATACAGCAGCCCCCTCGGTTGGTTTCGATGAAGCCTTCATGCTGCATCACCGTGCGGTTTACCGTGCGGCTTACGCTCTCGTGCGCGATGTCGGGCTGGCAGAAGACGTGACGCAAGAGGTCTTTCTCAAACTTTATCATCACCTCGACTCTCTGAACGGAGAGGAGCATCTCCGGGCGTGGCTGCTGAGAGTGGCGTCGAACGTCGCACTCAACACGATTCGCGGACGCACACGCAGCGTCGCACGCGAAGATGAGTTCGTCAGGGGCGTCGTGGTGGGCGACGGGCAGACCATCGCGCTCGACGTGGATTACGAGCGGCGCACGGAGATCGAGGAAGCCCGCCGCGCGCTCGCGCAGATTAAAGAGCCGATGCGTAGTTGTCTTTTGCTGAAGCAGCAGGGATTGTCGTATCGCGAGATCGCGCAGACGTTGTCGGTCAACGAAGCGAACGTGGGCAGCCTGATTGCGCGCGGGCGGAAAGAGTTCATGCGGGTGTACGGGAAAATTGGAGGACGGCGATGAAAAGGAAGTGCTTAGACGAAGGGATTTTGCAGGCTTTCGCGGATGGCGAACTCGCTCCCGAATTGATGCGGGAAACCGAGACGCATCTCGCCCTGTGCGCTTCGTGCACGGAGGCTCTCCGCGAGGCCGAAAGCGAACTCGCGCTTTTTTCCGCCGCCTTCGCGCCCGACGCATCTCTGGGCGTCCCGACGGAAATTCTGCGCACACGGATTGAGGCGGCAATCGGCGAACTTAACTCTGCACACCATGCGACACGCAAAAGTTCGAGTTGGAATTTGAAAGGATTGCTGACCGCACTCGTCGCTCCGTTCGCCACCGCGCCGCAGCGCGCCGCAGCCTTCGCCAGCCTCATCGCCGTCGTCGCTTTCGTCGTCTTCTTTGCCACCATTCAACTGCGCCGCACACATCCTAACGGTCAAACGGACAGCCAGATTGCAGCCGTCCCTTCAAACCCGGAAATTAAACCCGCGCCGGTGACGGGCGGCTCTCAAGAAGAGGCTGCCCCGGCGGTGGCGACTCCGATTTCGGAAAGCGGCGGGCGCATCGTCAAAGTTAAAAATACTTCCACGGGGCGCGGTCGCGCAGTGCTGCCGACACGTCGAGCAGTTGATAACTTGCCGGTCGCTGTCGCGGTTGAAAATGAAGTGGCGCAGAAGACCGTGCCCGGCGAAGAGAATTATCAGCAGGCCATCGCGTCTCTGTCGCGTGCGATTAAGGCGGGCGGCGATGCCGCGCTCACGCCTCACGTCCGCGCCGACTATGAACGCAATCTCGCAGTGGTGGATAAGGCTATCGAAGAGACACGCCGCGCCGCTCTGCGTAATCCGCAGGACGCGGGTGCGACCGGATTTCTGTTCTCGGCTTACCAGAGCAAGCTCGATTTGCTGACGGCGGTCGCCGATCAGGCGCAGTCGTCCGCGCTCGGACGCTAAACGGAATTATCAAAAATGAAACTCTGTTACTTAATCATTACTATTCTTCTCGCCCTGTCGCTCTCAATCAACGCGCTCGGCTCGGAAGAGACGGACGACGCAAGTAAGCACCGCGACGACGAACAGACATTGACGCGCAGCGTCGCAACCGAGACGGATGTGGTCGTCTCGCTCTTTCTTGATTCGGGCAATATCGTCGTGCGCGGTTGGGATAAACGCGAAGTCCGCGCGCGCGCAGGCGGGGTCGAGCAACTCGAACTGCGCCACGCAGCGCAGTCGGGCGGCTCGAAGTTCGTGCGGCGGCTCGAAGTGCTCGTCTCAAATTCCGAGGACGAGGAATTGAAGCCGGGAGAATATGACGGCACGGGCAATGTCGAACTGGACGTTCCGCGCGGCGCTATCGTCAACCTCAAACTCCGCAACGGCGACATCGAAATCTCGGACGTAGGCGAGGCGCGCGTTGACAGCGCGAGTGGCGACGTGGACATCCGCCGCGTTCAGAACGGAGCCGAGATCACTTGCCTGAGCGGGAGCATTTTTCTCAGGGACTCGAAGGGGCGCATGAGGCTCAGCGCACTGAGCGGCGATGTCGAAGCGACGGGCGTGGGCACGGCTGACGAGCGGGATGATTTCGTCGCCGTTTCGACGAGCGGCGACGTGCGACTCGAAAGAAT
>CAXTRQ010000015.1:3922-14270 GCA_964246705.1 uncultured Pyrinomonadaceae bacterium
GGGCGATCCGTCAGCGGCAGCGTCAGTTTCGACGGGCAACTCGCGCGTGGCGGAAGCTACGCTTTGAAGACGACGAGCGGAGATGTAGTCTTGACCGTGCCCGCCGATTCATCCTTCAAAGTCAACGCGCGCGTCCTCGTCAGCGGAGAGATCATCACGGATTTCCCAATCGAGGCAGCCGCCAACGCGAAAATTAAACAGAAGTTTACGAAAGGCGTGCTCTACGGCGTAGTCGGAACGGGCGATGCCGAGGTCAACCTCTCTTCCTTCAGCGGCACAGTGCATTTGCGTAAGAAATAGTTTTTACAGCCCAGCAGGGGCGGGGGGGGGGGGTTTTTTTTGTAGGTCGGGGGAAAAAAAAAAAACCAAGGGGAGCGACAGGAGTTTTTAGCTCCTCCGGGGCTAAAAACTCCTGTCGCGCCGGCTGGGCTGCGTTCTTGAAAAATAGTTATCTTTCAATAATTCTTGCCACAAACGCCCTGTGCATGGTGTTTCCAATTCAGACGGCAAGTGAGTACGCTTTGAGCCGCTTTGACAGACCGTGAATAAATTTTGACGGTAAGGAAATAATCGAGATGATTGATAGAAACAATTGGAAGATGTTGAGTAAGCAGCGCGCATTGCTTTCGCTGATGGCGGTCGCCGTATGGCTTCTGACGGCGGGCGCGACCCGCGCGCAGACCGACGGCGGCGGCGAACTGCGCGAAGAATTTCATCAAACATATCCGCTGGCGCAGGAAGGGCGCGTCAGCCTTGATAACATCACGGGCGCGGTGCGCATCACGGCTTGGGATCGCAACGAGGTGAGAGTTGATGCCGTGAAGCGCGCCTACACCGCCGAGAAACTGCAAGAGGCTGAGATTAGAGTGGAGGCGACCGCCGATGCCGTCCGCATCAAGACGAAGTATCCATCCAACACGACGAGTTGGACGGACGAGGAAGGCCGCCGCCAAAACAATCCGGCGGAGGTCGAATATACGCTGACCGTCCCGCGCCGTGCGCGTCTGGATGCGATTAACATTATCAACGGGCCGCTCGACATCGAAGGCATCAAGGGCGATTGTATTGCTTCATCCATCAACGGGAAACTGGCGGCGCGCGGCCTCACGGGCGAAGCCAAGCTGTCAGTCATCAACGGGCGGCTCGAAGCGACTTTCGAGCGTCTCGATGAAATGAAACCTCTCACGCTCAGTTCAGTCAACGGTCAAATTCTCTTAACCATCCCTTCGGACGCGCAGGCCGAAGTCCGAGCCAACACCGTCCACGGCGGCATCAACAACGACTTCAATCTTCCGGTGCGGCGCGGCGATTATGTCGGTCGTGAACTGGCGGGTCGTCTCGGTCGCGGTGGTGTCCGCATCCGTCTGAACAACGTCAACGGCTCAATCACGATTCGTCATGCGGCGGATGGTCGCACCCTCAGCCCGGCGATGAATCTGCTCTCGGAAACCAGTAACGCCAGCGAGTTGGAAGCTGAGCGGGAAGCACGCCAAGCCGAGCGAGAGGCACAGCAGGCACAGCGCGAAGCGCAGCAAGCACAGCGCGAAGCGCAACGCGAAGCCGCGAACGCGCAGCGTGAAGCTGACCGAGCCGTGCGCGAGGCGCAGCGTGAAGTGCAACGCGCGCAACTCGAAGCCCAGAACGCTTCGCGCGAGTCTCAGCGTGAAGCGCAGCAGGCTCTGCGCGAGGCACAACTCGAAGCGCAGAGAGCGCAGGTCGAGGCGCAACGCGCGCAACAGGAAGCCCAACGTGAAGCCCAGCGCGCGCAACTCGAAGCGCAGCGCGAAGGGCAGCGGGCGCAACAGGAAGCCCAGCGCGAGGCGCAACAAGCACAACGCGAGGCGCTGCAAGCACAGCGCGAAGCACAACGCGAAGCGCAGGAGGCCGTGCGCGAGGCCGCCCGTGAAGCACAGGAGGCAGGCCGCGAGGCGGCGCGCGCCGTCGCCGACGTGAACCGGGAAATGGGACATGAGCGCATCGTCGTCTCAGGCGACGGAGGCCGCCAGATTGAGCGCGAATCGAATACCTTCACGACCACCGGCACGCCGCGCGTGCTCATCAAAAATTTCGACGGCCCTATTACCGTCCACGCGTGGGATAAGCAGGAGGTAACTTATACGGCGGTCAAGCGCGCGATGGACGAAAAAGAGATGAAGGGTATCAAGCTCAAGACGCGGGGGACTAACACACGGAATACGGAAGTGCACGACAACGGCACAACTTCATCGAGCGGAGGTTCGGAAGTCAGTATCACGACGGAGTTCGACAAAGCTTTTGCGCGCGAGGTCGTCTCGCGTAATGGTCGCATCGTCTCGTTCAGTTCGGGCGCGTCCGTCGAGTTGGAAATTTACGTTCCGCGTAGCGCGGCCTTGAATATCTCTTCCGGCGACGGGCGTCTGAGAGTCGAAGGCGTGCAGGGCGAGTTGGAGTTGAACACGGGCGACGGCTCGATTGACGTGAGCGAAGGGCGCGGACGCCTGCGCGCGAACACGGGCGACGGACGCATCCGCATCACGGATTTCGAGGGCGACGCCGACGCGACGACCGGCGACGGGCGCATCACGCTCGAAGGACGCTTCACGCGCCTCGGCGCGCGAACCGGCGACGGTACAATCTCGCTGGCGATGCCTTCAGACTCCAATGCAACTATCGAGACCGACGCCGGGAGCGTCATCAGCGACGGCTGGGCGGTGGCGGAAGACGGCTCAAGCGCCGAGAAGCGCGTGCGTCGCTGGCGCGTCGGGCGCGGCGGCGAAGTCTTTAAGCTGCGGACGGGCGAAGGCCAGATCGTCTTGCGCCAGCGTTAAAATGGCTGCTCCCTCGCCGCGCGCCGACGGTTCACGACCGGAGAGCGTCGGGCTTGTAAAAAATTGTAAAATAAAAGAGCACGAGCCGGAATTTCCCTCTCTTAAAGGAACATTCCGGCTCGTGCATACGTCTAACGTAGGCTAAATGCTGTTCTCGCTAGAATCGCTCGTCCAAATATTGAAGTAGCTCCGTCAGTCGAAACAACACCAACTCGATGTCGTAAACCCTTCGCAACCCCGCAGGGTTTGAGAGTCCGGGAAGCCAATATGAAAAACGGATGTCGTTCGTCGGCCAACGCTCTGGCCTGCTCTCTTGCTCTCTTGCTTCTCTTAGCCGCGTCCACACACGTCGTCGCACAGACGGCGCTGCTGGCTAACGATGTCGCCGCCGCGCGCCCTCCGATGGCGACGGGCGCACCGCCTCTGAAGCATCTCGCTCCGCTCCGCAGTTCTGATTTGCCCGAAGGCGCGCGCGTGCGTGTGACATCCGATGCGCCGCTCGGCGACTACAAGGCTTTTCGACAGGGCAAGAGTTTCTACGTGCTGATTCCCCACGCGTCGGCAGGACTCACGCCGGGCGATTTACAAGGACGCGGTTTCACGCATACGCGAATCGAGCGGCAGGGTGACGGCATCCTTCTCTCCTTCGCGTTGGAAGAAGGCGCGACGGCACGCGTCAGCCAGAACTTCAATCGGCTCGATGTCATCTTCGCACAAGCTGCGCAAAATTCCGGCTCTCCTGCTCAGACATTCGGCGGCTCAACACAATCTTCTTCCGGTCAGACCTCCGGCAACTCAGGCGAGGCTCCAACTCCGACCGACATTAAACCTGCAACTTCCGACGCCGTCCCTCCCGCCGCGCAGTCTCCGGCGGCTGACAGCCCGCCACCAATTGCCGCCGCTGTCGCTAAAACTTCAGGTGCGCGCGGCTCCATCGCGCTGCCGCCGGAAAAGGCTCAGCCGGTTCGCCTCACGCGCTTTGAGAAGCCGCCCGTGATTGACGGCAAATTGAACGACGACGTGTGGAAGACGGCGGCAGTGCTGAAGGATTTCCAACAAGTGCAGCCCGGCGACAACATCGCGGCGTCGAAGCAGACGGAAGTCCTGATCGGCTTCGACGCGAAGTTTCTCTATGTCGCCTATCGCGCCTTCGATGAAAAAGATAAGGTGCGCGCGAACATCGCCAAGCGCGACGCGATTTTCGATGATGATTACGTCGGCCTCTTCTTCGACACCTTCAACGACCAGCGCAAAGCCTACGAGATGAACTTTAACCCGTTCGGCATACAGGCCGACGGCGTGATGACGGAGGACGGGAACGAAGATTTCAGCGTTGATTTCGTCGTCGAATCGAAAGGCGAAGTCAACGAGAGCGGTTACATAGTCGAGGTGGCGATTCCGTTCAAGTCTCTGCGTTACGAGGCTGGCAAGGGAAAGCTGTGGGGCGTCCATTTTTATCGTCGTATCAAGCGATTCAACAACGAGCTTGATATGTGGATGCCGATCTCGCGCGACATCACGAACTGGCTCGCGCAGACCGGACACATCACCGGATTGGAAGGCATCTCGACGGAGCGGACGCTGGAACTCATCCCGACTTTGACGCTCTCTGAGACGGGCAAGCGCGTCCAGACGCTCACGGCCAGCGACTTAGGCCGTGCCGCGCTGCCGGGCGAGCGTTTCGAGAACAAGCCTGTAACTTTTGAGCCGGGGCTGACGGCGAAGTTCGGTATCACGCCGACCGTCACGCTCGACCTTGCGCTCAATCCCGATTTCGCGCAGGTTGAAGCAGACCAGACGGTCGTCACGGCCAACCAGCGTTTCCCCATCTTCTTTGAAGAAAAACGCCCGTTCTTCCTCGAAGGCATTGACATCTTCCGCACGCAGAGTCAGGTCGTGCACACCCGCGCCATCGTTGACCCGGACATCGCCCTCAAGCTTTCGGGCAAGCGCGGGCGCAACACTTTCGGCCTCCTGATGGCCTCCGACAACGCGCCCGGCAACTTCTCGGACGAGGAGCGCCAAGAGATTAGGCGCAACGTAGAGAGCGACACGCCGGACGACCGCTTGAAATTCCTCGATAAGAACGCCTACATCGGCGTGCTGCGCCTCAAGCGCGATGTCGGGCGCGAGAGCAGCCTCGGATTCTTTGCGACGACTTATAATTTCATCGAGCGCCACAATCATCTGCTCGGCTTCGACGGTCGTTTCAAAATTGACCCCAAGACGGTGACGAGCTTCGAGTTGATCGGGACGACTTCGCGCACCTTCTTCCGCGATGCAGACCTCGGAAGCAACATCTACCGGACGGGCAACGCCTTCGCCTATTCATACGTGTGGGACTACACGGGCCGGCACTTCGGCTACGTCTTCAACGCCGCCGGGCGCACGCGCGACTACCGCTCGGATGTCGGCTTCGTCCGCCGCAACAACACGAACAACGCCGAGTTCGCCTTTCGACTGAGCACCGAACCGCAGCCGAAACGGACGCTGACCGAGTTCCGTTTCCAGAACTTCACCGACGCCAATTATGATTGGCAGGGTCGCTTGCAGGGTTGGACTAACGGCAGCAACTTTAATTTCAAACTTACGCGCCAGACCTTTATCCAGATTGGCGAGAACGTCGGATACGAGCGCGTCTTTGAAGAGGAGTTTGGCCCCAAGCGCGCGGCGGGGCGACAAGGCGCATTCATCGGAGCGGATTCCGAGCGCTCGACCTACTACAAAACAATCTTCGTCTACGGCGAGACCGCGCCCAGTAAAAAGTATTCTCTCTACATGTTCTTGGGCACGCGCCACGGCGTCTTCGACTTCGACTTCGGCAGCGGTTCTTCAAGATTCCCACGCATCAGCCCCGGCGCGCTCGCCGCACGCGAGGCCGAAGATGCCGGATTGTGCGGAGGTGACGTGCCGCCCGCCGTCTGCACCGCCCCGCTCGATCCCGGCTCAGCCAACTCCTTCGACATAGATACGGGCTTAACTCTCCAGCCGACCGGCGCTTGGCGCACCACGCTCGGTTACACCAAGGCACGCCTGACGCGGCAGGACACAGGTCTCGTCGCCTTCGACGAAAACATCTACGTCCTGCGCACGACCTACCAGTTCACACGTTTCCTCTTTGCACGCGGGCGCATTGACTATTCGACGCTGGCGGCCAACGTGCGCGGGCAATTTCTTCTCGGCTGGACGCCGAATCCGGGCACGTCCTTTTATGTCGGCTACAACGACGATTTGAATCGCAACGGCTTCAACCCCTTCAACGAACAACTCGAACCGGGCTTCCGCCGCAACGGTCGAGTCTTCTTCGTCAAGATGTCATATCTAATACGCCGCAGTTTCTAACTGCGCGCTTTCAAGACGCGAAGTTAGAAAAGCCTTCAACCCCTCTGCCGCGCCCCCCCGGGGGGGTTGGTGTAGAATATTTTTAGAAGAACAAAAAAAAAGAAAAATTTTATAACACAACAAAAAAACATACCCCAAACCCCCCCGGGAGGCGCAAAGATTAAGACGGCATCTTTTTTGAACTGCGCTCAGGTTTCGCGCGGTCACGTGATAAAATGGCGCTTCTCTTGACGGTAACTTTAAACAATCCAGCAGAAGTTATAAGTTGAGTAATGATATTGACCGGCTCTGCTCTCAATTTCGTTCACCTTAAAAAAAAACGCGTCGCTTTTTTTCTCTGTCTCGTCGTAGCCTGCGCGGCGGCGGGTTGTAAGAGCGACTACCCGACATCGGCGCAGGAGGCGCGCGCCGGAGGCGAAGAGAAGGGCGTGCGTCAGGTGAAGGTGACGCGCGTCGCGGAGATGCCTGTCGGCACAAGCGTCAGCGTGACGGGCACTCTCGCCGCGCAGGATCAGGCCACCCTGAGCGTGAAAGTTCCGGGCAGGTTGAGCGCGGTCAATGTTGATTTGGGCAGCGTCGTCAGGCGCGGGCAGGTCGTCGCACAGGTCGAACAGCAGGACTATCAAATTCGCATTCAGCAGACGGAGGCTGCGCTCGCTCAGGCGCGTGCGCGCCTCGGTCTTTCGCCCGACGGCGTGGACGACCGCGTTGACCCGGAACAGACCGGCACGGTCAGGCAGGCGCGCGCCGTGATGGAAGAAGCGCGGACGAACCGGCAGCGCATCGTCACGCTCGTTGAGCAGGGCGTGGTGGCGCGCGCCGAATACGACACGTCGGACGCGGCCTACAAGGTCGCGCTCAGCCGTTATCAGGATTCCATCGAAGAGATACGCAATCGTCAGGCGCTCCTCGCGCAACGCCGCTCGGAAGTGGCGCTCGCTCGCCAGCAACTCGCCGACACGATTATCGCCGCGCCCTTCGACGCCGTCGTGCAGGAGAAGCGCGCCAGCATCGGCGAATATCTCGCGGCGGGCGCGCCGGTCGTCCAGATTGTGCGCGTTAACCCGTTGCGCTTCCGCGCCGAAGTTCCCGAACGCGAAGCGCCCAGCGTGCGCGCCGGTCAGCCCGTCCGCGTGACGGTCGAGGGCAGCAGAAACGCCTACGCAGGGCGCATCGTGCGCTTGAGTCCGACGATTACGGAGCAGAACCGGATGCTCGTCGTCGAGGCGGAAATCAGCAACGACGGCGCGCTCAGACCGGGCAGCTTCGCGCGCGCCGACATCATCACCGACGATGCGAGCATGGCCGTCACCATCCCGACGAGCGCGGTCGTAACCTTCGCCGGAATCGAAAAAGTGATTGTCGTTCAGGACGGCAAGGCTCAGGAGAAAGCCATCACGACTGGCCGCCGCGTCGCCGAATGGACGGAAGTTCTGGCCGGAGTCAACGTCGGTGACTCGGTCATCCTCGAACCCGGCAACCTCCAATCGGGACAAGCGGTCAACGTGGTGGAATAAAATCTAAAAGTCCGCAGTCAAGAAAAAATGTCTTCAGACTTGAGGACTCTCAGACTCCAAACTCTCAGACTTTTCAAGATATGCAGAAGCTTGCGGAAATTTGTATCAGGCGTCCCGTCTTCGCGGCGATGATTATTTTGTCGCTGGTGGTGGTCGGCGCGGCGAGCTTTTTCAAGTTGGGTGTGGATCGCTTTCCGTCCGTCGACCTGCCGACGCTGAGCGTCAGGACGAGCCTGCCGGGGGCATCGCCCGAAGAGATTGAGTCGGAAGTTTCGCGGCGCATCGAGGAGGTCGTCAACACGGTCGAGGGGATTGACCAACTGCGCTCGGTCTCCGCGCCGGGCGTCTCTGTGGTCATCGTCACTTTCAATCTCAACCGCGACATTGACTCCGCCGCGCAGGACGTGCGCGACCGCGTGAGCACCATCATCCGCGACCTGCCCGAAGACGCAACGCCGCCCGTCGTGCAGAAATTCGATAACGACAGCGCGCCCGTCATGACCGTCGCGCTCTCAGCCGACCGCAGCGTGCGCGAGTTGACCGAACTCGGCGACAAGATTATCAAGGTACAGTTGGAGCGCGCAGGAGGCGTCGGCGAAGTGGCCGTCGTCGGCGGGCTTGAGCGCGCGATTAATGTCTGGATTGATGCCGACCGCCTGAACGCTTACCGGATTCCGATTACGCAGGTGCGGCAAGCTCTCCAGAGACAGAACGCGGACGTGCCCGGCGGGAATGTGGACACGGGAAAGCGCGAACTGACGCTACGCACGCTCGGTCGCTACGCCGACCCGCGCGCCTTCGATGATCTCACAATCTCAAGCGTCGGCGGGATGCCCGTCCGCGTGCGCGACATCGGGCGCGTCGAGGACGGCACGAAGGAGCAGCGTTCGGTGGCGCGTCTGGACGGCGTACCGACCGTGACGCTGGAAATTCGGAGGCAGTCGGGCGCAAACACCATCGAGGTCATCGGCAACGTCAAGCGCGAACTGGCGCGCGTCGCGGCGCAGATGCCCGGCGATGTGAAACTCGAAATCATCCGCGACCAGTCGCGCTATATCGAAGCGGCGCTGCACGAAATTCAACTTCACCTCGTCTTGGGGAGCCTGCTCGCGTGCCTCGTCGTGCTCGCCTTCATGCGCTCTTGGCGTTCGACGCTGATTACCGGAATCGCCATCCCCGCTTCCGTCATCTCGACCTTTGCAATGATGCGCGCTCTCGATTTCACCTTGAACAGCGTGACGATGCTCGCGCTCGTGTTGATGGTCGGCGTCGTGATTGACGATGCGATTGTCGTTCTTGAGAACATCTTTCGCTTCGTCGAAGAGAAGAAGATGACAGCCATGCGCGCGGCGCGCGAGGCGACCGCCGACATCGGCCTCGCAGTGCTGGCGACGACCTTCTCGCTCGTCGTCATCTTTCTGCCCGTCTCCTTCATGTCTTCAATCTCAGGGCGCTTCCTTTATCAATTCGGCATCACGGCGGCGGTCGCCATTATGGTCAGCCTGCTCGTCTCCTTTACGCTGACGCCGATGATGAGCGCGCGGCTGCTGCGCACGGAAGAGGCGGAGAAGGGCGGCGGGCACGGCGGTCATGAGAGCACAGGGTCGCGCGGCGGCTTCTACGCCGGACTTGATCGCGTCTATACGCGCCTGCTCGGATTGGCGATGCGCCATCGCCTCATGGTTTCAATCGTCGCGGTCGCGGTCATCGCTTCGAGCGTGCCGCTCTACCGGATGGTGAAGCAGGAATATATCCCGACCGACGTGGACGAGGCGGAGTTTGATGTCAACCTCAATGCGCCGGAAGGAACGAACCTCGCCGTGATGAACGAGGCGATGCGCGCGATTGAAGACGACATCCGGCAGACGCCGGGCGTGCGGCTGGTGTTGGGGTCGGCGGGCGGTTCATTCCTCGGCGGCGTCAATCAGGGTAGCGCCTACGTCCGCATCGCGCCGCACGAGGAACGCACCTTTTCGATCTCGCGTCTCTGGCGCTCGACGCTCGCCGGGCGACCGCTCGATGCCTTTCGCGGCAACTACACGCAACGCGACGTGATGCAGGAAGTGAGAAAGCGGCTGCGCAAATATTCGCCAATACGCGCGAGCGTGCGGAATGCTCCTTCGTTCAATATCGGCGGCGGGAACTACGATATTGATTTCGTCCTGCGCGGCCCGGACATCAACGCGCTCGCCCGCTACGCCGACGATTTGCGCGAACGCTCGCAAAAATTGGGCGGCATCGTTGACGCTGATACGACTCTGAAACTCGATAAGCCGGAACTGCGCGTCTCGATAGACCGCAAACGCGCCGCCGACTTGGGCGTCGACACGGCAGACATCGCCACTTCTCTGCGACTGATGGTCGGCGGCGATCAGGAAGTTTCACGTTTCCGCGATGCATCGGTCAACGAGGATTACGACGTGCAGTTGCGTCTCACAGACCGCGACCGGCGGGATGCGGGCGCAGTCTCGCGCCTCTACGTGCCGTCCTCGCGCGGCGGACTGGTCAGCCTCAACAACCTCGTGACGATCAAAGAGGAGATTAGCCCTTCGCGGATCGACCGCCTCGACCGCCAGCGGCAGGTTTCTCTGCGCGCCTCGGTTGCGCCGGGTTATGCGCTCGCCGACCGTCTCGAAGCCCTACGCGGGGCGGCCGAAGAGATGCATCTGCCCGCCGCTTATA
>CAXTRQ010000015.1:14280-56566 GCA_964246705.1 uncultured Pyrinomonadaceae bacterium
CTCGAACGCACCTTCACGGAATTTATCTTCGCCTTTCTGCTCTCCATTGCCTTCATGTATATGATTCTCGCCTCGCAGTTCGAGAGCACGATTCACCCCATCACGATTCTGCTCAGCTTACCGCTCGCCGTGCCTTTCGCGCTCTTCTCTCTGTGGGCGACGGGAGACACCTTGAACCTCTATTCCGCGCTGGGCGTGCTCGTCCTCTTCGGCGTCGTCAAGAAGAACTCGATCTTGCAGATTGACCACATGAACAATCTGCGCGCCGCAGGCATGGAGCGCGACGAGGCGATTATGCAGGCCAACCGCGACCGCCTGCGCCCGATTTTGATGACGACGCTGGCGCTCGTCGCGGGAATGCTCCCGCTCGCTTTAGGGACGGGGCCGGGCGCGGAAGAGCGACGTTCTATCGCCGTTGTCGTCATTGGCGGCCAGACGCTCTCACTGCTGCTGACGCTCATCGCCACGCCCGTCGCCTATTCCATCTTCGACGACATCAAATCAACGGCATGGTGGCGAGCCTCTCTGGGTCGCCTCGTCTCCGTCCCGCGACGCGCCGCCGTGGGCGTCCGCTCCGTTTTCGCCCGACGGCGCAACCTCGCCCAGCGAGAAGCAGACGAAGCCGCGAGAGATGAAACAGCCGGGTTGGAAAGCGAAGAATATAAAGTCGGCGTGGGAAGCGGCGATTAAGTGTCGCGTTCAAAAAGCTAATCGAAGAAGTCCCGGCCGGGACTTCTTCTGTCAAAAGGCGACCGTGCCCGCAGGCTTGAACATAAGGGTCAGGCGCACAAATATCTCTTGATTTCTCAACTCATGTTATATACCATTTCCCACAGCCTCATCTCACGTTTTAAGGAGTTACCATGCGCGACTCACGCACGCTGGTTGATTACCAATCCTTACGGCGCTACTCCCCGGAAACATACCGCTCTGCCGAGCCTTTCCCGCACATCGAAATAGACAATGCGGTTAACGCCGCTATCCTGTTAAAAATCCTCAAGGAATTTCCAGCGTCGACAGCAGAAGGTGATTACAGGGACGACGCCCGTAGCCAGATCAAGTGGCGCTCGAACTGGCAGCGCGACACTGACATTCCACCTCAGTCCTTCAATCTTATTCAAGCCCTCCACTCCGGCGACTTCCTCAGATTCCTTGAAAGGCTGACTGGCATTCCCCATCTCATCGCAGACCCTTATCTGGGCGGCGGAGGTCTGAACGAGACACACAGGGGCGGCCTTCTCCATATCCACTGTGATGGCAATCGTTCGGACGCGCTCTCCTGCTTTCGCGCATTAAACGTCATTTTGTTTTTAAATCACGAATGGCAAGACGATTGGGGCGGCCATCTGGAATTTTGGGATGAGAATTTGAAGTCTTGCATTAAAAAGATAAGACCGGAGTTCAATAAGTTGGTTGTCTTTACGACGAACGAGACGAGCTATCACGGCCATCCTATTCCTTTGAACACGCCCGAAGGAATCACACGTCGAAGCTTAATCCTTTACTACTACACCAGCCAAAACCACTTTGATGCGCATGGTCAAGACGTTCTCCGCCATTCCGCGCTCTGGAAATACCCGCATGATTAAACGCGCCCTCGAACTTTTGCGCCATCCGCGCTACGCCATCTCCTTACTCAAAACGCCGCCCGCCCTGGCTGATCCCTTCGAGCAGGAATCTCTACGCCGGTTCTACGAAGCTGAAATACTCGCCCTCAACAGAGAAGACAGGGAGCGCCTCGTTGGCCGCTTTAAATCCAACGTCGCCCAAATTCCGGCAGCGACCGCATGGATTTATCATCTTGAACTGGCGCGCCAGATATTGACTATCCCGGCATCGGTTGCAGGTGCGGTCGTGGAGTGCGGCTGTTGGAAAGGCGCGAGCACCGCAAACCTCTCTCTGGCCTGCGAGATTGCAGGCCGCGAGTTGATTGTCTGCGACTCTTTCGAGGGATTGCCGGAAGACGATGCGGTGACGCACGACTATCCACATCTTAAAGTGTTCGGGCACTACGAAGCGGGGATGTATGTCGGAAGGCTGGAAGAAGTTAAAGAGAACATCACGAGGTACGGAAGCATAGACGTTTGTCGCTTCGTCAAAGGCTTCTTCTCCGACACCTTGCCGGATTTAAGTGAACCCATCGCGCTCGCTTTTCTAGATGTTGACCTTGTTTCTTCCTTGAGAGATTGCATCAAGTACCTGTGGCCTTTGCTGAACGAGGGCGGGCTGATCTACACGGACGATAGCTGCGATATGGAGACCGTGCGCCCGTGGTTTGATGATGAATGGTGGCAAAGAGAGTTGGGCGTGCGCTCGCCGGGCTACGTCGGCTCCGGGTGCGGGTTACCCATGAGTCATCAGCACACTTCACTGGGCTACGCTCGGAAAATATCCGACCCATCTATGTCCTACGGACGGGTATCTTGGCTCAGGTACGAAACCGCTGATCGTAAAGCACCGCAAACATCGTGAGCGAACTTGGCAGTTCGGGTTCCGGCGATAAATCGCGCCGCTTTTGTCCGCAAGTCCTTACGGCACACCTGCCGCCGACTTTCCTTAAAGCTTTTCATGCCTGTCGTATTCTGCCTTCGTCCCCACGTCCGCGCGGCGGTTCTTAACGCGTGAGTGCCGTGTGTGCTAAGCTTACGCCCCAATCGCATGGTAATTAATCACCAAGATCAAAACAGTTCGATGGAGAAGGTGAAATCCAACGTGGCACAGGTGCGTCGGTAATGGAGAAGAAACTTGTCGGGCGACCAGTCCCGCGTAAAGAAGGGCGCGACAAAGTGACAGGCCGCGCGCTCTATATTGACGATCTCAATTTCGAGGGGATGCTCTACGGCGCGACCGTCCGCAGTCCGGTCGCGCGCGGGAAAATCCGCGAGATTGTTTACGACGAGCGCATCCCTTGGGATGAGTTCGTGATTGTTACGGCCAAAGATATTCCGGGTACTAACAGTGTCGCGCTGATTCTGCTCGATCAGCCTTATCTCGCCGACGCTGTTGTTAATCACCCGGAAGAAGCCATCCTTCTGCTCGCGCACCCGGATAAATATCTGCTTGAAGAGGCGCGGCGCTTAATTCGTTTTGACATCGAACCGCTGCCAGCCGTCTTTACGATTGAAGATTCGCTGAACAAAAAAGAGATTATCTGGGGCGAGGATAATGTCTTCAAGACTTTTCTGGTGGATAAAGGCAACGTTGACGAAATCTGGGAGAAGGCCGATTTCATCGTCGAAGGCGAGTATCGCACGGGTGCGCAGGAGCAACTCTACATCGAGACGAACGGCGTCATCGCCGTCGCCAACGACCAAGAAGGCGTGACTGTCTGGGGTTCGATGCAATGCCCCTACTACGTTCACAAAGCCTTAATCAAATTATTCAATCTGGCGGAAGAGCGCATCCGCGTGATTCAGACCGAGACGGGCGGCGGCTTCGGCGGCAAAGAAGAATATCCTTCGATGATCGCCGGACACGCCGCCTTGCTCGCTTGGAAATCGGGCAAGCCCGTCAAGATTATCTACAACCGTGCCGAAGACATGGCGGCGACGACGAAGCGTCACCCATCGCTAACGCGCCATCGCACAGCCGTCTCGCGTGACGGGCAGCTTCAAGCGATGGAGATTGAGTTCACGGTTGACGGCGGCGCATACGCGACGCTTTCATCCGTCGTCCTTTCGCGCGGCACGATTCACGCCGCAGGGCCTTACAACTGCCCTCGCGTCCGCATCAAGAGCCGTGCGGTGGCGACCAACGTTCCGCCGCACGGCGCGTTTCGCGGTTTCGGTGCGCCGCAGAGCATCTTCGCGCTGGAACGCCACATGGACAAAATCGCCGGACGCCTCGGTCTCTCGCCCGAAGAGATTCGCCGTCGCAATTTTATCCGCGAGGGCGAGACGACCGCGACCGGACAAGTCATCCGCGAGAAAGTCGACTTGGACGGTCTGCTCGACCGCGCCTTCGAGTTGACGGATTACCACGCGAAGCGCGAACGTTTCGCGCGCCAAAATTCTCAGGGCAGAATCAGACGCGGTATCGGCTTCGCCACGTTTATGCACGGTGCGGGCTTCACGGGTTCAGGCGAAAAGTATTTGGAATCCGTCGTCGGCGCGGAGGTCACGCCGGAAGGACGCGTGCGTATCCTCGCCGCGAGCACGGAGATCGGGCAGGGCACGAACACCATCTTTTCGCAGATTGCCGCCGACGCGCTCGGCATTGATTACGACCTCATCGAGATGGCGCAGCCGGATACCTCGCGCGTCCCGAACAGCGGCCCGACGGTCGCTTCGCGTACCTGCATGATTGTCGGCAAACTGGTCGAATCCGCCGCGCTCGGTATCAAACAGACGCTCACCGGCGCGGGACTGCTGGCGTCTCGTTACACGGCGGAAGATTTCCGTCGCGCGTGCAAGGAATACGTCGAGCAATTCGGCGCGCTCAAAACTTTCAGCCAGTACAAGCAGCCCGCCGACATCACTTGGGACGACGAGAAATACAGGGGCGACGCTTACGGCGCGTATGCGTGGGCCGTCTATGTCGCGGAAGTTTCCGTGGACGCTCTGACGTATGAAACGCGTGTCGAAGATTTCGTCGCGGTGCAGGAGGTGGGGCGCGTTATTCATCCAGTTCTCGCCGCCGGGCAGATTGAAGGCGGCGTGGCGCAGGGCATCGGATACACGCTCTTTGAAAACGTCGTCTGGCAGGACGGGCGGATGATTAATAACCAGATGACCAACTACATCATCCCGACCTCCGCAGACATTCCTCCCATCCGCGTCTTCTTTGAAGAGCATCCCTCGACGTTCGGCCCCGGCGGCGCGAAAGGCATCGGCGAACTTCCGATGGACGGGCCTGCGCCCGCGATTCTCAACGCCTTCGAGAACGCGACCGGCATCAGTTGCAATCAAATCCCGCTGCTGCCCGAAACTATTATGGATGCTTTGACGAGTGAAGATGTGGAAGCGGTCGCGTGAAGGAGCAGGGACGTGTCTGAAGCAAACAACACGACGAAAGCGGCGAGCGGCATGATTGAAGTGCATTGCACGTTGAACGGCAAGGCCGCCACGCTGCATGCTTACCCGATGGCGCGACTGCTCGACGTGCTGCGCGAAGAGTTGAAGTTGACGGGCACGAAGGAGGGCTGCGGCGAGGGCGAATGCGGCGCGTGCAGCGTGCTGCTGGGCGGCGAGTTGGTTAATAGTTGCCTCGTTCCTGTCGTGCAGGTTGAAGGCGCGCAGATGACAACCATCGAAGGCGTCGCCGTCAATGACGAACAACTTCATCGCGTGCAGGAAGCTTTCATTCAGGCGGGCGGCGCGCAGTGCGGTATCTGCACGCCCGGCATGATTCTCGCCGCCGTCAATCTACTTGAGCGCAATTCGCAACCCGACGAAGCCGCCATCCGCTACGGACTCGCCGGAAACCTCTGCCGCTGCACCGGCTATATGAAAATCTTTGAAGCCGTCGTGCAAGCGTGCCAGCCCTCTCAACATAATCAGCATCTTGAAACCGGGCCGCCCGAAAGCGTGAAGGCATGAGGGCGTATCTACCTGATTATGAATTGAGAGTTCCGCGCACGCTCGATGATGCGCTTGAACTGCTGGCGCGCGAGCCGGGCGTGTGGCGTGCGTTCGCAGGTGGCACGGACTTGATGGTGCTGTTTGAATCGGGGCGGCTGGCGCATAAGAGATTTTTGAGCGTCTGGCATCTGCCGGAACTACGCGGAATCGAGGAGACGGCGGAGGCCGTCACGCTCGGCGCGTTGACGACCTACACACAGGTACAGCTTAACGAAACGTTGCAGCGCGAATTTCCGATGCTCTGCCGCGCGGCGAGCGAGACCGGCGGCCTTGCGATTCAAAATCGCGGCACGCTCGGCGGCAACATCTGCAATGCTTCTCCGGCGGCGGACTCGCCCCCGGCGTTGCTGGCCTATGATGCCGAACTCGAACTCATCTCGACGGCGGGCGTGCGCCGTATGCCCTACAAAGATTTCCATACCGGATACAAGCAAACCATTATGCGCGCGGACGAACTTCTGAGCCGCATACACCTTCCGCGCGTCCCGCGAACACGACAGCAATATTATCGAAAGGTCGGCACGCGTAAGGCTCAGGCCATCTCGAAAGTTTGTCTGGCGAGCGCGGCGCAGATGGAAGCGGGGCGCATCGGCGAAATCCGCATCGCGTTCGGCAGCGTTGCGCCGACGGTTCTGCGCTGTCTCAGAACTGAAAAAGTTTTGACCGCACGACCGCTCGACGACGAGGCAATCCGCGAAGCCGTCCAAGAACTCTCGAAAGAGATCGTGCCGATTGACGACATTCGCTCGACGGCAAACTACCGCCTCCGCGTCTCGCAGAATCTACTGGCGGATTTCTTGCAGGGGCTTAAATCTTAGAGCAGTTATTAAATTAGGAAAATCAAAGTCGCTTGATGGTTGAATCTGAACTGGTCATACGCGGACAGCACATCGTGACGCCCGAACATTGCGGCGCGGCGGCGATTCACATCCGCGATGGCCGCATCGTTGCGGTCGGCGCGTTTGAGGATGTGCCGCGAAATTGCGAGGTGTTGGAGGCGGGCGAGCGCGTGGTGTTGCCGGGGCTGGTTGATTCGCATGTGCATGTGAACGAGCCGGGGCGGACGGATTGGGAAGGCTTCGAGACGGCGACGCGCGCGGCGGCGGCAGGCGGCACGACGACCATCGTTGACATGCCGCTCAATAGTATTCCGCCGACGACGACGCGCGAGGGCTTTCGTCAAAAGTTGGCGGCGGCGGAAGGGAAGTGTGCCGTGGATGTCGCCTTCTGGGGCGGCCTCGTGCCGGACAACGTGCGCGAACTGCCCGTTCTCTTCGAGGCGGGCGTGGTCGGCTTCAAATGCTTTCTGATTCATTCCGGCGTCGAAGAATTTCCGAACGTTTCGGAGCAGGACTTACGAGCCGCGCTGCCGGAGCTAACGCGTTTGCAGGCGACGCTGATTGTGCATGCGGAAGTTCCCGGCCCGGTCGAGAAAGCTGCTGCGACAGCGAACGCGAATGGAGCCGACGCGCCTGCTCCGCAAGGCGAAGGCGCGTCCGCGTCGCACGCACACACGAGCGTTGCGGGCGGCGACCCTCGTCGTTACGAAACCTTCCTGCGTTCGCGCCCGCGCGCCGCAGAGAATGAAGCGATTGAGTTGATGATTGCGCTCAGCCGCGAGTTCGGCGCGCGCGTGCACATCGTTCATCATTCTTCAGCCGACGCGCTGCCCGCCATGCGTCGGGCGCGCGGGGAAGGGTTGCACATCACGGCTGAGACGTGCCCGCACTATCTCTGTCTCGACGCCGAAAGCGTTCCCGACGGCGCGACCGAGTTCAAGTGTTGCCCACCAATACGCGAGCGCGAAAACAAAGAGCAACTCTGGGAGGCTCTCGGCGAGAATTTAATCGAGATGGTCGTTTCGGATCATTCACCATGCCCGCCCGTTTTGAAGCGGCGCGCGGAGGGCGACTTTATGAACGCGTGGGGCGGCATCTCTTCTTTGCAGCTTCGCCTACCGCTCGTCTGGACAGAGGCGCACAGGCGCGGGTATTCATTCACAGACCTCGCGTGCTGGCTTGCCTCTGCTCCGGCGCGTCTGACCGGTCTCGACGGGCGCAAGGGCGCGATTGCCGCCGGGTATGATGCAGACCTCTGCATCTGGAACGCGGAGGAAACTTTCAGCGTCGAGCCGGAAATCATCGAGCATCGTCACAAGCTGACGCCCTATCTGGGTCGGACACTGCGCGGCGTCGTTGAAGCGACCTACCTGCGCGGTCGCAAGATTTACGAACGCGGGAATTTCACTTCATCGCCTTCGGGCGTGTTGCTCAGGCGCGGCGGGGAGCGGGTGGACTAGCTTTGTTGCTAGTTGAGAGTAGTGCCAACCTCAACTTTGAAACCGGATTTTGAAGGAGAACAAAACTGAAGCGATGGATTTCACAGGCTTGATTGATCTTGCGTCAGAGAGGTTGGGTGGGGCGGTGCTCTATGCCAACGACGATTTCTTTGCGCCGAAAGAGAATCTACTGAAAGCGTCCGCGCCCGTCTTCATCGAGGGCAAATACACGGAGCGCGGCAAGTGGATGGACGGCTGGGAGTCGCGCCGTCGTCGCACGCCCGGCTTCGATTGGTGCATCGTGCGTCTCGGCTTGCCCGGCATCATTCGCGGCGTCGTTGTGGACACGGCGCACTTCAAAGGTAACTACCCCGAGCAATGTTCAATCGAAGCCTGCACGGTCGAAGGCTTTCCCGACGCCGAACAACTGACGGGCGAGACGACCGTCTGGACGGAGATTCTCCCGGCGTCGCAACTGCAAGGCGACTCGCAGAATTTCTTTCACCTGCAAGGCACTACGCGCTTCACACATCTGCGCTTCAAAATTTACCCGGACGGCGGCGTGGCACGCCTGCGCGTCCACGGCGAAGTTGTGCCCGACCCGCGCCGCATCGCGCGCGAGGCCGCAGACATTGACCTCGCGGCGGTGGAAACCGGCGGTCTCGTCATCGCTTCAAGCGACATGTTTTTCGGACACGGGCATAATCTCATCATGCCCGGACGCGGGCTGGACATGAGCGACGGATGGGAGACGCGCCGCCGCCGCGGCCCCGGCCACGACTGGATTGTGATCCGTCTCGGCGTCGCGGGCACGATTCATCGCATCGAGGTTGACACTTCACACTTCAAGGGTAACTTCCCCGAAAGTTGCTCGCTCGAAGCCTGCGATGCGTCGGGTGTGGTGGTCGAAGAATCTACGATTGAATCGCTTCCATGGAAGGAAGTGCTGCCGCGCACGCGCCTCCAAGCGCACACGCGCCACACCTACGAAGAAGTGATAAAAGAGACGGGCATGGTGACGCACATTCGTTTCCACATTTACCCCGACGGAGGCGTCAGCCGCCTGCGCGTCTACGGGAAGACAAGCGCGCGCGCGGATTGAAACGTCAAAGGGTTGGATGATGAGCGAAGTCGAGCAGCCGGACAAAATCGAACGAAGAGAAGAGAATGTTGCGGACGCACCTCTACACAGCGAGGATGCCCTGCGGCATTTCAACGCCCTCGATGATAAAGAAGCAACCGACGAACTGCTCAAATGCTGCGGCTCGAAAACTTGGGCGCGAATGGTTTCTGGGCGGCGTCCCTTTCAGGATGCAAACGGACTGCTTGCGATAGCTCACCGCATCTGGTGGAGCCTAAGTGAAGAAGATTGGCTTGAGGCTTTTCGCAGTCACCCGAAGATTGGTGAAAGACAGTCCGAACTGAAGGTCAGTCTCGATGCGCAGAGTTGGTCTGAAGAAGAGCAGTCCGGGACGCGCGACACATCACAAGAAGCACTCTCCATGCTCGCGCAAGCCAATCACCGCTATGAAGAAAAGTTCGGTTTCATCTTCATCGTCTGCGCGACGGGCAAGAACACAAATGAGATGCTCGCGTTGTTGAACGAACGATTCGGCAACGAGCGCGATACGGAACTGCGTGTCGCCGCCGAAGAGCAACGACGCATCACGCACCTACGCCTGCGTAAGCTGCTGAATCTACCGGCGTGAGCTTTTGAAACTATGAGCGCGATTACCACACACATCCTCGACACGGCCTCCGGTCGTCCCGCGCGCGGCGTGCCCGTCACACTTGAGGCGCAGGACGCGGAGGGCGGCTGGCAACTGCTCGGACAGGGCGCGACTGACGATGACGGGCGGCTCAGAACTCTTCTCGCGCCTGACGCGAAGTTCGCGCCGGGCGTCTATCGTCTGACCTTCGAGACCGGAAACTATTTCGCTTCAAACAACACCGAAGGTTTTTATCCGCAGGTGTCCGTCGTCTTCGCAGTGCGCGACGCGGCGCAGCATTATCATGTGCCTCTCCTGCTCAACCCTTACGGTTATTCAACCTATCGCGGAAGCTAACCACATGAGAATTAGCCCCATCATCAACGAATGGCTGAACCTGCTCGTGCGCTGGTTTCACGTTTTCACAGGCATCCTCTGGATCGGCACGACCTATTACTTTACATGGCTCGACGGTCGTTTTCAGGAAGCGGAACGCGCGGCGAAGACGGACGACGAGCGGCGCGTCTGGATGGTTCACAGCGGCGGATTCTACACGGTCGAAAAACAGAAGTCGCCACAACTGCTCGCGCAGAAACTACACTGGTTTCGCTGGGAGGCTGCGTTGACGTGGCTCTCCGGCATGGTCTTGCTGATCCTCGTCTATTACATGGGCGGCCTGCTCTTAGACGCCGATACGACCGTCAGCTATCGCACGGCGGCCATCGCGGGCTTGGGTCTGCTGGTTGTCGGATGGGTCATCTACGACGTGCTCTCGCAGACGCCCGTCGGGAAAAACGATTTCATCTTCGCCGCCGTCTCCTACGTGCTCATCGGGGGCATCGCCTACGGCTTGACGCGCGTGATGAGCGGGCGCGCGATGTATATGCACGTCGGCGCGATGTTCGGGACGATTATGGCGGCGAACGTGTGGATGCGGATTCTGCCCGCGCAACGCCAGTTGATTGCCGCCACCAAAGAGGGACGCGCGCCCGATGCGGCGCTCGCCGCGCGCGCTAAACACCGCTCGAAGCACAACACATACATCGTCGTGCCGCTCGTCTTCACGATGCTCAACTTTCACTTTCCCGTCGCCACGGATGGTTATAACTGGATCGTGCTGATGATCTTGATTCTGGTCGGCTGGGGAGCGGCGAAACTTATCAGGCGGGCGTAGCGGCGAATTTTTGTCTGCTCATCCCGGCGCGCAGCTTTTTCATAATGAGCGGCGCGGCGGCCTCAAGGATTGGAATCTCGTGTCGAGGAATCGGACACGGAACGAGGTCGAAGTGGCAGAGCGTGCCGAACAGATTCCCACCGACCTCGCAAAGCAGTACGCCGCAATATGAGAGCACGTTTTCTCTGGCGGGGTGCTCACGCAAACTCTCTTCGAGTTGTGCGTCGGCGGTCGCAAAGGGAGCTTTCGTGGCACCGACGATGGAACAATAAGTCTCTCTCATGGGAGCATCTTCGCCGATGCGTAGTTCGGGATTGTGGCGGTCGAAGAGCGCGACGTTGCTGAGCGCCGGAGAGTTGAAGCGGTAAATTCCCGTGAAACGATGTGCCGTCCGCCGGTTCAGAAATCTGAGCGCGGCATGGACACCCGACTGTTCCAGAATAGCTTCAAATTCTTCTAAAATATCGTTGATAGATTCCCGCTCCATTCTTTATCACCTCCCCTTTGATTAATAGCTGTCCCGCCAATCATCATACGCGGGCAGGTACGATTCCGTAACTTCACCGCCGCCGCCGAGTTTGAAAGCCATCTTCTTAGCTATCCTTACTTTCTTTGCGCCTGCAAGCCTCTCCAGCGTGAGAATTAGTTTCGCGCCGGGACATCAAGACGCACAGAAGACAGGTGGCGCTGTCATTCAATATTTCAACTCTGCCGGTTTTTCAGAATCTTGACGAACGAGCCGGAGCGAAGTTCGGGCAACGTCAGGCTGGTTAGTTCCAGTGCTTCCTGTTCGGTGACGGCTCCGCAGTTGATGGCGCGCAGAAAATAGTTGAGCAAGCCTTGTCCGGTCGCGGCGTCGTCGAACACGTCGCCGACGAGCGTCGCCTTAGCCGCCTTCTCGACAAAATTCCTGAGCCGCTCCGAAGCTTGTTCGAGGCTTTCGAGGAAGAAAGCGTAGACGGCTGCGTAGCGCGTCGGCAGTTGTGCGGGATGCAAGTCCCAGCCTTGATAGAAGGCATTGGTGAGCGAGTGTTGAATGTGCTCGTAGTGGAGCCGCCACGCGCGATAGACCGACGCGCGATTCTCCTCCGCTTGCTGCTCGCTGAGCGTCTCGCCTTCCTTCGCGCGGTGCGGGGCGACTGGCATGATGTTGGTCGCGCCGTCGGAGAGCCAGACGCCCGTGCCGCCGAAAGCGACCTGCATCATGTGGCGCGCGAAGTCGCAGGCGGGATGCATCATGTGCTGGTGCGCGGCGGTGATGCTGCAACTAGCCGTATAGTCGTATGTCCCGAAGTGTGCGGCGATGCAGCGCCCGCGCGCGGCGTCGAGCAGGAGTGGGAGATTTGCATGACCGTGCTGGTTGATGATGGATTGTGTCGTCTCGACCATCATCTCCATCTTCAGAGAGCCGGGACTGATGCCGAGGGCGGGTTCAATCAGGTCGAAGAAATCGGAGAGCGCGGAGACCTGTTCCGCGATCACGACTTTGGGGAGCGTGACGACGAAGTTATCGGCAATCAGGCCGCTTGAGCGTTCGACCATCGTCGTGAGGAAGATGTCGAGCGTCCGCATACTGCGCTCGCGCAATTCTTCCGTGAACGGTTTGATGCGAATGCCAATGAAGGGCGGGAGCGTGCCCCCTGCCATTCCCCGCGCGACTTCCGCCGCCGCCGCCTCGGCGTGTCCATCCTCTTCGGCGTCGGGGCGATTGCCGTAGCCGTCTTCAAAATCAATGCGAAAATCTTCGACCGGCTCGCGCCCCAGCTTTTCGAGGACGCGCTTGTAGATGGTATGAGCCATCCACGCCGTCCTGTGTTCGCGGCGCACGGCCTCCGCGTTGGTTTCCAGAAGCGATTTCAAGACAACGTCTTCTTCGAGTGACGCAGGCAGCGCATCAGCGCCCGTCAGACCGAAAGCTTTGGCGAACTGCGCGGCGTCGGGCGCGAACTGTTCGAGCGAGCGCAGGGCGAGCGTGCCCAGCCGCCGCGTCGTGTCGGCCTTGAAGAGATGTGCGCCGCCATAGACCGTATGCACGGGCTGGCGTCGTCCGGCCTCGTCCGGATACCTGACTGAAAAAGCGTGATTCGCTTCCTGAAGCGGAGCGGTGAGTGATCGCAGAGATTCGCTGGAGATAGAAATCTTCATGTGCTTCGGATATGGTCGCTCAGAGATCGGTTGATTGCCGGAACATTGTAGTCGAAATTGCGAGAGCGGGCGAGATGTGGCTGTGATATGTTTGGGTCAAAGTTAAGCTTATTAAAACTAGAGCGGCTTAACATTGTGTGTCCGAGAGGTTATAAATTGACGACCATCAAAGCCCACTGATTGACGACGTGAAACCTCGCATCTTCAATCGCTCAACTTTTATGCTTCTTAGCGGCTTGGCGTCTTGGCGTGTGAATAAGTTTCATGCCAAGACGCTAAGAAGACAGCTTTCAGACACTCTCTGCTATCTTGCACACGCCTTTTGAACGGAGGAGAAAAATGATGAACGGAAATCGCCGCCGCGCACGCCTGTTGATGGCGCGCGCTGTTGTCTTTGCCTTGAGCTTTGTCGTCCCGGCAGTCTGCACGGCGCAGCAGTCTGAGGGCGGACGCATCAAGCAGCAGGACACTTTCACCAGTTCCAACGTCCTGACGCCGGGTGAGACCGACGAATGGCCGCTCGCGGCACGCGATAACGAGACGGTGATTGTCGGCGTCAGTTCGGAGAACTTTGATCCGGCGGTCGAACTGCTGTCTCCGTCAGGCGCGGTCGTCGCCAAAAACGACGACATTCGCGCGGGCGAGCAGGATTCTTTGTTTCTCTCTCATCTTGAGAAGGGCGGGGCCTACGTCGTGCGCGTGCGCGCCTCGAAGGCGGGCGGCGGCAAATACGAGTTGACCGTCCGGCGGTTCATTGCGACCGATGCGCCGGTCGGCGGGCGCACCACGGGCGTGCTCGGCAAGTCGCTCGTGCAGTGGCATCGCTTCAACGCCTCGGCGGGGCAGACGCTCGTCGTCACACCGCGCGCAGCTTCTTTCAATACGTCGGTCGAGATTTACGCGCCGAACGGCGAGGAGGTTGAAACCGACAACTCGACTCAGGGCGCGCGCACGGTCTTTCGCGCCGTGCAGGCGGGCGTCTATCACGCGCGCATCGCGGCCAGCGGCTCGGCCAACGCGAGCAGCAGTTATGCTCTGACGGTGGCGACGGCGCGCGTTTTCCAGACGCGTCTCGGCGACACAAACGCGCTCAGGCCGCTCGACGCGGGCGGCCTCGACCTGTGGACATTCAAAGGCGCGGCGGGCGACCTCTTGAAAGTTCAGGCACAGGCGCAGGGCGGGGCGATCACGGCGGCGTTGTCGTTCATTCCTCCGGTTAATGAAAAGGGCGAGGCGGACGTGCCGGAGGGCGGCGTGCCGCCATTCGTCGTTTTGCCGTCGAACGTGAAGGCGGGCGGCGAACTGGTCGCGCTCATCAACACGGCGGGCGATTATCAAGTGGCCGTCTCACAGCCGCTCGGCGTTGGGGTCAGCTACACGCTCACGACCTCGCAACCCTTCAAGCCTTACCTCGAAGGCGTGCAGGCCACGACCGGGACGCTCCCGATGGGCGGCTCCGAATACTGGACGTTTGAAGGGAAGCCCGGACAGATTCAGCGTTTCGAGGCAGTGTCCGACCAGTTCGATATCGTTCTGCAACTCTTCAACCCGCGCGGCGATTCGATACAGGCGGACGACGACGGCGCGACGAACCGCAACGCGATGTTGACGGCCTTGCTGTCCGAACCGGGTAGGCATCTCCTTCGCGTCTATGCGTTCGGCGGCGGCGGGACGGGCGCTTATCATTTGCGCCGCGTGAACAATCCCGTGCGGCCTCTGGAGTTGAACACGCGCGTCGAGGGACGGGTCGGAGCGGGCGGCGACGAAATCTGGTCGTTCACGGGACGCGCCAATCAGACCATCATCCTCAGCGCACGCTCGTCCGACTTCGACATACAGGTTAGAGTCTATGGGCCGGACGCGGCGGAAGTTGCCGCCGACGACGACGGCGGAGAAGGCAGCGACAGCCTACTCTCGGCACGCCTACCACTCGACGGGACATACACCGTCTGGGTCACGGCGGGCGGCGGCGGTGGCGGCAGCTATTCGCTGCGCGTCATTGATGCACAGTGAGGTGAGCAAACATTTAGCGTGAGAAATAGTTCCGCGCTGGAGACGCAAAGAAGTAAGGAAGGGTTGATTAATTAACGTGAGTACGAGGTTAGCTTTGACAAAGCAGCCTCATTAGGACATAAATATTGTTGACTCACTATGAAACAAATTGATGGAAACTGTTGGTCGAAGCTCATCTCAAAAACATTGACAGTCTGTTGCATGCCATATCATTATAGCGTTGCTAACATGCTTTACGAGCTTAGCTAAACTGGAAAAGAGCGATGACGAAGTTCTTCAATCTCAAAATTCGCGCTTTTGCTGGTGATGATGATAATCGCCTTTAGCGTTGGTCGTGTAACGGGAGCGCAAAGTTCTTCCTGCCATAAAAATCCTCGATGTACCCACGCAGTGAGCAGTTGTATATTAGTTGATAATTGCAGCGATCTTGGTGATTACCATTGCTATATGATGAAACATGGATCAGTCCTGAGTTACAAGATTATCTTAAGTATAATTCACAGAATGAAGATGGTTCAAAGCGAGTAACCCTCGAAGCAATAAACATCAGCCAGCCATAATCGAGAATCTTTCTCGCGTTTATCTGGCTTCATGAGCGCGCTATGAATTGGGATCATAAGAGCTTGCACAGCAGCATATTATTTCACCCCGCTTAACCTCCGCTCGTCAACTTAATAAGATTCCCCCCGCAGAATAAGCGAAAACTTGTCAGATATAAGGTGAACAGCGGCTTGCGGGATTAGGCATTTGTCACTATTCACCATTCTCTTCTGACTTATCAATCACATCGGCTTAATTCATGGTGAGTCAGCTATATAGTCGCCCTCATTAACCCTGAAAGGGGCGAAGGATATTAACGGGGAACAAGTGCGAGCGCCGCCCACGGTTAGTATCCTTCGTCTCTGAAAGGGACGGGAGGTTATTTCCTTATCTCGAACTTCCGTTATTGAAACACGTTCTCGATAGGGACGATTTTGACAGCTTCAGGCTTGGCGTTGATCTTGTAAGCCTCGATCAGTTTGTCCTCGTCCGTAATCTCCTTCGGTTTCGGCGAGACGTAGGTGACCGGCGTCGGCTCGCCGCCGAGGATGGCTTTGCGGAAACCTTCGGCGTCTTTCGTGATGACGACGACGCGCAGGTTGTCCGACTTGAGATACTTCTTGATGGCGTTGTTGACATCGGCGAGCGTGAGCTTGGAAAGCTGCTCGCGCATGTATGGGACGTAATCGCCGATGCCGTAATAGCGGCTGTCGAGCGCATAGCCGAGTTGCGCGTCCTGCGTCGCGGTTAGGATGTTGTTGTACTTGGTCAAAAACTCGCGCGTCGCTTCAAAAGTCTCCGCAGACATCCCGTCTCGCACCAGCCTGTCATACTCGTAGAGCGTGGCGCGCAAGGTGAACATTCCGTTAGCCGGTTCGACGGGACGAATCCAGATTTGGAAGATTTGCGACGAGCGTCCGAGATTCGGGTCAGGCTCGAACTGGAACATGCCGCGCGGGAAGTATTCGATGTAGGCGTAGTCGCCGTAGTTCAAGCCCCGCGCTTCTCTCAGACGCCCGTAGAGAAAACTGTTCGATGAGCGGTGCTGTCCGAAGTAGGAGGCGACGAGCGCGAGCGCGGCGAAATCTTTGTCGCGCCGCGTGACCGGCACAGGAAAGCCGAGCGAAAAGGCGGTCGAGCGCGTCTCGCGTTTGACGATGTCAATATTCATGCCCGGCGACAGAGCGGGCGCAAGTATCTTCATCGTGGCGGGCTTGCCCGCCGGAAGTTTGGCTAAATCCGTCTCGACGGTTTTCAAAAAGTCTTGAGGGTAGCCGCCCGCCAGCCCAAGCACGAGATTGGCCTGCGTGTAGTTCTGCTTATAGAACTCGCGCACGTCATCGAGCGTCAACTTTTCAAGCGACGAGAGCGTACCCGCGTTGTGATGCGCGTAGGGCGTGCCCGCGTAGATGACATTGTAGAGATATTCTTTGCCGAGTTCCTCGTCGTTGCTCTCGCGCAGCCCGACTTTGAGAAAGTTGATGGTGTCGGTCTTAACGCGCGTGAAATCTTCCTGACGAAAACCGGGATCGAGCAACATCTGGTTGATGATTTTGTAGTAGCTCGCCAGATTATCAACGTGCGTCGTCCCAGTGAAGACGGTCATCTCTTTGTCAACCTGCGCGCCGAAGCCAGCCGCCATCGGGTAGAAGGCGTTGGTAATCTGCTCGTAAGTCATCTGGCGCGAACCGCCCTGCGAAATCATCGAGGCCGTCAGGCTCGCGATGCCTTCTTTGCCTTTCGGGTCGGAGGCTGCGCCGGTCATAAAGAGAATGCGAAACGTGACGAGCGGCGAGCGATTGGGCAAGAGGACGCTCGCAAGAGGGCTGCTGCTCATGGATTTGGTTTTCGAGTTGGTGCTGCTGCTGCCGAACGGAGTCGCGGCTGAGGCGAGCGTTTGCGCGATTAAAAACAGGCTCAGTGTGATGACGCTCAGTGTGCGTTTCATTATTTCTCTCCCTCCTTGGTGCTCGCCGTGGTGCTCGCGGATTTCGTGCTGAGCGTGACGATGGTGCGCCCCGAATCTTTGAAGTAACGTTCGGCGGCGGCGCGGATGTCTTCGGGAGTGACGCTCTCGTAGAGCGCGAAAACTTTGTTCAGCGTGTCGGGCGTGCGCGTTAGAGAGACATAGACGGCGAGCGCACCGGCAATCGCTTCGGAACTGTTCATCCCCATCGCGAAACCGTAGCGCAGGCGCGAGCGCGTCTGGTCGAGCTTGTCCTGCGGGACGCGTTCGGTCGTATAGCGCTTGAAGGTGGCGAGAATCTGATCGCGCACGTAGTCCATGTCTTTCGGGTCTTTGACGCGCGCATAGACGGTGAACAGTTCAGGGTCGCGCTGGTCGTCGCCGCCGCCGAAGAATTGGTCAACCTTCTGTTCCTTGATGACAAGTTTCTGATACAACTCGGAGTTTTCGCCGAACGCGATGGGCGTCAGCAAATCGAGCGCGGCCTTGTCCTTTTTCGTTTCGGAGTAGGCAGGGGCGCGGAAGGCGACGGCCAGATAGGGAAGCGTCGTCGTCGGCCAATCAACGTGGCCTGTGCGCGGCGCGGTCTGCTCCGGCTCGGCGGGAATGTCCGGGACGTAGTTGCCTTTTTGCCAGTTGGCGAAGTTCTTCTTCGAGAGCGCGAGCATGCGTTCGCGCGTCACGTCGCCGACGGCGATGATGGTGGTGTATTCGGGGCGGTAGTAGCGTTTGTAGAAATCGAGACTGTATTGATACTGGTTCGGCATGTCCTCGATGTCGCGGATAAAGCCCATCGTCGTATGCGAGTAAGTGTGCTTGGTGAAGGCTGTCTCGCGCATCTTCTCGTTGATCTGGCGAATCGGGTTGGAACTGTTCTTGTTGTATTCGCCGAGCACCGCGCGCGTCTCTGTCTTGTAGGCGTCCTCCGGGTAGGTGAGAAACTGGAAACGGTCGCCCTCTAACTCCATGATTTTGTCGAGGTCTTCCTTAGCGAAAACTTCGTGATAGACGGTGCGGTCGTCGGACGTGTAAGCGTTTGACGATGCTCCCGCGCGCTTGAGAATTGCGTCACGCTGGTCGCCCGTGAAATTTCGGCTGCCGCGAAACATGAGGTGCTCGAACAGGTGCGCGTAACCGCTCTTGCCCTGCTCAATCTCGTTGCGCGAGCCTGTCTGGACGACGATGTAGAGCGCGACGAGGTTCGGATAATCGGTCGGCACGGTGACGAGCCGCAGTCCGTTCGGCAGATCGTCAACCGCGTACTGGTACGGAAAAATCTTGCGCTCTTGCGACTGCTGCCCCAATGCCGCGAGGGGCAGAGACAGCAGGAGCGCGATCAACAGCAAACTTTTCATGTCGTGAACGCTCCCAAAACTTTTATTGAAAATTTAATTGTTGGAGACAGCTAATATTATACATCAAGGGGCGGGAAAGAGCAGGCGCATCGGCACATTGATTTCACCACAGTATTCTCAGCCCCTCCGGGGCTTTGAAATCCCAACACTTCTAAGACTCATCTGAGAGTTGTTCTAACGAAGCGCGACCGCCGGTTGCTCAGGTACTTGCAAAACATCTTGCCAGCCGGAGTCATCCTTGCGCATCCGTGCCGTCAGTTCGTCGCGCAAAGTTCGCAGGCGTGCGCTCAGTGTGTGCGGGTAGTTGTTGATGTCGCGGAAGCGTGCGCGCTGCTCTTCGACGAAGGCTTTCTGTATGGTGATCGAGGGAATCGCTTCGTAACGCCCGCGCTCCCAGAAGGTAACGAGCAGACGTTCAACGTCTATCGCGCCGGGAATCTCAACCTCTTCGTCGTCCAATCCTGTCACGTCCGCCACGTAGAGACCGTTCGCATCCACGCCGCGAAAGACCTGTAGGCGACCGGGCAGCGTGGATTTCTCAGGCGTGTTGGAAGCCTTCAAGGTCGGGCGGCCTTCGATGAGGCATTGCTTGAAAATTACGCCCGCGATGCGATGGACTTCGCCTGACAACTTCGTGCCGACGCCGAACCCTGCGGCCTGCGGAAATTCAGCGACGATGCGCGCGACCGTCTCAACGTCCAGATCGCCCGTCAAGACAGGCATCAGTCCGTGCAGCCCGTTCGCTTCAAAAAAGCGCAAGCACCACGCGCCGAGTTGCGCCAGATCGCCCGAATCCACACGAAAACCTTTGAAGGCGCGCCGACGCGCTTCCGTCGAAGTCGCCGCCATCGCCGCGTGTACCGCGCCCATGTGGACATCAATCGTGTCGAGCAGCAGCGTCGTGCCCTGCGGATTCGTGTCGAGCCAACGCTCGAAGGCGACCTGCTCGAAATGTTTCGGCCTGAGTGTGCGCGGCTCAATCTCCGGCTCGTACATGTATTCGATAAACGCCTGCTGCCAATAGTGCGCGGCGGTTCCGACCGCAGGGATGTTGAGACGATACGCCGCCTCCATGTTCGACGTGTCGTTGAAGCCGCCGATGAAGGCATAGGTTGCGACTTCGACCGCGCGCTCGATGTCGCCGTTGCGCCGCAGTGAAAAGTCCGAAAGCCAGCGTTCTTCGCCCGCCGCCATCCGCAACTGCATGGCGATGCTCGCGGTCGTCATCGGCAGATCAAAGGCGTGCTCGAACTTTATCTCCTGCGCCTGCGTCAGCCCGAACTCACCCGTGATGTCTGCGAAAGGCTCGCCCGCAAACGTGATCGTGGCGGGTTTGACGGCGCGCACCAGCCCGGCGAAACGCGTGTCCTCGACCGCCTTCGCAAACAACTTCAGACCGCCGCGATCCTGTTCGAGAAACCTGAGACGCGGGCGGTCAATATGCGCGTCGAGCAGCGAGCGCACCAGCCTCTCATGCCCCAGACACGGCGCGAAGGGCAGTTTGCGCTGCGTCACATAAAAGGTGGCTTCCGCCGCGCTCAAGTTGCCTTCGTGCAGACGCGTCGCCTCTTTATATGAAGCGTCGCCCATCGTAGCGTGATAGCGATCAATATTTAACATACAAAAGAAGTGACGAGTAATAAGGGATGAGCAAAACCGAAGACAGTGATAAGTGATGGGTGATGAAAAGCAAGCTGTCTTTAAGTCATCACTCGTCACTCGTCACTTCTTCAGACTATTTCCGCTCCGGCCTCACGCATCTCCCGGATGGCGCGCAGGTCGTCGCCGGGTTGGAGATTGACGGCGCGCATGGCCTCTCCGATGGCTTTGACTTTGAAGCCCGCGCCGAGGCCGTCGAGAACTGTCTGTCTAACGCAGTAGTCCGTGGCGAGACCGCCGACCCAGATTTCCGTGACGCCGCGCTCGCTGAGAAGCGTGGCGAGGTCTGTACCGTCGAAGGCCGAGTAGTTGTCTGCATCGCCAGTGCCTTTAGAAACGACGATGATGCGCGGGTCGTCTGTGAGTCGCTCGTGAAACTCTGCGCCGTGTGTCTGCTGAACACAGTGGACAGGCCATGTGCCGCCGAAAGCCTGAAAATGCTTCGTCTGTGGCGGATGCCAGTCGCGGCTTTTGACGACCACTTCGCCGCGCGCGAGAAACTCCTCGATTAACTTGTTGAGCGGCGCGACCACCTCATCGCCCCGCTCGACGCCGAGCGCACCGCCCGGACAAAAATCGTTCTGCACGTCAACGACAATCAACGCGCGCTTTCCTTCGTTTGCTTCCATTCACCGAATCCCTCTATAGAAATATGAAAGGCGACACGACATGCACAAGCTGTTCAGTCGTGTCGCCAGCTATTTTACATTGGGGATGAGCAAGTTGTCGCACGCTCTAAGGCGTTTGCCTGCCCGCGCCAATCGGGTCGCCGGGAGGGCGGGGTAGCGGCAGGGTTCTGCGGCGCGGTTCGTCTGGACGATTGAGGAAGCGTTCGATGTCATCAATTGTCGCTTGATTGTGCGCGGCCTGTGCGCCGTTGGCGGAAATTAGTCTGAGCATGGCGCTCAGTTCTCGAAGCCCTTGAGTCGCTGTGGCGCGGACTTGCGACGTGGCCTCCGCGTTGGCCGCCACATCCATCAAGCGCATGACAGCCATGCTCTGTAAGGCGCGCGCGACCGCGCCCGGATAATCGTCCTTCGACGGAGCGTCCTTCCAAGTGCTGTTGATGAGCGCGTTGACGACATCCTTGAAATCAGGATTGGCTGCATCACGCGCGTGAAACTCGATGAGACGCGCGGCGCGTTCATGTTGGAGCAAATCTGTGAGCGCGAGATCGGCGGCGACGGTGGCCGCGCCGATGGCGTCGAAGACGGGGTCTGTATGTTTTGGAAATAGTTCCTGCGTGCCGCCTTCGTAGCCGAAGGCGCGCGGCGCAAGCAGGTCGAGGATGCGCGGCGGAATCAACAACTCTTCAGTCTTAATGGCGGCGAGCGCCGTGTTGAGTGCGTCCCACTGTCGCTGCGCCGGGACAATCTCGCGCACGCGCGCGGGAGACGCTCCGTCCTCGGTTCGCACGGCGTAAGTGTAATAGACGCCGCCGAGCGATTTTATCGCCGCCTGTAACTGATAACGGTGATGCAGGTAGAGCGGCAGAAATTTCGCTTCGAGTAGTGAGAGCGGCGTGCCGCGCGGGATATTGCGAAGTCCGAACTGCGCGAGTCCGATGCGGCGCACCTCCAACTCATGCTTGAGCATCGCAACGGGGTCGTCACCGTTGTCCCACAAGTTTGCGAGCGGGTGAGCCGCGCCGGGCGGTCGCGCGTCAGCATCCGAGATGAAAAGCATTCCATCGGCGACGCCTTGGCGCAGAATCTTTTCCAACTCCGCCGCCTCGTCAGCGCCGGCAGGAAACTGAGAGTAGGCATACTTGATAGCGAACTTATCATAAGCGCCGATGCCGACGGCGTAAGCGTTCGAGAGGTCGAGTTGACCGTTCCTGATTTCGACGAGCGGCGCGGGATAATCCATCACGGAAGCGCGCCCGTAAGTGCTCGCCGCAAAGTTGTGCGCGAGGCCGAGCGTATGTCCGACCTCATGCGCCGATAGTTGACGGATGCGCGCCAACATCATCGCCGTCGTTTGGTCTGAAGCGTCTGCGTTCGTCAGATAATTCACATCCGGCAGCAAAGCGAAGTCGCATACGCTCAGGCTGCCGGAGTTCGCGGCCTGCGCGTTTTGATAGGAAGGCACAAGCCCCGTGCCGATGAGAAAATCTTGGCGCGCGCGTTGCGAGTCGAGCGTCACGTCGCCTTTGATGATTTCGCCCGTGCGCGGGTCAATGACCGAGCTGCCGATTGACCAGCCGCGCGTCGAACGATGCACCCAGTTGATGATGTTGTAGCGGATGTCCATCGGGTCTGCATCGGCGGGCAGCACCCTGACCTGAAAAGCGTTGCGAAAGCCCGCCGCTTCGTAAGCCTGATTCCACCACGACGCGCCCTCGATGAGCGCACCGCGCACAGGCTCCGGCGTGCCGTTATCCACGTAATAGATAATCGGTTTGACCGGGTCGGAGATGGCCGCCGAGGGGTCTCTCTTCTCAAGACGGTGGCGCACAATCCAGTGCTTTTCGAGAGGCTCGATGAGAGGTGTCGCGTAGTCGTAGAGGTCGACGGCGAAGACGCCGACACGCGGGTCGAGCCGTCGCGGCTTGTAAGCGTTGTCGGGCAGTTGAACGAGCGAATGATGCTGGCGCACGGTGACGGCGCGCGGGGCGGGGACGGTATCGCGGACGAGCGCGCCGGGGGCGTCCGAGGTGAAGGTAATGGTCGTCTCGACTTCAGTGTTTAAGGGAAAGCCTTTGGTGCGCGGCAGGTAGATGGCGCTGCGTGTCGCGTCGAGTTCAAAGCGTCCCTGATTGGTGTCGCGCAGCCGCTCGGCGATGTTGTGAGCGTCGCGCAGGAAAAACGAGGTCGCATCCACGAGCACGCGGTCGCCCTCGGTCGCCCTCACTTCAAAGCCCCAGATGACCGAGCGCGCAAACGATTCTTCCACCGCGCGCCGCTCAGCCCCGTTGTCGCTCAGGGCGCGATAACGATAGTTCGGCTCAATCATCAGCACCTTCGGCCCCGTGCGCTCGAAGAAGACAACGTGCGTGTCGCCGAGTTGCCCGCGATCCAGCCCGATGGGATTCGAGCCGACGCCGACGGGCAGCGAAATCTGGTAGAGCAATTCGGTGTTCCAACGTGAAATCTCCAGCAGGAGTTTTCCTTCTCCGGCGTCCCAGTAGAGCGGCATAAAGCCGTCAATCTTTTGGAGACCGGCAATCTGCGCTTTAAAACTCTTCTCCGGCTTTTTGTCCTGCGCCGCCAAAAGGTTCGGCAGACAGATCATCGCCAGTAGAAGCAAGAAGGTGAATCGCCGCATGGTTTTTGGTGCGGGGAAGAGAAACGCGCTGCGTCTAACTAAATTCTGAATCATGGATTTTCAACATGCCGGACTAGAAGCGCGCGGACGCTCGATGATCAAGCCTCCTCGGAATCGCGCACGCTTTTGAAGTGGAAGTTCAGGACATCAATTGCCGGGTGACTCTATCCGATAGCGCACAAAAGTCAAGGGTAGAATTTTTTTGAAACCCGGCAAAATGGCGGCTCCAAATCTCTAGAGGCTTTGAGGCTGCGTGACTGCTCTATATTGACGCACACAAGGCACGTCGCCAGCGACACGTTTCAATACAAACACCGCCCTGTGGGATTGACCGAAGGGCCTCTCTGAAAAGCCACAATTATATGAAAGCCTCGATTTACAGCGTCTTGAGCGTTTGCAGGGAGACGGGCGCGGTTGCTGGCACGGTCGTTGCTAACTGGTATTGCAACAGGTTTTTGAAGGGAAACAGGAACAGTTATCTAACAGGAGGAAAAGGTTATGTTGTGGACGATTCTTGTGGTTCTTTTGGTCTTGTGGCTTCTCGGTTTAGTCGGTCATGTGGGCGGCTCGCTGATTCACCTGCTCTTGGTGGTTGCACTGGTCATTCTTGTTATCAACCTTCTTACTGGACGCCGCACGGTTTAAGCCTTCCGAGGCTTCGCCGCACTGGTCGAACAATTTAGAAGAGAGTTGTAACGAAGGACTTGGCATTGCACGCATGATGTGCATCCGTGCGGATGCCTCAAAGAGCCTGACCCTACGACGGGTTATGGCTATGTCCACAACGTCGGCGCTTCTCCGGTTCTCGTAACGGGAGGAGCGCTGAGTTGTATTGTTTCGGGCGTGCCCGCAGAGAGAGTGGTTGGAATGATTCGATGAAAGAAGCTCCGTTGACTAAACGCCAACTCGATCACGAAGAGATTTCGACAGACGAGATTACGAAAAAAGATTATCTGGTATTAATCGTGGATGACATGATTGATAATCTCGTACTGCTCAGTCTGGATTTGCAGAAGTGCGGCTATCGAGTGGTAACGGCCTCGAACGGCGAGGAGGCCGTGAGGGTCGCTTCGATTTCACAGCCCGACTTGATTTTAATGGACATCGGAATGCCGGGACTCGACGGCCTCGGCGCGACGCGCCAGATTAAGGAGCAGCAAATTCTTCAGGGTATTCCAATCATCGCCATCACGGCTTTCAGCACCGAGGGCTTTCGCCGCGCCGCCTACGATGCAGGCTTCGACGGCTATCTGACCAAGCCGATTGATTTCGACCGCCTGCACGATCTTATCCGAAGCTTCCTGCCATTTAGTTAATACTAAAACGAAAAAGTCCATCCCGGACTCGCCATGGAAAACCGCTCTGATTGATGAGGATGCGAGGCCGTGCTAAAGTCCCCAGCGTTTTTGTGTGTTAACAGATGACGCCAACCCGGCGGTTGAATTTTGGAAGGCGTGCTCAAGGAAGGATTCCGAAAATCTATGATTGAGAATTTTAACCGGGAGACATTTTCTCCGCAGTTAAATACGACATTCCTGTTCTTTCCCGCACCCGCGCAGACTTTAGAACTCAAGTTGGTCGAAGTAACGAGCGAAGCCGGACAGAAGACGGAAAACGGCGAACGCTTTTCGCTGGTCTTTCGCGGCCCGCTCGCTACTTTTCTCCCGCAGGCAATTTATAAAGTTGAGCACAGCGAAATCGGCGCGTTCGACCTCTTCATCGTTCCGATTCGACGAGACGCGGAGGGCTTCTATTACGAGGCCATTTTCAATCGTCAGACCCCCGCATAGTTTCTCCGGGCGACTCAGGCGGGCGACGCTCCATGTGGATGTAAGCGCCGACATCGTCAATCTGTGTGAAACCCATCCGTTCGTAGAAACGCATGGCCGCCGTGTTGAATTTGAAGACCATGTGGCGCAACGGCTTTCCCTCGCGCGCAGCTTCGGCACAGAGGTCGCTCAGAAGCGCCGTGCCGATACCTCTGTTCTGATATTCCGGCAGGAGCGCGATGTCGAGCAAACGTATCTGCTCTTCGTCTCTGCCGATCCAGATGCGCCCGGCGGGCTGGTCTTCAAAGAGAATGATGCGGTATTGGGCATCGGGGAAGCGCGCGCTGTATTCGCCGTGCTGCGCGTCGAACTGCTGGCGCACGAAGGCGTCCTTTTGCGCCGCGTCCCACTCAACGAGCGCCAGTTCATCGGCGCGCGAACTGGCGTAAACCTTAGTCAGAAACTCACGGTCATCATCTGTCACCGTGCGAAGTTTGACGGGCGGTCGCTCGTCATGTGCGTCCGCTTCACGCATCGCTTCCATCATCGTCTCCTGCTCTTTAGCAATATTTAGATCGGCGACTTTCAGATTTAACAAAGGGATTTGAATGTTTGCGCGACAGCCCGGAAACTGTCGCAGCGGAGTTTATGGATTACGTCGCAAACTTACAATAGTAAAGATTGAACTGCCGGAAAATAGTGCTATTTTGCCTGCCCTCAATATGTTACTTGAATTTTCCGCGATCAAGTATTACAATTACGCCCGCTTCACTTAAGGGAGTGGAGTGTTCGACTATCTTCGGAGAGCAATTCCGTTATAAGTAACCTATACCCTTCGCGCGAGCATGACGACCATAAGCCCGAACTTCTGCCTCGACAATCTTTCCCGACGTTCAATGCACGTCTGACACAATCTTGCAATTTTCAACAAGCCGGTTAGCAGTAGCTCTTTTGATCTTAACCCCAAAGAGGAGAGACCCATGTCCGAACCTTTTCTGTCTGAAATAAGGCTCATGTCCTTCAATTTCGCCCCGAAAGGCTGGGCAATGTGCAACGGGCAGCTCATGCAAATCAATCAGAATCAGGCGCTCTTTTCACTGCTCGGCACGACCTACGGCGGTGATGGTCGGGTTACTTTCGGATTACCCGACCTGCGCGGGCGCACGCCGATACACGTCGGAGGCGGTTACCTCCTCGGTCAGAGAGGTGGCGAGACGGCGCACACGCTGACGCTCAGCGAAATGCCTACCCACATGCATTTCGCGCGAGCACAGTCGGCGACCGGCACACAGTTACCGGCTGTCGGCGGATTGCTCTCACAAGCATCGAACGTCTATCGCACGCCCGATAATCTGCTGGCGATTAATCCCGCAACAATCAGTAATGTCGGTGGCAGCCAGCCGCACAACAACATGCAGCCGTATCTGGTCATTACCTTCTGCATCGCGCTGCAAGGGATTTTCCCGTCGCAAAACTGAAGGAGAAGAGTTCATGGCACAACCCTATGTTGGTGAAATTAGAATGTTCGGAGGCAACTTCGCTCCTGCTGGCTGGATGTTTTGCGAGGGGCAGCTACTCCCTATCTCGGAGAACGAGACGCTGTTCCAGTTAATCGGCACGTCCTACGGCGGCGACGGGGAATCAACCTTCGCCCTGCCAGACCTGCGCGGGCGGCTCCCGATGCATCAAGGTAACGGGTTAAACTTTACCGAAACGGGCGGCACTGAGTCAGTAACTTTAAGCGTCCAACAGTTGCCAGTGCACAATCACGCATTTCTGGTTTCGAGCGGACCAGGAAATATCAACACGCCGAGCGGAAATGTCACAGGCGAGTCGGCGGCGGTCAAGATTTACATCGAAGATGTGCCTTCAGCCGCGATGAATCAAAATGCTGTGACCCCGGACGGAGGTAGTCAACCGCATGACAACTTCCAGCCGTATCTCTGCGTCAGCTTTATCATCTCGCTCTTCGGGATTTTCCCCAGCCAGACCTAAGGAGATAATTTATGGCAGACCCCTTTGTCGCTGAAATTCGTATCTTCCCCTTTAACTTTGCCCCGAAAGGCTGGGCGTTTTGCAATGGGCAGTTGCTGCCCCTATCGCAAAACACGGCTCTCTTCTCGCTGCTCGGCACAACCTACGGCGGCGACGGCAAGTCGACCTTTGCGCTTCCTGCTTTGCAAACCCGCGCGCCCATGCATCCCGGTCAGGGGCCGGGACTCTCGCTGCACGACCTCGGAGAAACTGGCGGCGAGGAATTCGTCACGCTGCTCGATTCTGAGATGCCTGCGCACGCACACACTATGATGTCATCGGTTGATCCGGCCAACGCGCAAATCCCGAACGCCAGTATGGCCTTGACGCGATCGGCGGGCGGCAACGCTTACAGCACAACGACAACCGGGCTGGTGACGATGGCACCCCAGACCATCGCCATCGCGGGCGGCAGCCAGCCGCACAACAACATGATGCCTTACCTGACCTTTTACTTTTGCATCGCTCTGCAAGGAGTCTTCCCTCCGCGCACTTAGCAGAGCGCCATTTGACCGACAGGCCGGTTTTGGTGAGACCGGCCCTGTTCATATTAAGTTTCAAGCGATATCATAATCTTGAGCGACCGCATTAATTTCGATCCTCAGCGACCTGACTTCCTTCCTCGCGCCTGTTGTGTTCGAGGTTATTAACCCAGGAGAAGTATGAAATACTCATCCCCCACTTTCCGTCGTCGTAATGTCCGGGCCTTTTTTGCCAGCCTGCTCTCTTACTTGCTGCTCGCAGCCCAGTTGACGCCGCTCGCGCTGGCCGCAAGGAATTCCGGCTCTCCCATTACCCGGTCGCAGAAGACAGAGAATGCCCGTGAGCACAAAAGCGAAGCTCCGGCGCTCAACGTGGCTCCGGCTCCGTCGAGCATCTTCGCCGCGCCGGACATTACGGCCACACTGACGGATGCGCCAAATACTGCGGTCGCGCCCGGTGGCACGATTACTTACACGGCGACGCTCACCAACAATTCGGCGACTGACGCGACAGGTGTCTCCTTCACCGACTTGATTGACATTCATACGACGCTCGGAACCGTCAACAGTTCGCCTCTGGCGCTCAACGATACCTTCAACGCGACGACTAATACGGCGACCAACACCACGCCGAACAGCTACCCCGCGCCCGGCGTGCGCGCCAACGACTTCGACCCCGACAACGGCACTAACACCGGCCTCACGGTGACCGCGCTTCTCAACGACAGCGGTGGGGTGATTGATAGTGCCGCCGACCCTGCGTTCACGGGCGCAACCTTGCAGGGAGGAACCGTCACACTGAATCCCGACGGCAGTTTCACCTACACCTCTGCGAACAACTTTCAGGGAACCGATAGCTTCAAGTACAGGTTGAGCGACGGCACGCTGACCGATACGGCTAAGGCCACCATTAAAGTTGACGCGCCGCCCAGCGTGACTTCGACCACGCCGACCAATAACGCCCAAAACGTCAGCCCGACGAGCACCATCACGATCAACTTCAGCGAGCAGGTCAATGTTGCCGCAGGCGCTTTTGTGATTAATTGCGGCAGCACAGTCCCTTTCACTCAGTCTGCTACTCCCACCAGCGCCCTGACGCTGACGCCGACGGGAGGACTGCCGCCGGGCAGCAATTGTACCGTGACCGTAGACAACACTCTGGTTACGGACGTGGACGCCAACGACCCGCCGGACACGCTGGTCGGGAGCAACAACTTCAGCTTTAAGGTCGCGCCCAACGCCATAGATGATAATTTCCAGACGGCCACAGGTAAGACGGTCATCGGCAACATCTCCATCAACTCAGGCACGTACAGCGTTACCGGCAACGACGTTTCGGCTCAGCCGACGCAGATTTCGAGTTTCCAATCGCTCACCCCGAACGGCGGCACAGTAACGTTGGTCACCGACGACCCCGGCAAGGGGCAGTTCGCCTACAACCCCCCGCCGGGCTTCGAGGGAACAGACACCTTTACTTACACGCTCAGCCGGACTGATGGCGGCGGCTCTGACACGGCGACGGTGAGCATCACGGTTGCCGGGATGATTTGGTTCATTAATAACAACGCGGCTTCTGCGGGAGACGGGCGTTTGAGCAATCCATTTAATACCCTCGCCCTCTTCAATGCCATCAACGACGGGGTTGACAGCGGCAACAACCGCCACCCGGCGGCGAATGACAATATCTTTATCTACGAGAGCGCCACGTCCTATCTTGGGGGCATCACTCTGCTCAACGGGCAGAAGTTAATCGGGCAGGATGCGACGGCGGAGCTAAACGTCATCACCGGGCTTAACCCGCCGGTCGGCAGCCCTGCGGCCGCGCCCGCGTTCCCTCTGATGAATAGCGGGAATGCGACCAAGACGACCATCACCAATGCCGCCGGAAACGGCATTGCCCTGAAAAATGACAATATCATTCGCGGGCTAACGGTGAACACGACGACTGGTGCGGGCATCCTCGGCAGCAGCATCACTAACGCGACGGTCGGCTCCGACGTGAATGTCACCAACGCTACAGGCGCGGCGCTCGACCTGAACGGCAACGGCACGGGCATAGTATCTTTCGCCGCGACCGTGTCGAACACTACTGGCCGTGCCATTTCCGTCCAAAATCGCACGGGCGGGACGGTGACTTTTACCGGCCCCATCACGGATAGCGGCGGCCTCGGCTCTGGAATCCTGCTCAATAGCAATTCAGGCGCGACCATCACCTTCTCCGGCACGTTAAGTCTGAGCACGGGTGCTAACTCGGCCTTCACGGCGACGGGCGGCGGCACGGTCAACGTCTGCGATAAGAATCCGTGCGGAGTCGGCTCGGCTGTCGTCAACACGCTGGCGACGACGACCGCCACGGCGCTCAAGGTGACCAGTACGAATATCGGCACGAGTGGGTTGATCTTCCGCAGTATCGCTTCGTCAGGCGGTTCCAACACCGGCATCATCCTCGACAGCACAGGCGCGAGCGGCGGCTTGACCGTCACCGGGACCGGCGCGGCGGCGAGCGGCGGCACTATCGCCAATAAATCTTCGGCCACAGACGGCGACCCCAACACCGGAACCGGCATTTATTTGAACAGCACACGCGACGTGTCGCTCTCGTGGATGCAGATTAACGACCATCAGAACTACGGCATCCGTGGTACGAGCGTCACCAACTTCAGCCTCATTGACAGCAAGGTTAATGGCACGAACGGGACAAACGTCGGCTCGCCGTCCAGAGAAAGCAGCGTCTCCTTCGACGGTCTGTTCGGTACCTCCTTCATCACGCGCGGTGAACTCAGCGGAGGCCGCCAGCACAACCTTAGATTGACCAACACCAATGGCACGCTCGATCTGACCATGAACGGGGTGAATATCCACGACACCAGTTCAATCGACGGCGACGACGGTATTAACATCGAGGCCGGGACGAGCGCGACGGTAGATGTAGATATTCAGAACTGCACGTTCTCGAAACATGGCGGCGACCACTTCAACTTCTCTCTGCTCAACAACGCGACGGCGAGCCTTATCTTCAGAGGCAACGCACTGAGCGGCGGCCACGCGATAGGATTAGGGCAGGGCATCTTCATTCTCGGTGCGACCTTCAACGGGACGTTCAAGTACGACATCTCGAACAACGGAACAGACGCCGTGCCATTCGTAGGTAATCGGCAGGGTGGAGCCATCGTTGTTAATAAGGGAAGCGGCTCAGGCACCTTCAGCGGGAAGATTGAGAACAACGTCATCGGCAATCCGGCGGTCAATCACTCCGGCTCGCTGGAAGCATTCGGAATTATTATTGGCTCGCGCGGCACAGGCTCGCATACGACTCTCATCAACAGCAACAAGGTCAGGCAATATCATGATCGAGGCATCGTCTTAGAAGCGGGTGAGGGAAGCGCCGCCCTAGATGCCACAGTCACCAACAACACGGTCTCGGATTTCGCGGACGCTGTGAACTCGCTGCACGGCATTCATTCCGACAACGGCATCAATGCCGCCGACACCAATCCGGTCTGTATAGATATTAAGAACAATAACGTTGCGACGGCGGGCAACGAGGCAGGGGGCGGAGCCGACATCAGAGTACGACGGGGGTCTAACACCGTCGTCCGGCTGCCCGGTTTGATCGGCAGCACTTCTACGGACGCGGATAATTTAATCACCGCGAACAATCCCCTTGCTACGACCGTTACCGTCAGCGGCACCACTTTCTCTGGCGGCGGGCCTTGCGCGACGCCAGCCCTCCCGTCCGGGATGTACAAAATAGAGTCAAACCAGCCGGATAATTATGCGCGGCTGGGCAATGGCTCACAGTCCGACAGGCAAGTGAATCGCACTGTGGCGACGCTCAAGAACACGCAGCCTGCTACTGCTCGCTCGATGAATGCCAGCGCGTCGAATGAAGTGTTAGCAGTTCTCGCAGAGCGTTCGGCTGAAATTCTTGGCCGCACGATGCGCGCATCATTTGACGAAACGCTCGACGTGCGGAAGGCCGCGCTCGGTCAGGGCGGGTCTGGACTGCAATACATGAGAGCCAACAGCACGGCTCCCCTCGGCCAACCGCGCGAGCAATCGTCTGAGAAGAGAGAGACTCGGCGGACGCCACAGGCCGCGAGAAACGCGGCGAGCCTTGCTGCTCCTGCCGCTGTCCGCGCTCCTGCTGCTGCCGTCGCCTTTGCCGGTGGAAACGTCAGCGTCAACGGAGCGGGTACGGGCTTCACGCTGCCTGCGGGCAAGACCGTCACCATCATCTTTACGGTGACCGTGAACAACCCGCCGAATCTGACGACACCGGTTGTCGGCGTGCCACAGGTCAGCACGCAGGGCACGGTTGCGGGCACGACTGTTCCCGGCGGCTCCTTCTCCATCTTAACGGACGACACCGACGTGGCTGGCGCTAACAACCCGACCGTCAGCACCATTGATCTGTTCGGCACCAACACGGCGATCAGTTCGTCTTCGCCGGGCAACACGTCGAATCAGAACGACCCGGTCACTTTCACCGCGACGGTCACTCCCAACAATGCGCCCGCCGCGCCGCCCGGCGGCACGGTTCCGACCGGCGCAGTGGATTTCTTCGACGGCGTCAACCCGATTGCATCGTGCAGCGGCGTGTCGGTTAACGGCGCGGGCGTTGCGACTTGCACCATCTCGACGTTGTCTCCCGGTAGCCACACTATCAAGGCTCAATACACCGGCGATGGCAACTTCGATCCGAGTTCCAACACGCTCACGCAGACGGTCAACCCCTGCACGAGCGCCACAGTAGTTCTTAACACTGCGGACAGCGGCGCGGGTAGTCTCCGGCAGGCCATCATTGACACCTGTCCGGGCGGCACAATCACCTTCGCCCCGGCTCTGCTCGATCAGCAAATCACCTTGACCACTGCCGAGTTGAACGTTGATAAGAACCTGACGATTACCGGCCTCGGCGCGAACCACCTGACGGTGCAGCGCACGCCTGTCACAGCGTCCATCCCCGTCCCGCCGAACTTCCGCATCTTTAACATCCAGAGCGGCAAGACGGTCGGCATCTCCGGGCTGACGATTACGAACGGCTCGTCCGTCACCAACGGAGGCGGCATCGCCAACGCTGGCAACCTGACACTCACGGCTTGCGCCGTCACCTTCAACTCCGCCGTGACGGACGGCGGCGGTATCTTCAACACAGGCACGCTGGCAATAAAAGACAGCACCATCAGCAACAACGTTGCCACCACGAACGGCGGCGGCATCTCAAACAGCGGTCCGCTGACCGTCAAGAACAGCACCATCAGCACCAATACCGCCAACGGCGGCGGTGGCGGCGGTATCCATAACAATGTCGCTGCGGCGTCGCTCGTGAACTGCACCGTCGCAGCTAATACTGCCGTCAACGCCACCACGGGTCTGGGCGGCGGCATCTTCAATATCGGCACGACGAATTTCACTATCGGCAACACCGTCGTCGGCGATAACACCGCCGGGAACAGCAATCCAGACCTCTCCGGCACGTTCGTCTCGCAGGACAATAACCGGTTCGAGGACGCCACCGGGGCAACCTTCGTGGATTCCGTTGGGACACCCATCGGCGGCCTACCCGCCAACGCCACGACGGGCGATGCCAAGCTCGGCCCGCTCTTCAACAACGGCGGCCCGACGCAGACGCACGCCCCCTTACCCGACAGCCCGCTGCTCGATGCCGGTAGTGATGCGACGGCGACTGCCGCCACACTCATTACCGACCAGCGTGGCACTAACTTCCCGCGTTTCGCCGACTCGGCAGACGTAGGTGCGGTGCAGACCGTGGACATCGGCGCATACGAAGCGAACCCCTCGCTGCAAGACATCGGCGACCAGACTACCGATGAAGATTCAGCGACTCCGTTGACCGTCACTTTCCGTGTCGGAGACGAAGCCTTGGGAGTTCCCACCATCACGACTCTGTCTTCCAACACAGGGCTTGTGCCGAATGCTTCCATTGTCTTGGAACCCGTGACGACGACTGGCGAGCGCACGCTCACCATCACGCCTGCCGCCAATCAGTTCGGCACGACTACGGTCACCGTCACCTTGACCGCCGCTAATGGCGGGACGATGAGCGATCAGTTCTTGCTCACGGTCAGGGAAGTAAACGACGCGCCGACGGCAGTTGACGACACACTGCCGAACATCGCAGAAGACTCAGGCCAGCAGATAATTCCATTCTCTGCCCTGACAGCCAACGACTCTACCGGGCCGTTAAACGAGAGCGGTCAGACCTTGACTGTTGCCTCGGTGGGCAACGCGGTGGGCGGCACAGTTCTTATCAGCGGCAGCAACGTGCTGTTTACGCCGACGGCCAACTACAACGGCCCGGCCAGCTTCCAGTACACCGTGCAGGATAACGGCACGACGGCTGGCTCGCCTGACTTCAAGACGAGCGGACTCGCAACGGTGAGTTTCGGCGTCACCGAAGTAAACAACGCGCCGACGGCGGTTGGAGATACGCTGACGAACGTCGCGGAGGATTCAGGCCAGCGAACGATTCCGTTCTCCGACCTGACGGCCAACGACAACAAGGGAGCAGCCAACGAGAGCGGTCAGACCTTGACTGTCGTCTCGGTGAGTAATCCCATCGGCGGTACGGTCAGCATCAGCGGCAGCAACGTGCTGTTTACGCCGACGGCCGACTACAACGGCCCGGCCAGCTTCCAGTACACCGTGCAAGACGACGGTACGACGGCTGGCTCGCCTGACTTCAAGACGAGCGGACTCGCGACGGTGAGTTTCAGCGTCACTGAAGTCAACGACGCGCCCGTGGGCACGGACGATGCTTTGAGTGCCGTGCTTGAGGATTCTGGCGCGAGAACGATTTCGTTCGCCAGTCTGCTCACGAACGACACGAAGGGCGCGGCCAACGAGAGCACACAGACGCTGGTGATTACGAATGTCAGCAACGCGGTTGGCGGAACCGTCAACATCTCCGGCACGGACGTGATCTTCACGCCGACGGCGAACTTCAACGGAGCCGCGAGCTTTACTTACACGTTGCAGGACAACGGCAAGACGAACGGCGTGGACGACTTCAAGACCGCCACAGCCAACGTCACCTTCAACATCACGGCGGTTAACGACGCTCCCACGCTCGACGCCCTTAGTGACAAGACCGTCGCCGAGGACGCCCCGGCTCAGAGCATTAATCTGAGCGGCATCACTGCGGGAGCAGGCGAGAGCGGGCAAGTTTTGACGGTCACGGCTAGCTCCAGTGACACGGCAATCATCCCGACTCCGACCGTCACCTACACCTCCGACCAGAACACCGGCTCAATCAGCTTCGCGCCTGCGGCGAATGCCAACGGCGGCCCCGTGACGATCACCGTCACGGTGACGGACGATGGCGGAGTGCTAAACGGTGGCTTGAACACCATCTCGCGCACCTTCATCGTCAACATTACGGAAGTCAACGACGCGCCCGTGGGCACGGACGATGCTTTGAGTGCCGTGCTTGAGGATTCTGGCGCGAGAACGATTTCGTTCGCCAGTCTGCTCACGAACGACACGAAGGGCGCGGCCAACGAGAGCACACAGACGCTGGTGATTACGAATGTCAGCAACGCGGTTGGCGGAACCGTCAACATCTCCGGCACGGACGTGATCTTCACGCCGACGGCGAACTTCAACGGAGCCGCGAGCTTTACTTACACGTTGCAGGACAACGGCAAGACGAACGGCGTGGACGACTTCAAGACCGCCACAGCCAACGTCACCTTCAACATCACGGCGGTTAACGATGCCCCGACGGCCACGGCGCAGTCGGTCACGACCGATGAGGATGTGGCGAAGGCCATCACCCTCGCGGGCGTGGATGTTGATAACGATACGTTGACCTTCAGCATCGTGGCGCAGCCAACGCACGGCACGCTCACGGGTACGGGCGCGACGCGCACCTACACGCCGAACGGAAACTTCAACGGTTCCGACAGCTTCACCTTCAAGGTGAACGACGGGACAATTGACTCGGCGACAGCGACCGTCTCAATCACGATCAACGCCGTCAACGACGCCCCGACGAATATCGTGCCGGGCACGCAGACGACCTCCGAGAACAGCGCTGTGGTCTTCAACGCAGCCCATACCAACCTGATCTCCATAGCCGACGTGGATGCCGGGACTGATCCTTTGCAGGTCACTCTCGTAGCTGCGAACGGCACGCTGACGCTTGGCTCGACGGCGGGTCTCTCCTTCAGCGCAGGCGACGGCACGGCTGATGCGACGATGACCTTCACAGGCACAATCACGAACATCAACCTTGCTCTGAACGGGTTGAGCTTTGCCCCGACCTCCGGCTTCAGCGGAGCGGCGGCGAGCGTTAAAATCACTACCGACGATCTGGGACACAACGGTACGGGAGGCGCTCTGAGTGATACCGATACTGTCAACATCACCGTCAACAACGGCGGCGATTTGCAGTTGAGCGCGGCGACCCTGAACGTCAATGAGAATGCGGGAACGACTACCATTACCGTCAAGCGCACGGGTGGAAGTGCCGGAGCGACGACCGTTGCTTACGCCACTTCTGCCGGTACGGCGACGGCGGCCACGAGTTGCGCGAGCGGTGTCGACTACGTCACAACTTCGGGCACTCTCTCTTGGACTGACGGCGAAACCGCCGACAAGACCTTTACCGTCACCATCTGCGATGACAGCGCTTTCGAGAATAGTGAGACGGTCAATCTCACACTCTCAAACGTCACGGGCAGCGGCAGCCTCGGCAGCATTGCCACCTCTGTCCTGACCATCAATGATGATGACGCGTCGGGCGGGACATTCAAGTTCAGCCAGCCGACCTATAACGTCGACGAGGGCGGAAGCGTCACAATCACGGTCGAGCGCACGGGCACGACGACGTTAGCGACAACCGTGAACTATGCCACCTCGGATTCCTCTGCTTCGTCGGTCTCCGACTACACCACCGCTCTCGGCACGCTCAGGTTCGCCGCTGGCGAGGGGTCGAAGACCTTCACGCTCCTGACGACCGAGGACAGTCGTATCGAAGGGACGGAGGCGCTCACAATCACCTTGAGTAATCCGACGAATGGTGCAGTCATCATTCAACCCTCTTCGGCGACGGTGGAAATCACGGACGACGTTCCTGAATCTACCGGCAATCCGAACGACGACGCTGAACAGTTCGTCATCCAGCATTATCACGACTTCCTCAACCGCGAACCGGACGCCGCAGGGTTAGCCTTCTGGACAGCCCAAATTACGGAGTGCGAGTCGAGGCCGGAAGCGGAAAGACAGCCGTGCCGCGAAGCGCGTCGCATCAACGTCAGTGCTGCCTTCTTCCTCTCGATTGAGTTCCAGAAGACGGGCTGTCTGGTCTATCGCGTCCACGATGCTTCGTTCGACACGGGCGAGCATTTGGAGTTGAATGATTTCCTCGCCGACACGCAGGAAATCAGCAGGGGCGTGATTATCGGTCAACCCGGCGCGGAAGCTCTGCTTGAGCAGCATAAGGTTGCTTACTTCGACGCCTTCGTCGAGCAGCAGTCATTCCTCAACCGCTACGCGGTGACGATGAGTCCTGCTGACTTCGTCAATGCTCTGAACCTGAATACGGGCGGGGCTTTGACGCAAGCCGAGGTCGACACGGTGGTGCAGGAACTGACCACCGGAGGCAACACAACACACGCGCGAGCCGTCGCGCTCAGGCGAGTCGCGGAGAACGCCGAGTTCGCCAGACGCGAGTTCAACAAGGCGTTCGTCCTCATGCAGTACTTCGGCTACTTGAGGAGAAACCCGAACGCATTGCCCGATACTGACTTCAGCGGCTATAACTTCTGGCTCAACAAGCTGAACCAGTTCAACGGAAACTTCGTGCAAGCCGAGATGGTGAAAGCCTTCATCACCTCCGGCGAGTACCGGCTGCGGTTCGCTCAACCGTAAAACTTACCATCCGGCAAGGCCACTAACAGCAGGCCGCTTGAGTCCCACGGGATTCAAGCGGCCTGTCTCATTTATCGTGGTTGGCAATTAAACTTCTTAGCGTCTTTGCGTCTTTGCGTGATAGTCCTTCCCACTCAAGTTTAAAGATGTATGGCTTAGAGAATAGACCCGTGAAGAATTGGTGGCATAAAAACGGCGTGCTCGTCCATAATCAATCTAGGCATCATAGTAGACTTCTCTTAAGACGTTTTCCTTATGACTGAAGAGCCTTCCACAAGACCTCTGCGAAAAGCCCGCGCTCTTGCCGCCGCCTTAATTCTGCTCACGATATTTATTATTGGCGGATTTTACGCATGGAAAAACAGGCGAACGTCTGCTTTATTCGACCCGCTGCCTCATCATGGCGGCGCGACTCCGGGGATAGTTGCCAGTCCTTACCAGTTAGCTGTGCAGAAGGTCGAGCAGGATCGCGGTGAGCCGACAGGGAATCAAGCGAGCATCAGTGTTCCCGCAGAGTTGAAACACTACACAGACCGGCGGCGCTTCCTTGCCATGCAGGTTGCGGAGTGGCGCGAGCAGAACTACGAGATACCACACGATTTCGCGGAACTCGCATCTATGATAAATGCAGGAGAATTCACCATGCTCACGCCGCTTGGTTCGAGCTACATCCTCTACGGCGTCGGCATCAAAGCCGACGACGAACTCACGCATTACGATCAGCAGGCGGGCAAAAGCATTCCGCTTTTCAGCGGCGAAGAGGAAATCCAAAAAGAGCTTCTACGCCTTCACTCACGGAGCTTGAGGCTCATAATCTCGATTTGAAGAATGAGTTGAGACAACTCGACAAGAATGATCGCGCCGCGAAAAAGGAGGTGCTTGCGCGCATCGCCGAGTCGGACAAATCGGTTGCCGCCATCAAAGCGCGAAGAGAGTTGATCGAATCTTTCTGCAAAAGCAGAGAACGCCGCGAGCTTTTATTTATGGAGTATGAAGAACTCGCCCGACTCGCGGGCAACTTCGACGGTCAGACGTTCGACCTCAGTGATGCGAACTCGCGTAAGGAGTTCAAGATTCGTCTGCTGAGTTTTCTGCGTCCCCCTGCGCGCGCGCAACTGGAAGAGATTGGTGAACTCTACCAGCAAAAGTTTGCGCGCCCTCTGCCCATCACTTCCCTTGTGAGAACCACAGAGTATCAACGCTATCTTGGCGAGGCCGGTAATCCGAACGCGACACGCATAGATGTCCCGCCGCACACGACCGGGCTGGCCTTTGATATTTATACTTACTATATGACGGCTGACGAACAGCAGTTTCTGATGGCTGAAATAGCACGTCTGAAAAGAGAAGGCCGCGTCGAAGCCCTCAGAGAAAACCGCCAACACATCCACGTCTTCGCTTTTGCCGAAGGCCATCCTCCGAATGCATCTCTCGTCAAGCAATCCCTCAACGCCTCGTCCACGGCTTCACGAAACCTCGAAAATCCTTGATTTCTTCTTCTTTGCGTTTTTGCGCGAAATATAGTTTTACGCCGGGAAGAAAGAACGCAGAAGGAAGACGGCTTTCAGTGTCTCTCTCTGCCCGACGAGCAGAGAGGCTTACAGGACGAAGGCCGGAACGGTGGAGAGGCTCATTACTTTAGCGGGTGGTTCTCCAAGAGGTAGGCGGCCAGCGATTCGCCGATTCTTTTGTGAACTGCGGCGGAGGGGTGCGGGTCAAACTTGCTCGCTCGAAACTGATTGTCACTAAACCCGCCACGGAGAAATGAGAGATTAACGAAAGATAGTCCGTCTTGTTGAAGTTGAGCGGGAAGATTTCCGAATTGGCTTCTCAGCGAAGGCAGCAACACTATAATGTAAGGAATCTTTTGTTGGCTTCCTGTGTCCGCGAATTGTTTGACGTAGAGGTATGATTCCGGTATGCCGCCCGCTGCCAGAACGTCCTCCACGTTTTGGCTTCTATCGAGCAGGGGATAGATGGTATCTCTTAAAAGATAGAGCAAGTGAGATTTTCTCAAGAGGCGTCGGATGTTCGAGTCCTTGGGTAAAAAACCGGACATCTTGTTGTCTGTGAGATTGCCCCAAGAATCCACGGACGGCGTTCTGGCTAAATCGAAATCATTGGGAATGATTGCCATTAAGACCATATCCGGTTTCACTTCTAACATTCGGTGTCGAAGAGTCGCCGCCATGACCGCGACACTGTAGGCTGAAGCGGCGTAATTAAAAACCTTGACTTTGACCGCGCTCTGCTGCTGATTGAGCGTGTCTTCCAACACTTGCGGGAATGTGTCCTCTGTTTTCTCGACGCCCTCGCCGAAAGTCACCGAGTCGCCGACGATAGCAATTCTGTATTCATTATCCTTGCGCGCCGCATAAGGGGCGGCGCTCGTCTTTGAACGCAGTCCCAGACTATCCGTATCAATCACTGCAAGGCCGCGCGCACGCGCATTGACGAGGTTCGGCTTGTGAACGTAAGGAATCTCCTGTGCCAGCGCGAAAGCCGTATAGATGGGGTCGCAGAGGTGATGTTCGGAGTAGCCCCAGAGCCTAACCCCGATTTCGAGAAGCGCTGACGTGACGACCAATAAATAAAAGACGAAGAGCAGCTTTTTAAGTGGTTTCCTAATCATCCGGGTTATCCCAAAGAACTGTCTGAGCAGCTATTTGTGATTGAAGTTCAAATATAGTAAAACACCCCGGATAGTAAACATCATTTCTTTGCTAAAGCGCGAGCTTTATCTTCTCGGTCACTGAGCGGTTTCTACAATCACTTTATCATCGCATAGAGGCGCATAGAATTGGGGGGGCAGATAGGGAAACGAGTCGTTATCATCGGAGGTGGGCCTGCGGGTCTGACAACTGCTTATGAGTTGTCGAAAGCCGGTGTCGCCTCCGTCGTTCTCGAAAAGGATGGAAACCTCGGCGGGCTTTCAAAGACAATCCAATATAAAGGCTACAGGTTCGATATCGGCGGGCACAGGTTTTTCACGAAAGTCAAAGCAGTCGAAGACGTTTGGCGCGAGGTGCTGCCGAACGGAGAGTTCCTGCGGCGCAAGCGGCTCTCACGCATCTATTACAACAAGAAGTTTTTCTACTACCCGTTGCGCGCATCCTCAACACTGCTCAATCTTGGTTTGTGGAACAGTTGTTTGATTCTTCTCAGCTACCTGAACGCGCGCCTGCTTCCCGAAAAGCCTGAGCAGACTTTTGAGCAATGGGTTTCCAACCGTTTCGGAAAACGCTTCTACCGGACTTTTTTTAAGTCTTACACGGAAAAGGTCTGGGGCATTCCCTGCAACGAAATCACGTCCGAGTGGGCATCAAGGGGCTGTCGCTTTCAACCGCGCTGAAGAACGCTTTTTTCAAACCCACACATGGCGAGGATGGCGCTATCGTCAGAAGTCTCATCGAGGAATTCGATTATCCCAGTCGCGGCCCCGGCATGATGTGGGAGAAGATGGCGCATCTCGTGCAAGAGATGGGAGGCGAAGTCCAACTGAGTGTCGAGGTCGAGCGGATACGTTGGAGCGGGCATCAAGTTGAGCATGTCGAGATTGCTAACGGTACGCGGAGAGAGTCCGTGCGCGGGACACATTACATCAGCACTATCCCCATCCGCGAATTGCTCGAAAGAATCGAGCCAGCCGTTCCCGCAGGAGTGCTGGCCGCCGCGAAGAAACTCAATTATCGTGATTTCATCTCCGTTATTCTGATCGTCAATCAGGCGGAAGTTTTCCCCGATAACTGGATTTACATCCACGATCCGGAAGTTAAACTTGGACGCGTGCAGAACTTCAAAAACTGGAGTCCTGAGATGGTTCCTGACCTGAATAAAACATGTCTGGGGCTGGAATATTTCTGCTTTGAAGGCGACGGGTTGTGGACGGCGACGGACGCAGAGTTAATCGAGTTGGGTAAGAGCGAGATGGAGCGGTTAGGATTAATCAAGGCTTCGGATGTCGAGGACGGAGTTGTGGTGAGAGTTCCCAAAGCTTACCCGGTGTATGACGCTTCATACAAAGAAGCTCTGTTGGTCGTGCGCCAATTTCTCAGCACCCTCAATAATCTACAGCTTGTTGGTCGCAATGGGATGCACAAATACAACAATCAAGACCACTCGATGCTGACCGCGATGCTCGCCGTCGAGAATGTGCTCGGAGCCAGCCACGATATTTGGGAAGTGAATGTGGATCAGGAATATCTTGAGGAAGTTGACAAAAGCGAAAACGAGCGCCACCGCGATTTGATGCAGTTGACCTCGACGCAGCCCAATGTTCCCGAACGTCTCACCACTCTACCCAATGCGGCGGAGTGGAGTTCAGAGATATCCGATTGATGAATCGAGAGCCACACATGACCGTGATTGTGCCTGTCCATAATGGCGCGCGTTATCTGGATGCTTGCCTCGATGCGCTGC
>CAXTRQ010000016.1:0-54649 GCA_964246705.1 uncultured Pyrinomonadaceae bacterium
CAAAAAGTGGAAATTTTAACGCTCGAAACTGTCCAATAATTGGGTGCAGGTCAAAGTGGAAATTTTAACTCTCGAAACTGTCCAATAATTGGGTGCAGGTCAATACCCTGAGAATCTAATCTGACTGCTGGTAAATAGATCGGGGGCATCCCACAGGGTCAAGACGGAGATACTGAACACGGATGGCAGCGCTTATCGCACGGTGGAGACCACCTACAACGCGAGGGCTCAGGCCACGCAGATTGAAGACCGTGCGGGCACGAACGGCGCTGCGCATCTCACCGTGATGAGTTATGACGGGCACGCACGCCTGCGCGCTCGTCACGTGCCGGAGCAGGAGGGGGATACTGGGACTACCTACAGCTACAACGCCGACGACACGGTCAACACGGTGACGGACGCGCGTGGGGCGACGGCAACGTATAGTTACAACAATCGTCATCTGGCGACAAACATCAACTACGGCGCACCGGCTGGTGTGGTTGCCGCGCCCGCTGTGGCCTTCGGCTATGACGAGGCGGGCAATCGCACTTCGATGACGACCGACGGCGGCGCGGGCGGTAGCCTCACTTATCTCTACGACACTCTCTCGCAGTTGATTGCCGAGACCCGTCAGTTGCCCGGCCTCGCAGGTTCTTACACGCTCTCTTACGAATACACGCTCTCCGGCGCGCTCAAGAAAGTCAGCGACCTCTTGTGTGCTGGGCGGGCGCATTATCACGGAGTACAACCGCAGGGTGAGCGAGTGAACTCGAACGTCTGGCCGGGCACAGAGATGCTGGCTCGTCGGGCGAGCGGGACACTGCTGTGGCAACACTTGAACCCTGTGACGCGAGAGGCCAGAGAGACGAGTGCCTCCGGGCAAGTCGTCACGGAGACGCATGAAAAAGACTTGACTTGAGGCGACAGCTTCACAGAATGCCCCTTTCATAGAACACTACTGGAGAAAGAGCCTTAAGTTGTACGCTTTATTGCCGATAAGTTATTGCGCCGGGAAAACCGGGAGCGCTAATCACAATGAAGCGTCTACTCATCACCTTCATCTTTTGGATAGCAGTAGGGGGGATAAGTGCATACGGGCAATTGTCGCCTTCAAAATTGAGCGCGAAACATTTGGCTAGGGCTGAAAAACTTGTTGCTAAGCTCGAACAATTCGAGGCAGTCACTTATACCCATCCACGTTACGCTGACTACAAAGCTTTGGTTCAGTCCTTATCAACCGCTGTCAATAAATCTATTACTGGCCTTCCGGAGAGTAGCGTCAAGACGGACTTTGCGACCGCGATTTACATGTATGAATTGGTGGCTCTTAACTGGCATGATTTAGAAGCCTCTGAAACTTCGGCGCTGAATTGCGCGGGCGAAAAACCGAGAGCTTACCAAAAACTATGTCAAAGCGTTACGGGTTCCCGGCGTGATTTATTGTGGAGCAAAGCCCGTCTGCATGTCAGGTGGGCGAAGGCCGTTATTCTGGATCAGAATGGCGTTAGAGATGAGAGGATGGCAGTCGTTCTGAGCGAAGTCGAAGCGGAACGAAGAGATGACAAAGCACTGGCAGAGCGTGCCATGACGGCACTGAAACTACTGGAAAGCGAAGTCGTCATCTATCAATCGCGCGCCGCTTTCGAGGAGAATGGCGCGCTCGCTCGTGTGCCATTCGAAACTTTCAAAACAGACCTGAAGAAGGTTTCCGCCTACGTCGAAGCTATCCTGTTATGGCTACCGCAATGCAGATTAAGGGCTGAAATCCGCAATGCTCTGCGGGCTTATCTGGACGGCGGCTTTTGGTGGGCGAAAGTGCAGCGACCATTAGTCGTCAACATAACGCAACTGGATTGGCCGGAAACCAGTCTTATACTACCGGATACTCCCTACCTAGCAACAATCCCATACACCGTTGCGATTAATTGGAGACAGGCCAGCCAGCATATCGAGCGCGCTGAAGGAATGCTTGACGGTACAAAGCGGCGAAGCTTCTAACACGGCTGTGGTATCGCGGTTTGCTGATGAATAGCGACTCAGGCGTCAGGATTGCTGACGAAGGTCGAAGCCCGTGTCTCTAGCGAATGGCCTGTCCGTCAACCTCAAGCCTATCACGTCATAAAGGAGTAGTCGTGCGACGGACTATTCGGGTCATCAGCGCGACTGAGGGCCTCGTCCGGACTAGGTGGGCTTAATCAGATTGACGAAGCTCTCCAGCGATCTGAGTTTCTTGACCGTATCGCTGTAGGCGCGCGAACTCGTCATTGCGGTCGCGGTCTGGCTTGCCAGCAGGTCGAATAATTCCTTGTCCAGATCGCTCAGCCGTTCCTTATGCTCCGCAATCTCGTAGACCGTGATGAGTCCGACGCCGCCGCGCCCTTCGATCTTGAGCGGGATGCAGGCGAGCGGATCGCCTTTCGCCTCGCCATCAATGAAAAGCGAAACACCCTCGGCGAGCGTGTCGGCGATCATGCCGGTCGGCTCGTCCAGACGGTCGCTCTGAAAGCGGCCTTCGATGCCTTCACCGCCGACGAGCAGCAACTCACCTGTCTTCTCGTTGCGTAGAAAGATGGCGAAGCTGGATGCAGCGACTAAGTTCCAGAGAATTTCGCGGGCGACGCTCACAACTTCCGAGAAGTCGAGCGTCGAGTGGAGTCGGTTTGAGGCGATATTAACGCTCGACAGTGCTGTGTTGTACTGCTCGATGTCCTCATAACGGCGGCGGAACTCCTGCGATTTATTCTCCGTCTCCGAGAGCCGCTTGCCGAGCAGTTCCAGTTCGGCCTTCAATTGCTCGTTCTCCTTGCCAAGTTGGCTGTGGTCGAAGCGATGGTCGGCTTCATTTTTTTGCTTTTCGAGCAGGAGGTTTTGCACGCGCAGGTGCTCGTTGTCGCGCATCAGTTCCATCGCAAGCTCCTTAGTCCGGCTAAAGACTTTGCGAAGTTCTTGCAGCGTGCCGCTCTCGATCTCGGAGGCGCTGCCGTAGAGTTCTTCCGAGCGCGCGAATAGTTTTTGAATTTCGACCGCCGGGATAGATGTCATTTTGCCAACCCTGTTCTACCTTGAATTATGTGAGGCGTCCCGCTGCGAGGCGGCGAAACGCATCCACGCAGGTAAAAGACTTTTCGGCACTAATGGCAGAAACATGAGTCGCGGCGAAGACGAGCACCGAACGGACAGGGTAAGGAGTCGTCTTCAGCCCTGTACCGGCGTCGGGAAACTGGCAGTGAACTAAACTTAAGCGACGCCAAAATTCCGACACTTGCCGAAGACATCTGCCACGCAACCGACAATCGGCACGAACGGACAAAACTTTAGCCACATTATAAAGATATTCTGCCGTCAGTTAGCAAAGGCACACTGGTTGCAAAAGGCGCGGCGGAGGACGCCGCCATGGGATCACCGTTGACTGACAGTATGACTTCCTTGCTGACGAAATTCCTCGACGTGCAGAGTCGCCGCGCGCAGGTCGTAGCGGGCAATCTCGCCAACGCCGACACGCCGGGCTACGTTGCTAAAGAACTCGATTTCGCGGATTACATGAGACAGGCCGCCGTCGCCGCGCTCGCGCCATCCGGTCGCAACGAGCAGTCGAAGACCTTCATCGAGACGGCGCACATCATCGAACAGACGCCGCTGACGGTCGGCATTGACGGCAACACCGTTGATACGGGTCGTGAGATGTCAACGCTGGCCGAGTCCGGGATGCAGTACCTCGCCGGGACGCAACTGCTGCAATCACGCCTACGCACCCTGCGCGCAGCTATCCGCGAGGGACGATAGAATATTAGCGACAGCAAAATCGCGCGACCAACGCCAAGTCCCTTAAACCTGCCGACTCACGGACGGGCTTCGTCATTCAACTATGTCACTCTTCAACATCTTTCAGATTTCTTCGCAGGGCATGACAGCACAGCGCCAGCGACTTGAGGCCGCCGCCTCGAATCTCGCCAATTCCAACACGACGCGCACCGTCGAGGGCGGGCCGTATCGCCGCCGCGATGTCGTCTTCGAGAGCGTGGAAATCAAGGAGCCTGCGGCGCACGATGTTGCCTTCGAGAATTTCTTCGAGGGTGTTGACCAGCGTTTAGAGGGCGTGCGCGCAGGGGTATCAGTTTCGGAGAAGAATGAGGGAATCTTGCGTTATCAGCCCGGTCATCCGGACGCCGACGCGCAGGGCTACGTCAGGATGCCGGACGTTGACCCGCTCGAAGAGACGGTCAACATGCTCTCCGCCGCACGCTCTTTCGAGTCCAACGCGACCGCCTTCAACACAGCCAAAGAGATGGCCCGCGCCAGTCTCAAACTCGGTGACGCGTGATGAACATCAACGGCCTTCAGCCTTCCATGTTACCGCAACTCCCTGCGCTCGAACGTGCGGGAGGTTCGGCCGCCACGCAGAATACCGGCAACTCGTTCGGCTCGCTCGTGCGCGACGCCGTCGAGTCAATTGACGGCGGGCAGAAGGGCGCGGAACAGGAGATCGCACGCGCCGTCACGGGCGAGTCGCCCGACCTGCACCAGACGATTATCGCGCTCCAAACCGCCGATCTCAACTTTCAACTTGGGCTTCAAGTCCGCAACAAACTGATCGGCGCTTACGAAGAGATTATGAGGATGCAGGTCTGAAGGATATTTCCTATTGCGCCCTGATTTTTTGCAGGCAGCTTTCTGAGGTTCACACCTCACCCGTCACTTTTCACCTAACCGATGTCAGCTTCTCTTAAACAATTAAAGGAAATCTGGCGGCGACTGAAACCCGGTCAGCGCGGCGTCGTCATCGGTGCGGCACTCTCGACGCTCGCACTCATCGCGGCGCTCGTCTTCTACGGCTCTCGTTCAGAGTACGGCGTGCTCTTTTCCGACCTTAAGCCGACGGACGCACAGGGAATCGTTGAAAAACTGAAGGCGGCCAACATCCCTTATCAACTGACCGGCGGCGGGACGACGATCAGCGTACCCGTGGAGAGAATTTCCGAGTTGCGTTTGCAGATGGCCGCGTCGGGCGCGCTCTCTGCCGGCCACGTCGGCTTTGATATTTTCGACCGCGCCAGTCTCGGCTCGACCGACTTTACGCAGCAGGTTAACTATCGCCGCGCCATCGAAGGCGAGCTTTCGAAGACGCTGGAAGGCATGGACGAGGTCGAATCGGTGCGCGTGCATATCACGCCGCCGCGCGAATCGCTGTTTACGGAGAAGACCCAGCACGCGAAGGCTTCGGTGATGCTCCGCATCCGGCAGGGGCGGCAACTTTCGCGCGAGCGCACAGAGGCTATTACGAGTCTCATCGCCAGCGCCGTCGAAGGGCTAGACGCGAAAGACGTGGCGGTGATGGACACGCAAGGGCGTCTGCTCTCTTCGTCCGAACGCGGGGACAGCATCGGGGGGTCAGGTGTGTTCAACTCGCAGATCGAGGCGCGCCGCAGGTTCGAGGCCGACACCGCCGCGCGCATCATCGCGCTCCTCGAACCGATCAGCGGCGCAGGCCGCGTCCGCGCCGACGTGGCTGCCGATCTCGACTTCAGTCAGGTCGAGCAGACGGAAGAGAAGTACGACCCCAAGTCACAGATCATTCGCTCGCAGCAAACGACGCAGGAACTTAAAGCCTCCCCGCCCGTCGGCACGGCGAACATCGTCGGCGCACGCGCCAACGATCCTTCGACGCCGCCCGCTGCTGCTGCTGCTGTCGCGCCCGCCCTCTCGTCCGGCTCTGACCAGCGCACGGCGTCAACGACTAACTATGAAATTGACAAGACCGTCCGTCACACCGTCGGCGGCGGCGGGCGCGTCGCGCGCCTATCCGTCTCCGTCCTCGTGGATTACAAGGTGGTGAGCGGCGCGGCGACGGTGCGGACGCCCGAAGAGTTAGAGCAGTTGCAATCCGTCGTGGCTGCCGCCGTCGGCCTCGACCATAATCGCGGTGACCTGATTGTCGTGCAGTCGGTTCCGTTCGATCAGCCCGCGACGGAAACCAATGGCAAAACGTGGTTGGAGAAGAATAGAGAACTCGTCAATGCGTCGGTCAAGTACGGCATGCTGGTGTTGGCGGCACTGCTGCTGCTGCTTTTCGTGATTCGTCCCGCGCGCCGCGCGCTGCGGCTCGCCGCGCAGTCGTCTCTGAAGCGGGCGAACGCCGACGGTTCGCCGCTCGCTCTGACGGCGGGCACGTCTAACGACGGGGAGTACGAGACGCGGACGCTGACCGGAGGCAATGACCTCGACCAGACGCCGCGAGGGCTTGCGACGCCGCGCACTGTAGCCGAACTCGAAGCCGAGATGGAGGCCGAAGTGGCGCGCGAGATAAATTCTTCGCCGCCGGAAGCGGCACGCGCCAGCGCCCTCAAGCGGCAAGTCGCCGAGCGCACCCGGAACAACCCGGAAGCCATCGCTATGACCCTGCGCGGTTGGCTACAAGAAAAGGAGTCATAATTCTTGACGGCAAAAAATTATGACCGTTCACACGCCTTCTGACGATGTTGCTCGACTGACGATTGGTCACCCACGGTGAGTTATGACTGAGATGCCCACAACCGCTATCGAACGAACCGAGACGCAACCTGTGCACTCGTTCAGCCCGCTTCAGCGCACCGAACAGTTGCCCGGTTCGCGCAAAGCCGCCATCTTCCTCGTCGCCCTCGGCGAAGACACGGCGAGCGAGATTTTCAAATTCCTCGAAGAAGACGAGGTGCAGGAGATTTCCAGAGAACTAGCCGCTCTCCAGCGCGTCCCGTCGGAAATCACCGACGGGGTGATCGAGGAGTTTCACCAGTTGATGATCGCGCAGACCTATGTCGCGTCGGGCGGCGTCGAGTATGCCAAACGGCTGCTGGTCAAGGCGCACGGGCCGGAAATCGCCAAGCGATTGCTCGACAAGATACTGCGCTCGCTGGAATCCACCGCCGGTTTCGAAGCTCTGCAAAAAGCCGACCCGCAGCAACTCTCAAAGCTCTTTCAGAACGAGCACCCACAGACTATCGCGCTCGTGCTCGCACACCTCGACGCCTCGACCGCCGCCGCCACGCTCGAAAACCTGCCCGCCGCGCAGCGCCCCGACATCGCGCTCCGCATGTCCAACCTGCAAGCCATCTCGCAGGACGTGATCCGGCGTGTCTCGGTCGTGCTCGATCAAAAGCTCAAAAGTGTCGGCAACTACAGCCGCCAGTCCGTCGGCGGCGTGCGTGCCGTGGCCGAGATGTGCAACCGGCTCGACCGCGAGACGGCGCGCAAGATGCTCGAAGAGATTGAAAGTCACAACCCTGACCTCGCGCTCGAAATTCGCAATCGCATGGTGACCTTCGACGACATTCTGCTGGTGGACGACGTGGGTATCCGCGAAATTCTCCAGCGCGTTGACAAGAAAGTCTTGACGCTCGCCCTCAAGGGCACGATACCGGAATTGCAGGAGCGTTTCTTCTCCAACATGTCCTCGCGCGCCATCGAGATGATGAAGGAAGAAATGGACTACCTCGGTCAGGTCAAGGTCAAGGACGTGTCGAACGCGCAACGCGAAATTGTGGACATCCTGCGCGACCTCGACGATAAAGGCATCATCAGCCTCTCCGGAGCAGCCAACGGGGAGGACAGCTATGTCAGCTAGGTTGATTAAGAATGGCGAGCGAATCAGCATCGCCGCCTTCGCTCCCCTCGTTTTTACCGATAGCGTAGCGTCGGACGAGCCGGGGAAGATCATGCCGTTTACCCCTAGACCTGCGAGCGGACTCCCGCCATCGCAGGAACTCGGCTTGATGGATGGACACGAGCCTGCCCGTGCCAACAATCAATCCATGAGTTTCGAGGCTGAAACGATTTTGCGGGAAGCGCAGGCGGAAGCCGCGCGACTATTGGTGGAGGCGCGTGCGCAGGCCGCCGAAGTTGAGCGACAGGCACGCGAGAGAGGCTTGACCGAAGCGCGCATCGCCGCCGAAGCCGAATCGTCCCGCGCGATTGAGCCGCTTCGAGAGCAACTGGCGCGGACGATTGAAGAGGTCTCGACGCTGCGCGCGGACATCTCTGCCCACGCCGAGCGCGATCTGGTACGGCTCGCCATCGAAGTCGCAAAGAAAATAGTCCACCGCGAAGTCACGGCAGACAGCGAGGTGGCGCTCACGCTGGCACGCGTCGTGCTGGCGCGTGTTCACAACCGTGCGCTGGCAAAACTTCATCTGCACCCGGACGACTACGCCTACATTAGTGAGCACACAGACCGGCTGCCGAGCGGTAGTTGCGTCGAGTTGGTCGAAGATCGCGCCGTCGGGCGCGGCGGCTGTTTCGTCGAAACCGACATGGGAGATACGGACGCCCGAATCGAAAGACAGTTCGAGGAAATTGAGCGGAGCTTTCTGGCGCTCTGAAGAGGACGGGACTGGAAGATGGTGATGAACGCAGCGACGAGAGAAGAAACGGCGATGCACCACGCGGCGCGCAAACAGAAGTTGCCGCCGCTCACGCAATACTTCAGACGGCTCTCCTTCATCAACCCCATCAAGTCAGTCGGTTCGGTGACGCGCGCCGTCGGGCTGGTCATCGAGTCGAAGGGACCTGCCGTCTCGGTCGGCGAACTCTGCTATCTCAAGGGGCGCGACGGCGTGCCCGATACGCCGCTCGAAGTCATCGGCTTCCGCGACTCCACTGTGCTCTTGATGCCCCTCGGACGGATGCCGAGCGTACGCGCGGGCGACACGGTTTTGGCCGCCGGTTCGCGCGCAGAGTTCCCCGTCGGTGCGGCGCTGCTCGGTCGCGTCGTGGACGCGCTCGGAAGACCGCTCGACGCGCATGGTCCAATCGAACAGGACGGCGCGTATCCGCTCAACCGCGAGACGACGAATCCGCTGGCGCGGGCCAATATCACCGAGCCTCTTTCGACGGGCGTGCGCGCCATTGACGGGCTGTTGACCATTGGCGCAGGCCAGCGCATCGGCATCTTCGGCGGCTCCGGCGTCGGTAAATCCACGCTCCTCGGCATGATGGCGAAACATACCTCCGCCGACATGAACGTGATCGCTCTGATCGGCGAGCGCGGGCGCGAAGTACGAGAGTTCATCGAGCGCGAACTCGGCCCCGAAGGAATGACGCGCTCGGTCGTCGTCGCCTCGACTTCGGATGATTCGCCGCTCGTCCGCATCCGGGCCGCGCTCGCCGCCACAGCCATCGCGGAATACTTCAAAGATTATGGCGCGAACGTCCTTCTCATCATGGACTCGGTGACGCGCTTTGCGATGGCACAACGCGAGATCGGGCTGGCGGCGGGCGAGCCGCCTTCGTCGAAAGGCTACACCCCCTCGGTCTTCGCGCTCCTGCCACGTCTGCTCGAACGAGCCGGCAATTTTTCCAGCGGCGGCTCGATCACGGCCTTCTACACAGTGCTCGTCGAAGGCGACGACATGAACGAGCCTATCGCCGACGCCGTGCGCTCGATTCTCGACGGCCACATCGTTCTCTCGCGCCAGATCGCCGCGCGTAATCATTACCCGTGCATTGATGTACTCCATAGTGCCTCGCGCCTCTTCTCCGAGGTGACGACCCGCGAGCATCGCAAATCCGCCGGGCGCGTGCGCGAACTGCTCGCCGCCTACGAACGCGCCGAAGACCTCCTCAACATCGGCGCTTATCAGAAGGGCAGCAACAAGACGATAGATGAGGCGGTTGCTCGCCACGATCTCATCGAGGCGTTTCTTCAGCAAGACCGCGACGAACACGCAGAACTTCATGCGTCCATCGAGAAACTGTTGAGCATCGGAGAGTAAGGGTTGAGAGGATGAAGAAATTCCGTTTTACGTTACAGGCCGTCCATGAGTTGCGCGAGGCTCGCCGCGCCGAAGCCGAGCGCGCACTGGTACGCGCCGATGATGCCGCACGCGCCGCCGCACACGGCGTCGAAGAAATCAGACAGACGCACGAGCGCGCCGCCGACGACTATGCCGCACGCCTGCGCACCGGCGACATTGACCCATTCGGCTCGGCGCTCTCTGTGAACTATCTCGCCGCGCTCACCAGACGCGAGCGCGAAGCCCACGCGCATCTGAGCGAACTTGAGCGCGAGCGAGAAATTCAGCGCGCGCAGACAGCCGCCGCGGCCCGTGACGCACAGGCCACGGCGCGCCTGCACGAGCGCCAGCGCGACCGACACCAACGCGAGGTGGCGAGGGTCGAGCAGGAGATGCTCGACGAGATGGCAACTCTCGCTAAGTCGCGCCTTCATTCCAGAGATCAGGCATCATGAACATCGGTTTCTCACGCACAATTCCCGACGCCTCTGCCGAGGGGCAACTTGCGCGCCGCCAGCATGACGATGACAGCGCGCCGGCCACCGGCTTTCTGGCCTTACTCGCCGCGACCACCCCTCCGGCTGCGACGGCGCACAAGCCACAGCAATCCACACCGGCAGCACAGGCCGAAGGTGAAATCAAAGTTGGCGCGCTCGCGCCGGAGTGCGTCCCCGCGACGACGAGCGGACTCGATAAATTGTCCGTCGAACCGGCGGATACCGATGAGCAGGACATTCTCACCGAAGAGAGATCACAGCCGGGCGCACAGCTTGTCTCGCTACGGTCGGGCGTCGAGCAACAGGCGAGCACTGACTTTACACAGGCGCAAAGCCAGCCAGCTTTTCCTGTTTCATCACAACTATTTCAAGACGCGCGCCATCTATCGGCGCAAGTCGCGGGCGCGCGTGCAACGACAGATTCCATCTCGCCCGCGAAGCCGGTTCCGCTCGTCGCCAGCGCTCACTTGAGCGGCGTGCCATCTGCCCTGACGTTTGACAGCATGATCTCTTGGCCTGCCACAGCGGGCAGTCGCACTCTTCCGAAACTCGCTTCCGTTATTTCGCAGGATGTCCAACCGGGATCGCCGTCCGGCGAGACCGGGCAGCAACCGCGCGTGACCGCTCCGGCGGCGCTGGCATTTGGCGATGTCGCTTCGCAACTGAAAGCCGCGCAGTCACCGACGTTTGCAAAGCTGGCGTCCACAGACGAGGCTGCGAGCGTCGCCACACAAATCTTACAGGCCGTCGCGGAGGTCGGCGCAGAGGTTATCCGCCTGCGTGAGCCGCGTTCGCTGCGCGTGCGACTCCGACCGGAAGAACTCGGAGAGATTGACATCAATATTACGAGCGACCACACAGGGTCTCTGAGCGTCAGGCTTTCCGCCGCGCGAGATACGACGCACAGCACGCTCGCAGACGGTCTCGGCCAATTACGCGAAGCACTTGAACAGGCTGGTTTGAACGTCGCACGCTTGGATGTCGGCCCCGGCCAGACGGCAGGCTCAGGTGCACAGGCAAGCGCAGGCCGCCAGCAGGAATCCATGCCGCATGCGGGCGTGGTTATCAATTCTCCTTCGACGCCGGAAACGAATCTCCGTGAAGGCGACGGCGGGGAGCGAGAAGAAAAACTTTTAAGCCTGCGCGCGTGAGTCGTCGTGCAGGGGAGATGAATTATGAGTTCAAGCATCATCGGAGCGCTGACGAACGCCACCCAAACGGGAGCGACCTCCGGCGGTTCAACCCCCGTCGGCCAGCCCAAAAAGGAGTCCGAGCGCGACATGTTCATGACTTTGCTCGTCGCGCAGTTGAAGCATCAGGACCCGCTTGCACCGCAGGACGGCGCACAGTTCGTCGCGCAACTCGCGCAGTTCAATTCGCTCGATCAATTGATTGGCATCAGGAGTTCACTCGAACAACTCCTCGCCGCTTCGCAGACGGGCGCACCGGCACACACGGGCGAGTGACCCGGAACCGACCCCAAACACATTACCGACAGGAGATTGACCATGCCTTTTTCATATAGCACTGCACTTTCCGGCCTGAGCGCCAGTTCGACAGCCATCGGCGTGACCGGCAATAACATCGCCAACGCCAACACTGTCGGCTTCAAGAGCAGCACCGCGAGCTTCGCCGACATCTTCACCGACGCCAACGGCGTGCGCCTCAACGGCGCTGGCTCGCCCATTCAGGTCGGCAACGGCGTCTCGGTCGCCGCCGTACATAGCAACTTCGGGCAAGGCGGCTTGAACACGGCCAACTCGCCGACGAGCGCGGCCATTCAGGGTAACGGCTTTTTCGTCGTGCGCAATGCTCACGGCGAGCAGAATTACACGCGCGCTGGCGACTTTACGCTCGACACCGAAGGTCACTTCGTCACGCCGAACGGCGAGCGAGTACAAGGCTACGCCGCAGTCAACGGCAACATCCCGCCGGGCGCGGTGCTCACCGAGTTGCAATTACCTATCGGTCAAACGATGCAGCCCTTTGCCACCACCGAAGCATCGCTCCGCATGAATCTCGACAGCACTGCGACGGCAGGCTCTAACTTTCATGCCACCGTGCAGGTCTATGACTCCAGAGGCGAGGCTCGCACGCTCGACATGACTTTCACTAAGCAGCCCGACAACTCTTACCAGATGGCGGCGACGCTCGACGGCCAGCCTGCACAGGCGAGCGTTGACAGCGCGGCGGCCACTGCCGCACCCGTCACCTTCACCTTTGATACGAGCGGCCAGTTGGTCTCCCCTGCCTCGCTCGACATCGTTCCGGATCAGGCGCAACTGGGTAATGCCGGTCTCCCCTCAATCAGCCTCGCGCTTCGTCAGACGAACTCCGACGGCACGCCCGGCGCGCCGCTCTTCACCAACTTCGCCAGCCCGTCGGCGGTGACGGCCACCACGCAGAACGGCTTCAGCGCCGGCACGCTCTCCGGCGTTTCGATAGACTCGGCGGGCGTTATCTTAGCCACCTTCAACAACGGCCAGACGCAGGCCGTCGGTCAGTTCGCGCTGGCCGCCTTCAACGCTCAGGGGGCGCTCACGCGCGTCGGAAATAATCTCTACGGTGAAACCTTCGCGTCTGGGCAACCGTCCATCGGCACGCCCAACAGCGGCGGGCGCGGCGCGATTGCAGGCGGGATGTTTGAACAGAGCAATGTTGACATCACCAGCGAGTTCGTTGATTTGATTGTCGCGCAGCGCAGCTTTCAGGCTAATTCGCGCGTTATCTCGACGATTAACCAGACGATGCAAGACCTGCTCCAAACCATCTAGGATGAAGGCCGGGGCGGCTCTCGCGCCGCTCGTACCGCCGCCCAACCCGACGCCACTATAATCGCTTAAGTTTCGACAACCGCGAGCCGATAAGAAGGGCAAGTATGCGTTAACGACGATGCATGCTTGCCCTTCTTTGTTGCGGTTGGTGTGCCCCGCGCGGGATATTCGCGCACAGCGGCGCGAACGGTGGTGGCTTCTAAAACTCCTATGTTTATTATCATCGGCATTGTCATTGTTTTTCTCTGCGTGCTCGGCGGTTTCGCGATGGTCAATGGACCGTTCGCAGTGCTCATTCAGCCAGCAGAATTCGTCGTCATCGGCGGCGCGTGCCTCGGCGCAGTAATCGCCGGCAACCCGCTCAAGATGCTGCTGCTTCTCACCAAGAAGTTGCCCGCCGCTTTGAAAGGCTCGCCTTACAACAAGGCCGGTTACACCGAATTGCTGCGCATGCAGTACGAGGTCTATGTCAACGCCAAGAAAGGCGGGCTGCTCTCCATCGAAGAGGACGTGAACGCGCCTGCGGTCTCGTCCATCTTCTCGAAGTATCCGAAGTTTCTCGCCAACCATCACGCGGTCGAGTTCTTTTGCGATGCCATGAAGATGCTCGTCAACGGGGCGGCGCAGGTGGAAGAACTCGAACTGGCGATGGAGGCCGAGATCGAGACGCACCACGAAGAGAACGCCATCGTGCCGCACATCCTGACGCGCGCCGCCGACAGCTTACCCGGTCTCGGTATTGTCGCCGCCGTGCTCGGCATCGTCGTCACGATGCAGCACATTGACGGGCCACCCGAAGAAATCGGCCACCACGTCGCCGCCGCGCTCGTCGGGACGTTCCTCGGTTTACTACTCTCCTATGGCATGGTTGGACCGATCTCGGCCAACCTTGAAAACCTCTCCCACGACGAGGCTAAATACTACGCCTGCATCAAGGCCGGACTTATCGCCTTCGCCAACGGGGCGGCTCCGATGACGGCGGTCGAGTTTGCGCGCAAGACCATCTTCAGTTTTGACCGTCCGGCGAACGCCGAACTCGAACCGCAACTGCGCGAGATCAAGCCGCGCTAATCTGACGACCTTCGGCTGGCGATAAATTAAAGATGGGCGAACAAGAAAAGCGACCGCGACGACGGGTCAAGAAAATCAAGGGCGGAGGTCATCACGGCGGTGCGTGGAAGGTGGCCTATGCCGACTTCGTGACGGCGATGATGGCGTTGTTTCTCGTCCTCTGGCTCGTCTCGCAGGCCGATGTCAAACTCAAGCAGTCCATCGCCAACTACTTCCGCGCTCCCGGCGTCTTCGACACCTTGCAGGGCGGTATCATCGAAGGACCGAGGAAAGTCAGCAAGGAGCCATCGCCCCTCACGTCGAAGGACGAGGAGCAGGCGCTTTTTAACACAGCGGAACTACTGCGCAAGAAGTTCGAAACGCGACCGGAGTTTGGCAAGTATAAGGAGCAAATTAAGATTGAAGTCACGGACGAGGGATTGCGTATTCAGATTCTCGACCAAGCCGAACGCGTCTCTTTCCCTTCAAGCAGCGCGCAACTGACCACCGACGCCACCGCCATCCTGACCACTGTCGCACAAGGCATCTGCGAATTGCCCAATCCGATACAAATCGGCGGGCATACCGACCGCCACCTTTATCCGCCCGGCTCGACTTACACCAACTGGGAACTGTCAGCCGACCGAGCCAATGCTGCCCGCCGTGCTCTCGAAGCGGGCTGTGTTAAGACCGACCAGATTCGCCGGATTGTCGGTTATGCCGACACACAGTTGTTTGTTCCGCAAGACCCCTACGCCGCCGCCAATCGCCGCATCAGCATCATCGTCATGCGGTTCAACGGCGCAAGCGCCGGTCACCGGGACGTAGCGGCGGGTGAGAGCATTTCGCCGGACTCCCGAAAAGAGCCACAGCCGGAATCCGTGCAGGGTGACAAGGAGGAGCAAGCGGCGAAGGACGGATCAAAGACAATTGCGATGCGGGATGCAGGTAAGAAAGCCGATGCGGCAAAGGCTGGAGAGACGCCCGGTAGCCCGGAGTCGAAAACGAGCGTCCGACCGGTAGACCTCGGTGAGCCGGATAAAATCCCGCAGAACGTTAGGCGCACGCGAGAAAAGGCTCCGCCTGCTATCTTACAGAATCATCGCTAAGCGAGCGCGGTTCTGAAGACGGGCGATACTGTGCGCTGACATCCTGTGCGGTCGTACCGCAAGTGCGGTGCGGCGGTGACAATTTCCTGACATGTCGTCGGTAATCAGTCACGCCCGTCTAAGATTTTCAACGGACGCCCGTCTAAATCTTCGCATTATCCACGCATTTTCACGCCGGGAATTTAATGGTATGGCGACGACCCGCACGGCACGCCGTTCGCACTTACCCCACATCGGAGGTCTCCGTATGTCCGACACGCCACAAGATACTTCGACCACACAGGAAGCGCCCGCCGCTCCTGCCAGAAGTCGTAAGAAACTGATTATTATTATCATGCTCGCTGTTCTGCTGGTCGGCAGTGCCAGCGGCGGTTTCTTGTTCTTCCGCGCACGCGCCGCTTTGGCTCAGGAGTCGTCAAAGGAGAAGAGCGAGAAGAAGAGACGAGACGACAAGAGTTCCAGAGAGAGAGAAGAAGAAAAAGAGAAAGAGAAAGAATCGGCGCAGGCCATTGACAAGGACGGGAAACAGGCCGGTCAGTCCCACGAGAAAAAGCTACTTGAAATGGCTCTGCCCGAAGACGGAGATGTGCGGCAGGTCGTCGAACTCCAGCCCTTCATAGTTAACCTCGCCGACACGAGCGACTCGCGCTACCTTCGCATGACCGTCAGTATCGGCGTCGGCGAAGGCGAAGAAGCAGCGGCGAAGCCCGACCCTCTCTTCACGACCAAGATACGCAATGCCATGCTCGCCGTCTTAACAAGCAAGCGTTCCGAGGAGATTCTCACCCCGGAGGGCAAGGCGACGCTACGGAAAGAACTGCTACAGGCCGCGCAGGCCGCTGCCAGAGAGCCAGAAGTGATGGCCGTCTACATCACGGATTTCATCGTCCAACTCTAAGAACATGAACACCAACGAGACAGATACCGCGTTGCGCGCCGCCAACGAGGCAGATATCCAGTCATGGCGTGAGTATTTCGACCTTCCCGTTTCACTCACTTTCGAACTCGGACGCACGCGCCTGACCGTCCGCGAAATACTCGAACTCGATGCGCTCGGCATTATTCAACTTTCACGCTCAAGCGGTGAGGGCGTGGACATGCTCGCCGACAATCGCCCGCTCGCACGTGGCGAAATCATCATGATTGAAGACCGCACGGGCATCCGTGTCAACGAAATCATTGTCGAGGAGGACTGAGTGCGACCCATCAAACACAGGCGCGCCGCAGCTATTCTTGCCGCACACCTCCTGCTCCTTCTGCTTCTCGCAACCTACGGCGCGGCGCAGACCCCAAGCGTCTCGCATTCCCCTTCCGACGCCGCGCCACAGCAAGACACAGCGACACCACCACCGCCTGCGCCTCCCGCCGCCGCACAAATCACGGCGACCCCTGCGATGCAGGAGCACGCGCAACCCTTGAAGGAAGGCGAGCGCCTCCCGTTCATCCTCGAAGAAAGTCGTACCGAAAGCACAGAGTCGGTGGGTGCGGTCGGGCTGCTGGCGCGCACCCTCGGCGCGCTGTTCATTATCGTCGGGCTGATCGTAGCTGCCGGGTGGGGCGCGAAGCGTCTCGGCGGCGCACGTTTCGGCACATCGCGCGCAGACGCACCACAATTATCCGTGCTCTCATCGGTCGCACTTGGCGACCGCCGCTCGCTGGCCGTCGTTCGCTTCGGCGGGCGCAATCTGCTCGTCGGCGCAACGGGACAGTCAATTACGCTTCTCGCTGCCGAAGAGGTTGACGGCAGCGAGGTGACGACTCCGCCCATGCGCTCCGTGGCAGACCTGTTGAAGGCAAGTGAGGCTGAGTCGTTCGAGGCGGAATTGGTTGACGCAGACCGCCGACTCGAACCGACGTTCTTTCAGCATGACGAGGGAGAAAATCACGCATGAAGAGACGCCGCATTTTCTCCATCCTCGCGCTCCTTTTCCTCTTCGCGCTGCTGGCTGTTCCCTCTTTCGCGCAAACATCGACACCGACACCGACATCGGAAGCCAAGCTGCCCGTTGATCTGAAACAGGTGGCGGGTGGCGGGACGCTGCCCGTGCAGGTCGTCGTTCTACTAACGCTGCTCAGCTTTATTCCCGCCATACTGATCTCGATGACCTGTTTCACGCGGCTCATCGTCGTCTTTCATTTCCTGCGTCAGGCGCTCGGCACGCAGGAAGCGCCGAACAATCAGGTGCTACTCGGCCTCTCACTCTTTCTCACAATGTTCGTTATGGCTCCGGTTTTCAACCGCATCAATACGGAAGCCTTGCAACCGATGATGGCCGGCGAGATTACGCAGACCGAAGCTATCACGCGCGCTCTCGTGCCGCTACGCGGTTACATGCTGAAGCACACGCGCGAACGCGACCTCGAACTGTTCCTGCGCCTGTCAGAGAGTCCGCGCCCGCGCACCGCCGAAGACGTGCCGACCTCGGCTCTCATCCCCGCCTACATGATTTCGGAGTTAAAGACGGCCTTTCAAATCGGGGTTGTGATCTTCATCCCTTTCCTCGTTATTGATATGGCCGTCTCCTCCGTCCTGCTCTCGATGGGCATGATGCAACTACCGCCGGTCATCGTCTCAATGCCGCTTAAACTCCTCCTCTTCGTGATGGTTGACGGCTGGTATCTAATCGTCGGCTCGCTGGTGAGGAGTCTCGTCTGAGGGTTCGCAGTCAAGACCAACTTGAACGGCGAGAATATTGTAAACCGCGAGGAAATACTCGATGTCTGACGCGCTTATTCTGACGCTTATCCAGCGTGCGCTCGAAACTCTGATGTGGATTATCGGCCCGATGCTGGCCGTCGCCATCGTCGTCGGCATCGGCATCAGCTTCATTCAGACGCTCACCTCAATTCAAGATCAGACCTTTTCGTTCGCGCCGCGCGTGATTGCCATTCTGGTCGTCTTTCTCGTCACTTTCCCGTGGGCGCTGCGTGTGCTGGTGACATTTACGGCGGCGTTGTTCGGAGATTTCACGCCGTACATTAAATAGCAGCAAAGGTGTTGATGCGGCTGCACGAAAACACAGCGCGTGCGCCATCCGTGCGGCAGGTTGAGATTGAACATGGAGCCACTCCTCATCCCGATTAGCCCGGTGCTGATTTTCCTCGTCGTGCTGGCGCGCGTGGGCGGGTTGGTGACGTTCGCGCCATTCTGGAGCCATCGCGCTGCACCAGCCAAAGTACGAGTCGGGCTGGCGCTGGCGCTGGCGCTCGTCATCACGCCGGTCGTCGCGCCGCGCCTCGCTGCGCCGTCTTCAAACCTCTTCGGACTGACGCTGGTTCTGATTGGCGAACTGCTCATCGGCTGCGCCTTCGGCTTCGTCGGACGACTCGTCTTTAGCGCTCTTGAAATGGCCGCGCAGGTCATCAATTTTCAGATGGGTTTTTCGCTGGTGAGCGCGATTGATCCGGCGACCAATGCGCAATCCGCTGTCCTCGGTACGGCGGCGCAGATGGTTGGCTTAATGGTGCTGCTCGCCGCCGACGGGCATCACTGGTTGCTGACCGCTACTGTCAGGAGTTTTCAGAGTACCGCGCCGGGCGGCTTCGCCGCGACACCGGCGCTTGCCCAATTGTTCGTGCGGTTGTCGGCTGATGCGTTTGCCGTCGGTGTCGCGCTGGCCGCGCCCGCTGTGGTCATACTGTTGGCGGTCGAGTTCGCGCTCGCCATCGCCGGTCGCGCCGCGCCGCAACTTCAGGTAATGGTTTTAGGCTTCCCCATCAAGATTGCCGTCGGACTATGGCTGCTCGGCGCGTCTTTCTATGTCATGCCCGCCGCCATACGTTCGGCGTTGAGCGCTCTCAGAAGTGGACTCCGGCAAGCCCTCGCGGCCATGTGAGAACAGAGGTCAGCGGCGAAGGTCTAGAAAATTGCGCGTTGCGTTTCGTGCCACCGCCGTTGCGACTTCAACTGCCGGGAGCAGAATTTTATGGCCGCCGAACACACAGAGAAAGCCACTCCGAAACGGCGCGAGGACGCGAAGAAGAAGGGACAGAGCGCACGCCGTCCCGAACTGCCTGCGGCTGCCGGATTCCTCGCCGCACTCCTCATGCTGCGTGTGATGGCATCAGACCTCTCTGCGCGCGCGGAGCACATGTTCGCCGGTGCGATGTCGCACGCGGGCGCGGCTGAGGGGCTGAGCGCCTTAAGCGCGCATGCGATGCTGGTTGACGCCGGGTTGAATTTGGCGGTACTGGCACTGCCGGTCGTTGCAGCGGCGCTGATCGCCGGAGTCGCGTCGAATCTCGCGCAGGGCGGGCTAACGCTGACGCCCGCTGCGCTCAAGCCGCGCGCGGCGAGCTTTAATCCGGTCGAGAATCTCAAGCGCGTCTTTGGCCCAAACGGATTCGTCGAATTGGGGAAGGGACTCCTGAAACTCTGCGGCATCGCCCTCGTCGGGTACGGACTCTTTGCCCGCGCAGTCGCCAGCGCTCCATCGCTGATCGGCTCTCCGGCTCATCAGACCTTAGCCGCCACGGGTCAACTGCTCTACGACCTCGCGCTTCGTGCGGGAGGCGTGTTGACAGTGGTCGCGCTGCTTGATTATGCCTACGGCTGGTACAAGCATGAGAAGTCGCTGAGGATGACGAAGCAGGAGGTGAAGGACGAATACCGGCAGCAGGAGGGTGATCCGCTAGTTAAGGGGCAGCGTCGTCGCGCCTCGCGCGCGCTGCTGCAAAAGCGCATCGCTACGGAAGTGCCACGCGCCGATGTGGTCGTCACTAACCCGACGCATTTCGCTGTCGCGTTGCGCTACGACCGCGCGCGGGACGCCGCGCCCACCGTCGTCGCCAAAGGCGCTGACCTGATGGCGAAACGTATCCGCGAAATCGCCAGAACACATAACGTGGCGGTCATTGAGAACCCGCCACTGGCGCGCGGACTCTACCGCACGGTTGAGGTCGGGCGCGTCATTCCGCCCGAATTTTTTCGCGCCGTCGCTGAACTCCTCGCCTACGTCTATCGCTTAAGCGAACGCGTCAAGTAGGAAACACACAGAGAAGATAAAGGAAGAGGGACGCACCATAGGTGTCCCTCTTCCTTATCAAGCAATGCGCGGATTCCGGCGACCGGCACTCAAACGTGTGCACGTCTAATTCGCCGACGGTGATTGTGCCGGTCAACACCACGCGGCAACTTGTTGGATGCTTTTCAGCCACTTCGCGCAAGAAGGTCAGGCCGTCAATTTCGGGCATGCAGAGATCGCTGATGATGATGTCAAAACTCTGTGCATCGAGCAACCGATGGGCCTCCGCAAGCGTGACTGCCGTCCGCACTTCGTAGTGATCGCTCAACATATCGCGCAACGTGTCCAGACAAACTACTTCGTCGTCGAAATAAAGAACCCTTGGTGTCACGCGTTTCAGTCCTTAATTCATCGCCGCAGCGTCGTGCTCATTTAATCAGATGCGACGATCGCAGGCGACCGGAACGGGCGGAGCGTCACGTAAGTATGCGGAAGAACCGCGCTGTCGCTCGACTACGCGGGCGAGCGAGTCCATGGCCTTGTCTTTCAATGACACCAGTAGCGGGCGGGTCAGAGCATCCTGTGACTGAACCTCCAGCGCCAGCCTGACCGTGCGCCGGGCGATGTCGCTCTTCAAGGAGGGGGCATTCGCCTCACCGAGTCGCCCGCGCAGTTCCGCAATCTGCCGGTGATAGACCTCCAGCCGTTCCCCGATTGTCGCGCGCTCCTCGACGATCCGCATGACCTCTTCAAAGTCATTCGCAGAGGCGGCATCCGTCTCCCTGCGCGCGAGCGCCAGCAGGCTTTCGAGTTCGGCGCACTGTTCGGTGAGAATGACGATCAGAGAGTCAGCGTATCTGGAGACGTTTGAGCGTTGCATAATTGGCGGCGCAATCTTTGCGAGCGGGTTGTCAGTGTGTCTTTGTGGCCGAGCGTGACGGGGCTTCAAGCGGAGAGTCTATAGCCAGCAACGTGCGGCGCGGGAAGCTTTGTGCTCACGTCCGTTGCTGGCGCAGGTTGCGCGTTGCGGGCGTTCGCTTGCCAAGCCTCGCGTACTGGCACGAGCAGGTCGGCGGCACGGCTCATCTCGTCGGCATCAAGCTTGGCGCTTGCGTGCAGAATCATGAGAGTGATGCTGGTGTAGAGCGTATTGAGCGTGACGGCGACCTCGCCGCCGCGCTCGAAGTCGAGGACGGATTGCAGGTAGTTGACGATTTGCAGCGCGCGGTCGGTCTGTTCGGCCTTGGCCGCAATGTCATGAGCGTTGATGCTGGCGGCAGCGAGTCGCAGGAACTTGATCGTCCCGTCGTAGAGCATCGCGATTTGCTGGATTGGGTCGGCCTCGGCATTGGCGACGCGGCCATAGCTGGCGAGGGCGGTTGTTTTTCCGTACATTCTCACTCCCCGTTCTGGATTCGTGTTCCACCGTAAGCCTTGAGCCTTTAACGAACACCAATACTTATCGGCCGCGGAGCGGGATTCTTAAGCCCTCAACGGTTGCCGTCCGGCGACATTGATTTGAGGATGTTCGTGAGCGCCGTTCCCTGTCCGTTCAACTGGCCGATGGCGGCGTCCATCGTAGCGTACTGGCGCGCCAACGACGCGCGCAAAGACGAGATGCTTGCCAGTTTATCGGCGACAGATTTGTCCAAACTCTTAATTGAATTCTGATAGCCGTTGATGGCCGTCTGGATTGTGCCGCCGATGTTATCGCTCAGATTGGTCGAGAGGTCGAAGATTCCTTGCGCGATGCCTCTCCGGGCACCCGTCAGCCCATAGATGAGGGAGCGCACGTCGGTGCGCGCACGCGTTAACTGGCCGTCGAGTTTGTCCTTGTCGAGCGTCAGCTTACCTTCGACCGTGCGCCCGATACCGATCTCTGCGAGATTCGAGAGCGCGCCGCCGTTATCAACGGAGGTCGCGCCGACCGCGTCGCGCAACTGCTGCTGCACGGAGCGCAACGTCGGGTCGCCCGCGAGCAATCCCGTCGGCTTGCCCGTGCCATCCTTCTTGTATTGTGTATTGATGTAATCTTGAACTGCGTTGTAGGCGTTGACGAAGGTTTGCAGCTTTTGCCCGATGTCGGCGGATTCTTTGAGCGTGATGGCGACCGTCCCGGTCTTTTTGAGATCAAGCTTGAGGCCGGCGACGGCGTCGCCGATCGAGTTCGATGAACGCGTGACGGACAGGCCGTTAATGTTCAATTCGGCGTCGAGGCCGGAGAAGTCGGAGGGATCGGCGAACGAGTCGAGCCGCCGCAGTCCGATGTCGGTCAGCGTGCCGGTGTTGGTTGTTTCAACCAGTTCGACGCGACCCGCCGCGCCCGTCTCCGCCGAGGAGAGAACGATTTGATAAGAACCTTTGCCCGTTACATCAACGATGGAAGCCGTGAGGCCCGCATGCGCCGCGTTGATGGCATCGCGCAGACCCGCCAGCGAGTTATTTTCGGAGTTGATGGTGATTTCCGTGCCACTGGCTGCGCCGCCTTGGCGCAATTCAAATTTCGCTACAGTCACACCGCCGCGCAGCACCGCCGATGTGCTGGCAGTATAGCTATGCGATGCTTGAACGAGGCTCGTCGCTAGGCGCGTGACCTGAAGCTTACTTGTTCCCACCGTTGCGCCCGAAGTGACGGTCGCTCCAACCGTCGTCGCATCTGAAGAGACCGCGTCGAAGCCCGTGCCGAGCGTGCGGTCGGTGAGAGCTTGGGCTGTCTGCGTCAGGTTGACGAGCAGACTGTTGAGTTGCTTGAGCGCGTCGGCGCGCTGGCCGTACTCGGCGCTCTTGCTTTGTAGTTGCGCGACCGGAACCATCCGTTCGGCGACAACGGCATCGGTAATACGGCTGAAGTCAATGCCGCTGCCAACGCCGCTGAAACTGATTGAGGTTGCCATATAATCGTTCCCCGCTAAGCTTTGCGATCAAAAATCTGCCCCTGCAATTTGCCGAGCACAGCCGAGAGATGCAGCATCGCCTCGTGAGGAATTTGTTGCACCACCTCGCCCGTGCGCCGGTCAATCATCTTGATGACGATAGTGCCGGTCTCGTCATCGCGGTTGAATTGCAGGGAGATGGCGAAAGGCTCCGCCGCCTCATTGAGCGCGCGCATCGCGTCCTCGACCCCTCCGGGGTTGTCGGTGCGGGGCACAGACGCGCCGTCCGACGCGCCCGACCGGCGCATTGCCGGCGAGGATGCGCCGGAGTTCACATTCACCCGTGCGACGGAAGTCACCGCCGCGTTGATTGGTTCGATAAGCATGCTCTTTACAGACCTCACACTCGTAGAAACGGCCTAAAGGCGAGCTACCATCATGGTGCTCGCCTTCAGGTCTGCAAACGCTGCCGCGTCAGGTGTGCCGCCGTACCTCTCTACCTGAGCAGCGAGAGCACCGACTGGCTGGCCTGATTGGCCTGCGCCAGAGCAGCTACGCCGGCCTGCTGCAAGACGTTGAGGCGCGACATATTCGATGCCTCGGCGGCGACATCTGCATCGCGCACGCGCGACTCGGCGGATTGGAAGTTGGTGATTTGCGAGGTTGCCAGATCAACAGCTTGTTGGAGACGGTTCTGACCTGCGCCGACCGTGCCCTGCACCTTGCTGAGAGCCGAGATCGCCGACTTGATTGCGTCGAGAGCGGATTTCGCACCATCTGCCCCGCCTCCGGCAGCGCCCGCCGTGATGGTTTTCGCGCCCGCCGCGACGGAGTTACCGGCAGTGCCCGTCGAAGAGGTTTCGGCAGTCAACGTGAAGTTGTTCTTGGTCGAAACGATCTTGACGTTCGTGCCGGTGTCGTTGATGGCGTAGATGCCCGCATCCCGCAACGTCGCATTGCTGTTGATGGCATCGAGGATGCCACCCGCGCCCGTGATGTTGGTCGCCGCCGTGCCGGTCAGCGTGGCCGAGACGCGCACGGTCTGGCCCGTGTTGCCGATGGTAAAGTCGAACGACTGTGTGCCGGCTGCACCGTTCGCCACGGCGAAGCTGGCCGAGGTGGCCGCGCTGGAAACCTGCTCGGTCGTGCCGACGCCGGTGGTCGTGCCCGCCGCCGCCGCCGTGTCTGATTCGACGGTAAAGAAGTTGCTGCTGGTGAGCTTCAGCGTGCCGGACGAGTCGAGTTCGGCCTTGATGCCCTGAGCCTGCGCGTTGGCGTCGTTGTTGATGGCATTGACGACCTGTGTGCCCGTCGAGCCGTTTGAGAGACTGACGTTAAAAGTACCCAACGCGCCGGCGGCGTCTGTGACGCGGAACGTCAACACCTCGTCTGCGCCGAGAGCCGTGATGGCCGTGCCGGAGACGGAACCCTGCGCCGAGCCGATGTTCAGACCACTCAGGCCGAGGCTGGCCGCATCCACGCGATTGGCCGCGCCCGAAAGATCAACCGCGACACCGTTGTTCGTACCGGAAGCGGCGAAGCTGTCGCTGCCGCCGCCGACAATGGTCGTCAGTTGCTTATTGTGCGAGCCGTTGTTGACGAGGCCGATGTTCTCAGCCTGACGGGTGATTTCGTCGAGCACCTTGCCGAACTCGGCTTGCAGCGTGCTACGGTCGCCGGTGAAGGTGTCGGAAGCCGACTGCGCGGAGAGCGTGGCGGCACGGTCGAGCAGGCCCGAGATGGTATTTAGTCCGCCATCAACAATCTGAAGGGTCGAGAGGCCGTCGTTGGCGTTACGCACGCCCTGACTGAGAACGGCGATGTCGCTACGATATTTGTTGGCGATGGAGAGGCCGGCGGCGTCGTCGCCGGAACTGTTGATACGCAGTCCCGAAGAGAGGCGCTGAAGCGTCTGGTTGAGCTTTGCGCCCGTGACGCTGAGTCTGGATTGCGATTCGAGAGAACTAAGGTTATTGACGAGTGAGATTGCCATGATTGATGTGTTCCTCCGTGAACAAGTTTAGCTTCAGCGTCCGTGCGTCGGCTTCTGGGTTTTATTTTGAGGGATGCGCGGTTGCCTCCCCTTACAATATTCCTTATCGTCCCGGATGGCGGATAACTTTAGGTCGTCAGGATAAAGTTTTCCGTGATGAGGTAAAGGAGGTTACGGTAGTCGTCGAAGTGGATGACAAGGCTACCCATCTCAACGCGGCGCGTCGAGACTCAAGTTTCGGGCGCGACTTGTCGAAAAGGAGAAGACGCGTCTTCATGCGATGCGCGCGAGTAACTATCGAGCCACGTCCCCCCTTAAGAGCTATGGCATTCACACGCGAGGAGATTGAACACGCCTACAATACAACTCGTCGTCTGCGCGCGCGCCTGAGCGCGCTGGCGCGACTAGCTACCGTTCACCATCGAGGGCTTGCGCGTCCCGCGTGCATCGCGGAAGAGGCCATAGTCACGCTTGAGGCCAGTGCCTGCGTTATCCAGCGCGTCTGCGGCGGCGGCAAGTTTGAAACTCTCGCTCTATGTAAGACCGGCGATTTCAACGAGAGATGGTTGGAACACGACCTCGCGCAACTTTCGGCAGAGGTGGCAGCCGCGCGCGACGTGCTCGTTATTGTGAACCTCGCGCACCACACCTCGCACGCCGCAAGCTTGCGATCCTTCGGACTCCACAGCTACCTCGGCATCCCGCTCTACGACGATGCGGGACAGATGCTCGGCGTCGCGGCTGTCCTAGGCGATGACACACGTGAATTCAACGAGGAAGATGAGTGGTGGTTGAGGACGGCGTCGCAGCCAGTGGCAGATGCGCTCGCCCTCGCAGGTTTGCAAGCAAGGCTGTCGGAGTTCGAACAAGTTTCGACGCCGAAAGGAGAGCAATCACCGACGGAAGCCGACAGCCGGAAGCCGGAGAATTATAAACCGACTGTCCTTGTGGTTGACGACGACCGCCAGTTCAACGACGTAATCTGTGAGTTCCTCACGTTGGAAGGCTATGTGGTGGAAGCCGCCTTCGACGGCCTTGAGGCGCTCCGCCTGTTCCGCCCGTCGGAGCATGCCGTGGTCATTACGGATGTGGCGATGCCGCTTGTGAATGGCTGGGAGTTAATCGCTGCGCTTCGCCAGCACGCGCCGGAACTGCCCGTCGTCTTAATCACAGGGTACGGTAGCGGCAATTGGAATGAAACTTACCTGCGTAAACAAGGCATCAACGCCCTGCTCAGTAAGCCTTTGGACATTGACCAGTTGTTGACCATTCTTCGGAACATTCCGGCTGCAAGGTCACCGGCGCAAGTCTAGATGTGCATGCAGGCACGCACATGACAACGACGCACGTTACTCGTCTTGCAGATTTCAATCGCGCGAGTATCATTTGACCTTGTTGATAGTGCGATGGAGGCCAGACTCACCATGTCGCTACCACCTTGTTCTTCCCGCTCTTTTTCGCCTCGTAGAGCGCACCGTCGGCGCGCATGATGAGTTCCCACTGACTCTCGCGTGCGCCGCACTCGGCGAGGCCGCAACTGGCCGTCAAGCCGAGGTCTTGACTCTGCTCACCGATCTCGTGCCGGAAAGTTGAGGCCGACAGCTTCGACAACAGGTTACTCATCTTTTGCTCGGCCTGCCGGAGTTCAATATTTTCGAGGAGGATGGCGAACTCTTCTCCGCCGTAACGGGCGACCAGATCGCCCGAACGTACGCTGCCCCGAAAGAACTGCGCCATGCACTTTAACGCGAAGTCGCCGACGTGATGACCGTAATTGTCATTCACTCCCTTGAAGTCGTCAACGTCAATGAGCGCAAGCGCGAAAGGACGCCCGTCCGTCTTCCGACGCGCGACCCAGCGTTTAATTTCCTGATCGAAGTGCCGGCGGTTGGCGACGCCGGTCAGGCCGTCGAGCGCCGCCTCGATTTGCGCCTCCGTCAGTCTGGTCTGCAATCCTTGAATGTGCTGCGCCATCTCCTGCTGTCGCTCTTCATCCTGACGCTGCTTCTCGACGATGATGCGTTTCAACTGGCCGACCTCCTGCGCGAGCAATCCTTTCAACTCACGGATGTCGGTGACCTGTGTCAGCAGATTAATGCGCTCGGATGAGCCTTCAAAACGATGCTGTAGATCGTTGGACTCGACACTCAGTTCGACGAGGGCGCTCTTGAAGAGTTGAACTAGTTGCTTGAACTCCGCCTCACGGTCAAGCAGGTAGGTGGAGACGCCTTCAATGTAATCGCGGCAGAGGGTGAAGCACTCATCGGCGGCCATCATCATGCGCTCGCTTGACTGTGACTTCGAGAGCACTGTGCGACACTCTTTGAGGTTCGCCCGAAATCCATCGAGATTTAGCGACTCGTCCTCCACCGGCAATTCGGTGAGCAGGTTCAACAGCCGTTCGCTCAACCACCTGAGCGTGGACTTTTGGTCAGGCCACCTAACACCGGCATCATTGCGTGAGAGTCCGAGTTGGATTAATTGTTCGTTCATAGCACTCAAGCAAATTCTCCCTTTTCGTATCGGTAAATCAGCGCACACGCGCTTGAGCATTGATAGCCTTACGGCGCTATTGGCCGCCGAGGATGACGAGATCAACGCGGCGGTTGAGGGCGCGCCCCTCCGGCGTTGCATTGTCGGCAATGGGGCGTTCGTCGGCGTAACCGGCGACAGAGAGGCGAGAGGACGCGACGCCGCGCGCCGTCAAGCGCGCGAGGACGCTGGCAGCACGTGCGGCGGAGAGTTCCCAGTTCGAGGGATAGAGGGAGTTCGAGATCGGAGTTGAATCGGTGTGGCCTTCGATGCTGATCGGGGCACGGGACGCGCGCAGGGCGTCGGCGAGCGCGTCCAACAACGTTGCGGCGTCGGCACGCAACGCTGACTCGCCGGAGGCGAAGTTACCAGCCTCGGCCAGCGACACGACCAGACCGCGCGAGGTGCGTGCGATGCGGGTGCGCGCGGCGCGCGCCGGGTCGCGTGCGAGGATTTCGTTGATGGCCGACTGCTCGACGGCGAGCGTCTCAGCGCCGGGCAGAACTCCCCGCCCAGATGTTGCCTGCGCGCTCGTCGCGTCTTCTCCCGCCTCACCGAACTGTTGTGCGAGGGCGTAAGCCACCTGCCGCGCGCGCCCATCATCGGTCGCAGCGTAGAGCACGACGAACAGTGCGAACAGCAGCGTGACCAGATCGGCATAGGAGACGAGCCAACGGTCCCGCCCCTCGTCCGTCTCAGTGCCGGTCGCATGCATGCGCCTGCGGCGTCGTTTACTTGTGCCGGTGCGTGCGCTCTTCATAGGCTATTGGTGACAACGGGAGTGGAACTGGTGCGGGCGACTTTCGTACTGCCCTCACCGTACTGCCGGGAGATGGCGGCGGGCGTTTCCTTCGCGGCCAGCGCGACGAGAGCTTCGGCCAGAATTTCCCGTCGCTTCATATGCTCCTCATGTCGGTACTTGAGACGTGCGGCGAGCGGGAAGAAAGCGAGATTGGCAACCCCGACGCCGTAGATCGTGGCGACGAAGGCCGTGGCGATGCCGACGCCGAGCGCGCCGGGCTGGTCGAGCAATCGCAGGACGTGGATTAGTCCGAGCACCGCGCCGAGAATGCCGAAGGTCGGGGCGAAGCCGCCTGCCGCGTCGAGCGTCGCCGCATCACGCAAACCCGCCTCGTGCTCTTCGTCGAGTATTCGTTCGAGCTTGGCGCGTACGGTTGAAGGGTCTGCGTATTCTGCGGTGAGCGCCAGCGCACTGGCAACGAGCGGGTCGCGGGTCTGCTCGGCGTAACGTTCAAAAATCTTTACGCCCTCGCGGCGCGCGGCGCGCGAAATCCACGCCAGCCGCTCGACCGTTCCCTCCAAGTCTTCGCCCGTGTCGCGTAGGCAGAGCGCAAGCACCGCACGGGCGGCAGACGACAGGCCGCCAAGTCCGCGCCGGACAATGACCGCGCCGCCAGTACCACCGAGCACGACCAGCGCGGCAGTCGGCTGCCATAGGAAGCGCGCCGTGATGCCTTCAAGCATCGCCGCACCGATGACGGCGACAAGCCCGACGAGCAGACCGAGAATGATTGTCAGGTCGAGACGTTTCATCGCACAATTGCCGACAGGAAGCGCGAGGAATAAGCCACGCGCAGCAAGCCCTCAGGGCAGGGAAATACGAAAAGCTGCATGTAGGATTTCGTCTTCATCTTAAATCTTACGCTCGTCGCGCGTATCCGTTGCGCGCCGCAGTCGGGCGGCAACGGCTTCGACTGTCGCGCTCGCCGCCGAGACGGACGAAGCGGCGCGATTGGCGGACTTAATCTCTTCAAACACTTCAAAACGATGCACAGAAGTCTGCGCCGGGGCGACGATGCCGAACCGTACGCCTTCGCCGCTGACAGACAAGACCTCGACGACGATTTCATTACCGATCACTAACTTCTCACCGACACGACGCGTTAATACGAGCATGACACTTCCTAAACCTCCTCGTACAAGAATTTCGGCAAACGCCTCTGACCGCTCAGGCGGCTAGTAGCTCGCGCGGTAGAGGCTCGTTGAGGCCGTAAAGGCTGTCCGTGAGAACGATCTGCGCACCACGCATGGTGGATGCGGAGATGAATAGCGGCGCACGCAGGTTAACCGTCGAACGACGCCAGTCGGGCGCAATCGAGACTAGCGACAGCATCAATAATGTTCCGCTATTGCCGGTATCACCTGCGCCCCGCCCGTCCGTCTGTGGGGGGCTGTAGTTCGGGAAAAGCTGGCACGGTTCGGCGACGAGAAATGCCACTTCCGGGTCGTCGAGCGAAGCGAGCCAGAGGAATGGCTCGGTGCTCGGTTGTCTGACGAGTACCATGCGGCGGAGGTGTGGCAGGCCGATAAGACCCTCCGGGAAATTGATCACGTCGGCTTCTTCGTAACTCAATTCAGTCCTCTGGATCATAATTGATGGCATCTCCGGCTCCTTCAAAGTTTGTTTATCGAGTTTTCTTCACCCAAGGAAATCAATCAGCGTCCGCCGCCCCGCGTATGAACTGGATTGCAGCGTGGCATCGAGAGCACGCTGCGAATTGGTGAGGTCGAGCGCGGTGCTGACGAAGTCCGCTCCTTCGATGCGCTGCGCCGTGTCCGCAAAATTCAGGCTGTCACGACCGAGCCGCGCGGCGGCGGCGTCTGCGGCGTTCATCCCGATGCCGACGCGCGTGCGAGCCAACTGCGCCAACTCGTTGAAAGCGCCAAGGCGGTCGAGACCCGCGCGCATCGCGGCGTTATCCGTGGTCTCATCGCCTGTCCCGCGCAGTGCAGCGGTCACGTCCGCCAGCGTCTGAAAGATTGTGCCCGTCGCGTCGGAGAAGACGGACTCGGCGGCCAGCCCTATCGTCACGGGCGCGCCGTCAGGCTCAAGCTGCACGAGAGCGGGGGACGAGGGGATCGCCGCCGGTGCTTGCGTCGTGGGGTCGAATGGCGGAGCGTTCTGGCGCGTGCCGCCGAAAACATAGTCGTCGCCGTTGTGCATATTGGTGATCGAGAGGATTTGTGAGCGCAGTCCGTCAAATTCTTGGGCAATCGCGGCGCGCGTCGAAGCGTCGGTCGTACCGGACGCGCCCTGCGTGAGCAGCCCACGCGCACGGTCGAGCACGGTCTGGTAAGAGTCGAGCGCGCCGTCGGCAACGAGCAGACGATCTCTGGCGGAGGCTGCGGCGCTCTGAAACTTTTCGAGGATGGACTGTGAAGTGCGAATACGCAGGACGGCGTCCGCGCCCGCCGGGTCATCCGACGGACGGTTGATGCGCTTGCCGCTACCGAGCCGCTCCTGATTGAGGGCGATGCGCTCTCGATTCGCATTGATTTGCGAGGCGAGCCGCGCCTGTGTCATACCGTCCGTAATGCGAAAAGACATCTGCAATCTCCTGAAGATTACTGGCCGAGGGAGAGGATGGTCTGCGTCATCTCGTCGGCGATTTTGAGGAAACGCGCGGCAGCCTCGTAAGCGCGCTGGTATTGAAGCAGATTGATGGCTTCCTCATCCAGCGAGACGCCGGAGACAGCATCCCGCTGGGCGTTGACCTGCGAGAGAATTGACTGTTGCGTAGCGAGCGCGTTTTCGGTGTGGGCGACGCCCGCGCCCGCGTCGGCGACCATCGAGGCGTAGACCGCGCTAAAAGAGCCTGTCTGCGCGCCTACCTGTGACGAAGGGTCTGTGAGCAGATTGGCGATTGCGCCCGCCAACGTGCCTGCGCCGGACGGCGCGGAGAGAGGCGAGGCGACGACGAGCCGTGGATTGACTTTGAGGGCGGGGTTGACAGCGATGCTGGCCGCCGTTACCGACGCGCCGTTAGATGGGAGAGCGAAGAATTCACCGCCCGCGCTACCGTCGAGATTAGTTCCGGACGCATGAAGCGTGTTGACGCGCTCGACGATTCCAGATGCCAACTCGTCAAGCGCTTCGATGTGTCCGCCGATGTCGCCGATTGAGTCGAGCAGACCGCGCAGCCGTCCGTCGCCGATGTCAGCCGCTGAGCCGCCGAGCGTAATTGTGGCGAGGCCGTCGGGCATCGTCGTCACAGCTTCGAGACTGATTACGCGGTCGCCGGAGACGAGCGTCCGGCCATCAGCCAGCGAGAGCGTCAACATGCCCTGTTCGTTTTCGACTGCACGCGCGCCGGTCAGTGCGGCCAGATGGTTCATCACCTCGCCCCGCTGGTCACGCAACTCGGAGGCACTGCCGCCGGAATGTTCGGCGACGCTGATACGTACGTTGAGATCGGCCATCTGCTGTGCCAACTCGTTGGCCTGACCTACCGTGGCGCGCAGAGAAGCGTCTGCGTCCTGCCGGATGCCGACGAGGCGCGAGCGCATGACGTTAAAGGTGTTGGCGAGCGCCGCACCCTTTTCGACGACCGAGGTGCGCAGAGAGACGGAGGACGGCTGCGCTTCGAGTTCGCGGAACGCGCCGAAAAAGTTGTTCATCGCCGAGTTGATGCCGGGGCTGTCGTCGGACTCGTTGAAGGCGGCGTCTACGGGCGCGAGCACATCGCGTCGGGCGGTCAATCGTCCGCTAATGGCAGTCTCGGTTTGCAGGCGCGATTCGATGAAGCGGTCACGGAACGAGCGTACTCCGTCAATCGTGACGCCCGTCCCGACGAGCCGGAGGTTTGAGCCGTCGCCGGGCGTGGCAGACAATTGGACGGACTGGCGCGCATAGCCGGGCGTGTTGACGTTGGCGATGTTCTGCCCGGCAACGGTGATGCCGAGTTGATTGGCTTGCAACGCGCGCCGCCCAATTTCGAGGGGGGAGAAGTTTACGCCCACGCTCTGACCTCCCCACGCCGTGCATAGGGCGCGCGGTAAGTCGTCGGTCGAATACCGCACGTCTCGATGCAGGCGGCGACAAAGGTTGAGGCGCTATTGGCGAGCGCGTCGGCGCGTTGTCGCGTGCGCTCGAAATCACGTGCGGCGCGTAGCAGTTCGCTCGAAGAAGATTCGAACAGGGCGCGTCCTTCGGCGCTCAGACGTGCGCCGTCGGGCGCTCTGGCGCGCAGGTCTGAGAAGGTCGTCAGCGTGCTCATTAACTGCACGAGCCGCGAGCGCATCTTGAGCAGTTCGCCCTCGGCCTCGCGCACCAAAGACTCGACCGCCCCCGGCTCGCCTCGCACGAGCGCCAGCGCCACCTGCCCGCAGGCGGCGTCGAGACGTGCGTAGGCGGCGCTCTGCTCTTGCATCAGCCGTGCGGCCTGTTGAATCAGTTGGTCAGCCATTTTTCGCCTCGTGCAAACAGAACAAAGCCGTGCGACCACCTGTTGAGAGGGGCGCGCGGCGGGGGTTGCTTCGTCGTGTCGGGTAGCTTACTTTTCGTCTTTAAGAATCGCGTCGGCGATGTCGCTCGCCGGCGGATTGTACGTGCCGGACTGAACGAGTTGGCGCAAAGATTCGACGCGCTCCTGACGAATCTCGGGCAGTTCGGAGGCACGCGCGACGAGGCACGCCACTGTCGCGGCGCGGTCAGAGACGTTGATCTTGTCGGGTTCAGTGCCCGGCACAGCCGCGTTCGACGCGGGCTGCTCGCCCCGTGTCGGGCGGTCTGATTCGTCGCTTCGTTGAATGCGTGCCTGCTCGGCATGTCTCGTTCCATTAAAGTTGATCTGGCTCATTTCGACGCTCCTCCGACAACGGCCTAAATCTATTTTAGACCTTCGTCATTCCGCTTATCGGCGGTCGGGAGCAAAATCTTTAGCTAAAATTTTCAAAGGGTTCAAATGCCGCCCATCCCTCATCACCTCAAAGTGCAGGTGCGGCCCTGTCGAGTGGCCGGTTGAGCCGACGGTGGCAACGCTCTGGCCGGATTCGACAAAGTCTCCCTTCGCAACTAGCAGTCGCTCGGCGTGGGCGTAGCGCGTCTGTGTGCCGTCGGCGTGTTCAACGACGACAGTGTTACCGTAGCCGCCGTTGCGACCGGCGAATACGACCCGCCCTGCTGCCGCCGCGCCGATGGGCGTACCGCGCGACGCCGGAATGTCTATGCCCTTATGGAAACGTTGGCGACCGTTAATCGGGTCAACGCGCGCACCGAAGCTCGACCTGACCGCGCCCTGCACAAACATCCGTAAAGGTACAGGCTCAATGCCCGACTCCGCCGCTCTGCGCTCGCCCGTCGCTGGCGCGTGAACGGAGCGCGCGCCGGCATTGAGTCCCCGCGCATCGGAGGCGACGCGGACTGCCTCGATATTCTCGACCGGGTTGACGCGGCGTGGACGGACGTGAACCGACGCGTCTTGAGTGATGCCCTTATGAGTAATCGGGCGCACACCAGCCGCCACGAATGACACTGAGTTTGCGGCGTCATCTGAGGCGACCGGCGGCATCGCTTCAGAGACGAGGAATGGCTCGGACGAATCCGTCGCACTGACAGAGCGCGCCGACTCGACCGGATCGGGAGAGACTGTCTGACCGCCGTGTCTGCCAGATGGAGCATTATGCGCCGCGAGGTTAATCCTCTCCGGCGAGTCTGCCGTCCGGGCTTGCATGGCGGAACGAAACGCGCTCGTCATCGTTGATTGCTCGCCGCGCGTCTTCGAGATGTGTCGCGTATCACGGTTGGTCTGAATCTGTCGGAGAACGGTGTCAGCCAGCCCGATGCCGCCATTCTGCGCCATCGTGTCGGCGAGTTGTTCGCCGAATAGTTGACGCGACAAATTCGTGCCGCTGTCACTGCCGAAGAGACTCTCCTCGTCGTCGCTCGCCGGGTTCAAAGAACTTGTCAGTTGTCTGAGCAGCAACGCCTCGAACTCTGCGGCGACACGGCGGAGCGCTGCGTCTGCGCGCACGTTCACATCGGCGGAGCGTGCCGTTGGCGCGTGATTAAGCGCGGCGATGTCGAAGCTCGGATGACCCATCACTGCATCTCCAGTTCAGCATGCAACGCGCCCGCAGACTTGACCGCCTGAAGAATGCTGATGATGTCGCGCGCGGAGACGCCGACGGCGCGCAGCCCGCGCACAACTTCGTCAACCGATGCGCCGTCGGGCAGCACGACCGATTCGGGTTTGCGCTCTTTAACGTCCACGGTGGTCTGCGGAACAGTCACCGTTTCGCCCGTGCGTGAAAGCGGCGTCGGCTGTGAGACTTCGTATTGCGTGCCGATGCGGACGGTCACGCCGCCTTGTGAAATCGCCACCGATGAGATACGCACATCGCGCCCCATGATGATCGTGCCGGTGCGCTCGTTGATGATGACGCGCGCAATCGAATCGGTCTGAAGCCTCAACGATTCGAGTTCGGCGATAAAGCCGACCGCGTCGCCGTGAAAATCTGCGGGCAGTCGCACCTCGATGTTGCGCCCGTCAACTGCTCGCGCCGAGCCTACGCCGAATTTTTCGTTGATGGCGCGTGCGGTGCGTGCGGCGGTCGTAAAGTCGTCGTCGCGGAGCATGAGAGTCAGGCGGTCGTTCGCCGCGAGGCTCGTTTCGACTATGCGCTCGACCGGCGCGCCATTGGGCACGCGCCCGACCGTCGGATGATTAATCTCGACTTTGTTACCTTCATCGCCCGCCGCAATTCCCCCGACCGAGACAGCGCCCTGTGCGAGCGCATAAGTCTGCCCGTCAACGCCTTTGAGCGGGCAGAGGACGAGCATTCCGCCTTGCAGCGAACGCGCGTCGCCAATCGAGGAGACGGCGATGTCTATCTTCGTTCCCTGCCGTGCGAATGGCGGGAGCGTGGCCGTCACCAGCACGGTCGCAATGTTCTCCGGCTTGAGCGATTCAACCGTGGTCGAGATGCCCATCCGTTCGAGCAGGTTTTGGAGCGTCTGCCGCGCGTAGAGATTTTGTTGCACGCGGTCGCCTGTGCGATTGAGTCCGATGACGATGCCGTAACCTATCAACTGATTACCGCGCACGCCCTCGATTTCGGCCACATCCTTGACACGTACTGTCAAACGTTCGTCACTATGCTGGAAGAGAGGTCGGGCGGATGCCAGCGCGGGGCATATGCAGAGAGCCGGAAGAAGCACGAGGAGCAGGCACACATGGCGCGCCGCCGCCCGTTTCAAATCCGCTGTAATTTGCATTCCGGTTATGATCTTCACCTTGTTTTTCTGCATCCGTGCCGTTCTCTGCTGTGGACTAAAAAGGAGTGATTTTCTCAAATAGCCGGTAGAGCCATCCCGGCGCGTTATCTGCCGAAGCAATTCCCTTGCCACTCAACTCGACGCGCAGTTCGCCGACGGAAGTGGTCGGAACGGAGTTGTCCGCCGACACGTCGCGCGCGCGCACGATACCTCCGAGCGCCAGTCGCTCGTGCTCCTTGTTAATCTTGACGGACTTCACTGCCTCAACTCTCAAATCACCGTTCGGCAGCACTTCGACCACACGCGCCACGATTCGCGCACGCACGTCGCTGCGTCGGTCAGTTGAACCCTTACCTTCATACTTGCGCGCGCCCAGCCCACCGGCGACACCGCCCACGACCGCCGCCCCCGGAACCGGCAGCGCACCGACCGCACCGACGATGCCGCCAAGCGCGCCGGAGTCGCGCGCGCGCTTGGCGCTCGAAGAGACGCTTGCGGCACTCGACTCGACCACGTCAATGAACACCAAGTCGCCGACGCGGCGCGGCTTGAAGTCGCTCAATAGGCTTGCGTTCGGCGCGTCGTCTGTGAACAGCGAGCCGTTCGCGCCGCGCGCCGGGGCGGAAGGAGCGGGAACATCAACCTCCGGCACACTCTCCTGCGCCGCGACCGCCGCCCCCTTCTCCCCGCGCTTGTCCTGCGCCATTGCGCCGGACTGAAAGCCGAGTGTTAGCAACAACGCCGGTATGGCGAAGGCTTTCGCAAACTTAGAGTTACTCATCTTGGAATCAACATTCCCCTCAAAAACGCACACGCACCAGCCCCTCGTCCAAGACGAAGGCTTGCAAGAGTGCGCCGGATTGTAAGTTCTTTACCTGAATACGTTCACCGATGCGTCCGGCCCCGCGCGCCTCGCCTGCGACCGCAAGGCTCAACGCGCCCGACTCGCCGACGATGCGGACGGCGTCGCCCGGCTTGACAACAATCTCTTCATAGAGCGCATCGGTCGTGAAGGGTTCGCCCGCCGCCAACGTTCGTGCAAGCGCCGCTCCGCGCAACGTCTCGAAGTCGCGCACGTAAAGCATGGCCGTGTTTTCCAGTTTTCGCACTTCAACACGCACGTCGGCCTCTCTTAGTCGCGCTCGTTCAGCCAGATCGCGCGCGGCGACGAGCACGGGAGCGTGCGCCTCGACTTGTGCCGTCGTGCTTAAGCGCCGCACCGTGCGCCCGTCAACGAGCAACTCGATTGAGACATTGAAAGGAGTGAATAGGTTTCTCACGCCACCGATTGTGGCGCGCGCTTCGACCACGCCCGAAGGGATTTCAATCATCGCCGGCAGGTCAAGTCTGACGAGGCGCGCCGTGATGCCCGACCCGCGCAGTTCCGCGAGCGTCACGCGCTCGACCGCCGCGCGCAAGACCTCTTCGCTTATCTTCTGAGCCGCCCGCCGCACGATGGCGACCGGGGGCGTTTCCAGCCGGATGGTGTCGCCGTCGAAACCGGCAGCAGTAATCGCAAGCGCAATTCTGTCGCGCGTCAACTCGCGCACCGCGCCCACGTTCGGAGCGTACCCCAGTGAGACCACACGCAGGCGTGCCACGATCTCCGCATCTGCGCCACTCACCTCCGCGATGTCTCCGAGCGCCAGTCGCTCGTTCTGTGCCCACGTCTCGCCCGCCACGCGTACAGTCACGCGCGCCGCCCCTGCGTGTGCGAACGCGAAGACGGGTGACAAAAGCGCGAAGGCCAGCAGTAAGCTGAGAGGACGACGGAGAGCCATAGCGGAATGAAGCCGTTGATTTGCAGTCGAGTTGTATTCGGGCACAGTAGTTAAGTGTCGGGACTGACCGGGCAAACTGTGTTGAGAAACTTTAAGTGACCGCCTGATTAATCGTGCCGAGCATCCGGTCGGCGGCAGTCACGACCTTTGAGTTCGTTTCGTAGATACGCTGTGCAGAGATCATCGTCACCAATTCTTCGACGACGTTGACGTTCGAGCCTTCGACAAACCCCTGATTGATTCGCCCTAAACCATTCGAGTCGGGTGTGCCGACGGTGGGCTGCCCGGATGCGGCAGTCTCTTTGAAGAGATTGCGTCCCATGGCTTCGAGACCGGCGGGATTGGCGAACGTGGTGAGTTGAATCTGCCCGACGTTCTGCGCGTTGGCCTGTCCGGGCGTTGTGACGCTGACTGTGCCGTCCGTGCCGATGGTAATCGAGGTGGCGTCATTCGGAATGGTGACCGCCGGTTCGAGCGATTCGCCGCTGGCCGTGACGATCTGTCCCTGTGCGTTCAAGTGGAAAGAACCGGCGCGCGTGTAGGCGATTTCGCCATTCGCCTGTCGAACTTGAAAGAAGCCGCTGCCTTCGATAACCATGTCGAGAGGGTTCTCGGTCTGGCGCGAGTCCCCTTGCATAAAGATGCGCTCGCTGGAGACGGCGCGCGCGCCCATCCCGATCTGCAAACCGACAGGCAGCGCCGTCGAAGAGTTAGAGGCTGCGCCCGGCGTGCGTAGGTTCTGGTAGAGCAGGTCTTGAAATTCAAGCCGCGTGCGCTTGAAGCCGACCGTAGATGAGTTCGCCAAGTTGTTGGCGATGTTGTCAATGTTCTGCTGCTGCACCTGCATGCCGGTGGCAGCCGTGTAAAGTGCCTGAGTCATGTTTTCTCCTCGGTAGATAGTGAACCGCGGTAAAGCAGTTTTCGCCGCACGCCGCACGAGCTAAATCTTTCCAATCTCGGATGAAACCTTGCGTCCCAAATCGTTCATCATCAGCGTGACGGAGCGTTGAAGCGATTCAAACTCGCGCCCGTTCTGCATCATGGCGACCATCTCCGAGACGACATTGACGTTCGACGTTTCGAGAGCGCCCTGAACGACGCGCGTCGCCGACGTTTCGGACGCCTTCTCTTGCCCTTTGGCGATGAAAAGTGAATCGCCCTCTTTGGCCAGCGACGCACGAGGATCGGCGAAGCGGACGATTTTTAGATGATCAATCTGCTGCCCGTTGACCGATAGCGCGCCGTCTTCGCCGATAGCGACTTCGCCGGGCGGGATGGTAATGGGGCCGGCTTCGCCGACAACCAGATCGCCGCGTTGCGTGACGAGTTGCCCCGAAGCGTCGAGCGTCAGATTGCCCGCACGCATGTAGCGTTCGCCGCGCGGCGTTTGCACGACGAGGAAGCCGTCGCCGCTCAAGGCGACATCGAGCGGGCGTCCGGTATCCCGAAGCGCGCCCTGAGTAAAGTCGGTTGCATCTCTCGTCGCTACTCCGACGGCACGGCCATTGAGATTCGACGGCATCGGCTGCGTGGGCATACTCGACGTGTTTGCCGGAGCGTCCGCAGCCGCTTGAAGAGTCTGTACGTTTGCGCCGCCCGGACTCTGCTGCTGTGTGCGCTGCGAATCAATTTCGGCGGCTTCGATTGATTCGTACAGAACGCACCCGGTCTTGAAGCCTGCGGTCGAAGCGTTGGCGATATTGTTGGCTGTGGCGTCGAGTGCGCGCTGGCGGGCGCGCATGCCGAGGAAGGCGGCGTATAGTCCAGTGTCCATTCGTGCCTTCCTTTAAGCGACGTTGCTCAAGCCGATCATCAGTTCGACTTCGCCATGCGGCACGTTCAAGACCGAGGCGATGGCGTTTGTATCCATCCCGCGCCGAGCGAGTTGAGAAACGCGGTGGCGGCGCTCCGTAATGGTCGGCTTAGACTGAAATTGCCTCGTTGCAGCGACCAGTGTCGGCGCGTCCGTTGCCGTGGGCCTGACGCGTGATTCGAGCCACGCCAGACGACGCGAGTGGTCGTCGGCGCGGCGCGCGGCCAGTTTTAGTTCGCGGCTTGCGTCTGAGAGTTCCGCGTCCATCTGCAATGCCAGCGCGTGAAAGTTTTGCGCCTCGCTGCGTGCCCAGCGCAGCAACAGAAGGCAGAGGAGCGCGCCAATCACAGACAGAGATGAGCAGGTAATCAGTACGGCAGGTAATATTAAAGTGTTAGCCATTCGTTTTGACCTCACTAGAGGATTGAGAGCGCACGCTCGGCTGGCGCTCCGATTTCGGTGATCCGCACGCCGTAATAGCCGTCTACGATGACGACCTCGCCGCGCGCAAGAGGGCGACCGTTGACGAGCAATTCCACCGGCTCGTCAATCGCGCGATTGAGTTCGATCATCGTGCCGACGCCCATCCGTACCACGTCGCGCAGAGGAATGGTCGTAATCCCGAAACGCACGATTACGTCCAATTCGACATCGAGCAGCCGCTCGATGTTGCGCGGCATCTCTTCACGCCGCTGTGCCGAAGCGCGCCGCGATGGAACCGGCGCAACTGACGCCGTCGGCGTCGCCGAAGCGCGCGCCGATTTGGCGACGCTCGCACGGTCTGTCACGCCGGAGGCCGGATTCTGCGTCGCCGATTCGAGCGACCCGTGCGGGGCGTAGAGCACGATGATCTGCGTGTCAATGTCGTCGCCGATGTTGAGGGAGAACGTTCCGACCCATGCGGCATCTCCGGCCATCGAACTCAAGCGCGATTCGTCAATCGTCAAATCAATGAATACGGCAGGAGAGGATGGCGATGCCTTGGGCGAGTCCGCGTTCAACATGGCGGCTACCTGTTCGAGAGTCCTGTCAATGAGCGCGCGGCTTCCCGGCTTGGGCAGCCCGTCGGCCTGCTGTTTGACCAACCGCTCAATCTCAAGAATCTCTTCGCTTTTGAAGAGGCAGATGAGTAACCCTATGATCGAGCCGGGGCAGGAAGCGACGAAGGCCGCCGACCATGTGTTGACGACCGCCAGCGCAGAGGCCATGCCGTCGCCGGAGACTTCTCGAAGCGCAAGCAGATTGAGCGCCGTCGGGCGTTCGAGCAATGGCGCGGCGGTTTTGATCCACGACTCGGAGAATGCATTGACAAGCTGTCTGGCGATTTGTTCCATACAATCGTTGGCTTTCATGTGTGGCTCGGCTTCGTGAGAAAGTGACGATTCTTAATATCAGCGAGCCGCTCAACTTTCACTGGCGCGCTTGGCGCTCTTTAGACAGACGGCGAGATGATCGTTGCGCGCCGCCAACTCGCCGTAGAATTTAACCGCGCCGCCGATGCTGATTTCGACCGGCTGATCCGCGCGATGGTCGAGCCGCAAAATGTCTCCGGGCGCAAGACCCAACAGATCATCCATCGAAGCCTTCGTGCCGTGCAGTTCGGCGGCGACTGGGAAGTTGACGGTAGCAAGGTGCGTGAGCACGGCGCGCGTCTGCAAGGGCGGCGACTCGCGGCTGCGCGAATAAAACGACTGGTTGAATTTCTGCATGATCGGCTCAAGCGTGATAGCCGGAATGCAGAGACTCATCATGCCGCGCGCGTCACCAATCTGGACGTGGAAGACGATTGAGAGCACGACCTCGTTGGGCGCGACGATCTGCAAAAGTTGGGGGCGGGTTTCGCGCCCGACGACCTGCATTTCCATCTCGATGAGCGGCTTCCACGCCTCGCGTAAATCGTCAATGACGATCTTTAGAAAGCCCTCCAAAATCTTTTGCTCGATCTCCGTCACGGCGCGCGACTCAGGCAGCGTGAGGCCGGGGCCGCCGAGCATCCGGTCAATGACGGGGAATGCGACCGAAGGATTCAGTTCCAACACGGAGACGCCCTGAAGCGGTTGCATGCTGAGCGTGAAGATAGCGGTCGGGTCGGGCAGACCATAGAGATATTCGACATAAGCCTGTTGCTCGACCGAGATTAATGTGACCTCGGAGATGGCGCGCAGAAAGATCGGCAGGCTCGACGAAAGGCTGTGCGAAAACATGTCGTGCAGCAGATAGAGCGAGCGCACCTGCTCTTTGGAGAGCCGATCCGGGCGGCGGAAATTGTAGGGAACGATGCGCCGCCGCTTGTCCTGTCCCATGCCCTGTGACCCGCCTCCGGGTGCGTCAAGCAAGGCCGACATCTCTTCTTCCGTAACCAGCGCTTCCCTCCCCATTGTCAATTCCTCCTCTTCAACACGCGCGCCGATTTCACGGCGCTATCATGCTGGGACAGAGCGGCACGCAAACGGACGACAGCCTGCGTGTGAATCTGTGAGACACGCGATTCGGTGACGCCCAGCACCGCTCCGATCTCTTTCATGCTCAGTTCTTCGAGGTAGTAGAGGGCGACGACCTGCCGGTCGCGTTCGGGCAGATTGTCAATCGCGCTGGTCAGGCGCTCACGCCTCTCCGTCTCTTCATACTGCGCCAGCGGAGTTTGCGAGGGGTCGGCGGCGATCTGGAGTTGGCGCGCGCCGGTCTCTTCTTCTTCATCCAAATTGAGGCCCGTCACAGTCAGCCCGCGCAGGTCGCCGAGCAGCGTGTGAAACTCCGCCAGCGAGAGGCCGAGCACCGCGCACACTTCCTCTTCTCTGGCTGGACGATTGTGCTGTTGCTCAATCTGCTGGTAGGCCGCCTCGACCTGTCGGGCGCGTCGGCGCAGCGAGCGCGGAGCCCAGTCTATGTCGCGCAGCGAGTCGAGCATCGCGCCGCGCACGCGCATCTCGGCGTAGGTCTTGAAGAGCACGCCGCGCGAAGGATCGAACTTGTCCACGGCGTCGAGCAATCCAATCAAACCTGCGCCGATCAGGTCATCGCACTCCACCGAAGGTGGAAGTTTCGCGGCCAGCCGGTCGGCGATGAACCTGACCTGTGAGAGATGCGCTTCGATGATGGCTTCGCGCTCATCGGCGGTCTGCGCCGTGTTGGACTGCGCGTAACGCGCGAGTGCATAGCCGGCGGTGCGGCTCGGATTCTGAGTCATTTTTGATGAAGAGAGCTGCATGATTTCCGTGGCTAGTCTTCAGTTTCAAGGAGTAAATTCCAGAACGACGACGCTGTTTTGTACTCAGCCTGCGCGCCGCATCCCTGTTCGAGATGTTTGGCTATGAGCCGGAAGGCCCGGCTCGCCGGTGTCTCCGGCGCGTACTCAACGACGGGAACCTGTTCGCGCACGGCCTCGGCCAGTTCCGGGTCGCGCGGGACAGTTCCCAGATGCTCAAGCGGGTGGTTGAGGAAACGCATTGTCGTCGTGCGAAGATGCGCGAAGGTCTGTTCGGCATCGCCAATACCGATCACGTCGTTGATGACGACCCAGATGGGCTTGTGCGGCGCATAGCCGTGCAGGACTTTAATCAGCGCATAGGCGTCTACGACAGCGGTCGGGTCGGGCGTCGTGACGACGACGACCTCCGCCGCCGCGCGCAGCACGCCCGTGACGTTGCCGGCGATGCCCGCCGCCGTGTCAATAATCATGTAGTCCGACTCAGCTTCGAGTGTGCGCAGTTCGGAGATGAGTTGACGATGCTGATCTTGCGACATGCTGGCGAGTTCCTCGATGCCGCTGCCGCCGGGAATCAGGCGGAGACCGGAGGAGGTTTGCATAACCACCTCGCCGAGCGGGCGCTGGCCGGAGATGACATCGCCGAGGTGATATTGCGGATTGAGTCCGAGCAGCACGTCGGCGTTCGCCAGTCCGAGATCGGCGTCGAGTAGGGAGACGTTGCGGCCACGCGCGACGAGTTCGATAGCGACGTTGACGGCGACATTCGACTTGCCCACGCCGCCCTTGCCGCCCGTCACGGCGATGGTACGCACGCCGGAGGCCGAGCGCACACGGTCTCTATGTTTTTGGCGTTTCACGCCTTCAAGCCCGGCGTGCAGATTGAGCGTCGGAGCGCCGGCCAAGCGGCGCAGAGTGGTTGCCTGATCGTTCATATGAGAAACCTGTCGGCTTTAAGCGGCAGCGAGCGTCGGCGCGCGAAGAACGCGCGCACTGAATGTTTCAGGCGACGCGCGCTCGATGTCTTCCGGTACACGTTGTCCCGCGCAGAGGTAAAGGAGCGGGAGCACTGATCCTGCAACAGTGCTCACGGCGGCCCCGGGTCGGGTTGTCTCGTCGAGTTTGGTGATGATTAGGCGGTTCGCGCCGTAGAGCGCAAACTTTGCTACGGCAACCTGCGCGTCCATCGGATGCGTCGTTGCCTGAAGCACGAGGCACTTGACTATCGGCTCGCTGGCGCGCAGATAGTCCGCCAGTTCTAACTGATCGGCCAGATCGTTTGGGCTGCGTCCGGCAGTGTCAATGAGCACCGTCGCCTCGCCCTCGAACCGGCTCAGGAGCGCGTCGAGTTCGAGGACGGAACGCGGGACATGGAAGCCCGCGCCGATAATCTCGGCGTAAGTCCTTAACTGCTCGACGGCGGCGATGCGATACGTATCGAGCGCAATCAACTCGACGCGGCGGCGTTCACGCAGCGCCACTCGGGCCGCAAGCTTGGCAATCGTCGTGGTTTTGCCGACGCCCGTGGGGCCGATGAGCGCGACGACGGGCGTCGTGGCATCCGCGCTCGCCAGTGGGTCATCTCCGAATTTCAGCAGCGTCGGCAGCGCGACTTTCAAAGCCGCGTAGGCGACTTCCAAAGGCGCGGCGTGCGGGTGGCGTGCAGCGCATACCTCCTCGCGCAAGGCGCGCCGGGCGAGTTCGGGCGCGAGTCCGAGAGCGGCGAGTTCCATGTACGCTTCGAAATAGGGCGAATCGTAGATTTCGGAATCGGTTTCGAGCACTTCGGACAAATTCGATACGCCGCTTCCCGCAACGACCGTGCGGGACGAGAGCGCGCCGAGTGAAAACTTGACCTCACGCAGTTCGGCGCGCATCCGTTCGAGTTCGCTGCTCAACTGGCTATGCGGCACAGGCGGCACGTCCGACACGAGAGAGTCATCCAAGGGTAGGGAGGCGGGTGGTGTCTGGACAGAGTTTTTACGATGCACGATGCGCGGCGCGCTGGAGGTGAGTTCAATGCCCGTGGGCGGCTTTTCCGCCTCGCTACGGCCCTCGTCGCTTCGCCTGCCAGCCGTATCTTCCTGATAGGCTCTGACGGCGAGGGCGGCGAAAGCAGAGTTGCCCTTGCGCCCTGCCGCATCTTCACGCGCGGGGAGCGCGGGCGCATCGTCGGTCAGGCTAAAGCTCGTCATTTCCGACTTGGAGCGTGGCGACGCCCGCCGCTCCGTCTCTTTTCTCTCATCCTTGTTGTCATTCTCGACGGCGACGCGTACCTCGACCTGTTCGCTCGAACCGAAACCGAGCAAGCCGCCGGAGCGCACGCGCTTTGAGTCCAACACGAGCGCGTTTTCGCCGAGTTCCTGCTTCACTTTTTCCAGCACATCGCGCATCGTGGCCGCGCGGTAATTTTTCGTCTTCATATTTCCTTCAAGCTTTGTGCGATGCTTACCGATGAGAGAAGAGGCGGTTGCCAAAACTGGATGCGCGCGGGGTCGGGATTCGGATTCACCTTTCAAATGCCTTCAAGTCGTCTTTAAGAATGGCGCGTGCGAACGTCCTAACCGACCGTACCCATTGAGACGAGGCGAATGTTGGGCGCAACCTCGCCGTGAGCTATCACAGCCAAGTCTGGCAAGAATCGTTCCGTGAGCTTGCGCAGGTGCGGACGGACGAGAGCGGAGCAGAGAACGATGGGCTGCGAGAGCACAGCCGCCTGCGCTGCCGCTTCTATTTTTTCCAGAATCATGCGCCCGAATTCAGGCTCTATTACCTGTGAAGGCGATCCTCCGAGCAGGCCGAGACGATCTGCTAACTGGTGTTCGAGGCGCGGGTCGAGCGTCAACACGGTCAATTCTCCGCTCTCGCCGGCGAGGCACGCCGAGATGGTGCGCGAGAGCGCCGCACGTGCCGCTTCTGTCAAAGCGTTGACATCATGTGTCAGGCTTCCGGCATCTGTGATAGCTTCGAGAATGGTTGTGAGGTCGCGGATTGGGACGCGCTCGCGCAACAAGTTTTGCAGGACGCGCTGCACTTCGCCGAGACTCAATACCTTCGGTGTCGCCTCTTCGACGGTACGCGGGTGCGTCTCGGCCAGAGAGTCGAGCAGGGCGCGTGTCTCCTGTCGCCCGAGCAGTTCGGGGGCGTGGCGCTTGATGATTTCCGCGAGGTGCGTGCAGACGACCGTCGTCGGGTCAACGACGGTGTAGCCCGCCGCCAGAGCGCGTTCACGGTCTTCGCTACGACGAATCCAGACCGCAGGCATGCCAAAGGCGGGGTCAATAGTTTGAATCCCCTCAACTACTTCGCGCACCGCGCCGGGGTCAATCGCCAGATGGCCGTCGAGATGCAATTCGCCGCGCGCGACGCGCTCTCCTTTAAGCAGCAGTGCATAATCGCGTGGGTTGAGTTGCAGGTTATCTGTGACGTGCACGGGCGGGACGATAATGCCCAAATCAAGCGCAATCTGACGGCGGATTTCGCGGACTCGACCGAGGAACGAGTCGCCCGCGCTGACGAGCGGAATCAGCCCATAGCCGACTTCAAGGGCGAGCGTGTCGAGTTTCAAGAGCGACTCGATCTTATCAACCTGCGCGTTGGAGGCGGTCGTCTTCTCTTCCTCGCTGGCCTGCGCTTTCGCCATCGTCACGCGCTCGCTCTGCGTGTGTGAAACATACCCGCCCGCGCCCGCACCGGCGGCGAGCAGAAGGAACGCGATGTGCGGCATGCCCGGCAGAATCCCCAAGAAACCGAGCACTCCGGCGGCGATGAAAAGCGGCTTCGGGTTGACCAGCAGTTGCCTCGAAACCTCGTCGCCCATGCTCGTCTCAGTCGCTGCACGCGTGGTTATGATGGCCGCTGAGACGGAGATGAAGAGCGAGGGGATGGCTGCCGAGACTCCGTCACCGACTGTCAAAATCGTGAACGTGCTGAGCGCATCCGTGAGAGACATGCCGTGCTGGAAGACGCCGATGGCGAAGCCCGCGACGATGTTGATGAAGACAATGAGGATCGAGGCGACGGCGTCGCGCTGCGTGAAGCGAATTGCGCCGTCCATCGCACCGTGAAACTCTGCCGCCTGCCCGATGTCAGCCCGCCTGCGCTTGGCTTCGTGCTCGTCAATGATGCCCGCAGAGAGGTCTGCGTCCACGGCCATCTGCTTACCCGGCATCGCATCGAGAGTGAAGCGCGCCGTCACCTCGGACGAGCGCACCGCGCCGTGGTTGACGACGAGGAACTGAATCGCCAGCAGGATCAGAAAGATCACCACGCCGACCACGTAATTCCCCCCTATGACGAACTCCCCAAAAGACTTAATGACCGTTCCGGCTGCCGCCTCGCCGCTCTCGCCGTGCGTCAAGATCAGGCGCGAGGTGGCAACGTTGAGCGCCAGTCGGTAGAGCGTCGTCATTAAAAGCAGGTTCGGGAATGAGGTGAACTTGACAGGCTCGTTGATGTACATCGAAACCAGCAGCACGATGACCGAGAGCATGATGTTGAAGCTGATGAACACGTCAAGCAGGAATGACGGCAGCGGCACAAGCAGTACGAGCAGGATGACGACTGCGGCCAGCGGCACGGCTAGATGCGAGTAGCGTCCGGCGGTTGAAAGTAGGCGGTCTGTGGTCATTTCGGCCAAAGGTCACAATCCTTCATGGAGAAAATATGGGCTGGCTGGTTGAGTGCCCCAAAAGTGATTGAAGCAATCTCAGTGCCGCGTGCCAAATCGCTCCTTAAGTTTTTTCCTGACCGTGCCGATAAGCAGCCGGAAGAGGGTCTGTGCGCCCTCAACCGGCGTTGACCATGGAAGTTTTATCGAGGCCACGAAGCGACGGCATAGTTTGAAGGGTGCAAAACAAAATGATGACCACAGAGAAATTCGACATCGAGAAGTTGATCGAGACGGAACTTCAATCCCTCCCTAGTTCGACCCTCCGCATTTCCTCCCTTTTGCAAGATGTGAACGCCTCCACGCGCGCCATCGCAGAGGCCATCGGGTACGACCCCGCATTCGCCACGCGCATCCTACGCGCGGCGAACTCTCCCCTCTACATGACGGAGCGGCGCGTGACGACGCTGCCCGGAGCCGTTCTGGCGCTCGGCAACCAGACTATCAACGCGCTGGCGATCATTTCGGCGGCGGCGGACACGTTTGGCCAGAGCGCCCGACATGCGCCCGGAGTGAAGCATTTATGGGAGCACTCGGTCGCTACAGGGCTGCTCGCACGCGAACTGAGCCAACTCCTCGGCATGAGAGGCAGCGAGGAGGCTTTCTTGTGCGGGCTGCTTCATGACATGGGAAAACTGCTGCTGCTGCGCTATGACGCGGAACTTTATAGTCAGGTGCTTGAGTGCGACGACGAGCACCTCTCGCTTCGTATGGAGCAGGAAATTTACGGCTTCACACACGCTCAGGTGGGCGCGCTGATTAGCAAGCGATGGCAACTGCCGGAGGAGATCGGCTATGCCATCTACGGTCATCATCAGCCGAGCGAAGCCAGCCAACATATGTTCATGGCACGCCTGATCGATGTCGCCAGCCGTATCCCGCACGCCGCTGCTCACGAGAACATGCAAGACGAAGAGTGCAGCATCTTTTCCGCCGAGTCGGTTCTCGCCCTGCGGCTATCTCCTGAGCAGATTCAGCAGGTGTGGGCGAAGGCGGAGTCGAAACTAGGCGAAATGATGACCTGCTTCGGATGAAACGCCATCGTCGCGCGAGTTTCGAGACATGCGCCCGCCTCGAAATTTCGCATGTGAGGAAGAGGCGCACATTGCATCTGACGGCTGTCTTCAACCGCCGCTTGCGCTAACCTTTAGCCAACGCCCCAAGACTTTCAACCCACAAACCCTTGCACGACGCTGTTGCATCTCCCATCAAGTCACATCTTCGTTCTCCGCTCGCCGGCGCGCTCATGATAGGAGGCGCGCCGTTAAAGGGTGTATGATGTCTCGTCGCATGCGCGTCCCTCCCGCGCTGGCGATTCTGGCGTACAGGGCTCACCTGCACATCACTACGGCGTCATTAGTCAATCGCGCTACCGGCTCAAATTTGCGGCGGCGCGGTCGCTATTGTTTAGCTCAAATTGAGCGGCGCTGGTAAACTGTGTGCTAACCCAACGCCTCACTACCCTTTTAATTTAAAGGATTTTTTTACTCACTGAAGATGGGCATGCGAATTTTAGTTATTGAAGATGATGAGAACCTGCGGGACGTGCTAATCGAGGCGGCGGCTATCAAGGGTCATCAGGCGGAGGGCGTCGGCAAGGCGGAGGAAGCGATCCAGCGGCTTTCGCATACTACCTTTGATGCTCTGGTCACGGATGTGACGCTGCCGGGAATGAGCGGACTCGACCTGCTGCAACACCTGCGCCGCACGAGTCCGAGCATTATTCCCATCGTGATAACTGCTCACAGCACCGTCGATCTCGCCGTCGAGGCGATGAAACGCGGAGCGACCGACTTCCTCACAAAGCCCTTTAACCTCGACACGCTTCTCAGCATTATCGAGGTTGCCGCCGAACGCGTCTCTCGCAAGGCCATCACACAAATGAATCAGGTCGAGGTGGTAGCCGAATCTACCCCAATGCGAAAGATGCTTGAGCAGGCTGCTGCCATCGCGCGTTTCAACACGACGGTTTTAATTACGGGCGAGACCGGCGCAGGCAAAGAGATTGTCGCCCGCGCCATTCATCGCCAAAGCCCACGTGGCAGCCGCGCGATGGTTGCGCTGAACTGCGCAGCCGTTCCCGAACAGCTCCTCGAAGATGAATTGTTCGGCCACGTCAAGGGAGCCTTCACGGGCGCGCAGTCGCCGCGTGAAGGGCGCTTCGAGCAGGCTCATGGCGGAACGCTCTTTCTTGATGAAATCGGAGACATGAGCCTGCCCTTACAATCTAAGCTCTTGCGCGTGCTGCAAGAGCGTGAGTTCGAGCGGCTGGGATCATCACGTACAGTTAAGGTTGATGTGCGTATCATCGCCGCTACGAGCGCCAATCTCGAACGGCGTATCGCCGAAGGTGGTTTCCGTCCAGACCTTTTCTACCGTCTCAACGTTGTACATCTGCGCCTGCCCCCCTTGCGAGAGCGTAAGGAAGACATCCGCCCACTGGCCGAGAAACTTCTTGAACGCTTCTGCGCAAGCGCCGATCTTCCATCGAAGCACGCCGGCGAAGAGGTCTGGCAAGCGCTGACAGCCTATCGCTGGCCCGGCAACGTGCGACAGTTGCAAAATGCGATAGAACGCGCCGCCGCCTTGTCAGGTGCGTCGCTGGTCATACATCTTCAAGACCTGCCGGAGGAAGTGCAAGGGGGCAACATCTATGACAGAGAGACGGCAGACTACACCGAGGCCCTGCATCCCACGGAGACGCCCATCCCAGATCATGGACTGAGCTTCCATGCCGTAGTCACGAAGGTCGAACGCGAGCTTTTACTACGGTCGCTCAATAAAGCCGGGGGCAACAAGGTGCGCGCCGCCAAGTTGCTCAATATGAAACGCACAACTTTTGCCGAAAAGCTGAAGCGCCTACAAATTGAATCAGGAGATGAAGAATAGCGAAGTAACTAACCGACAAAAACGTAAAAGGCGAGAATCTTAGAGATTATAATGATTAGCGGTTACGCAATTGAAAGAACACTGCTGCCAACTCGTTGCTTTTTCTCGAAAGGGTGTCGCGCCTTCGCAGAAAAAAGACCTTGAAGAGCTTGGTCAAGGTTTGTGCTGGCGAGCACCGACTTGGAGAAGAAGCTTGATAGACTGTCAGGTCTACTATAACGAGTTCTGCCCACCTGCGTCGCTGCACGGCCATGCTCCATGGGGCCGTTGGGGCGAGTTGTTGTCCAAGACGCCGTTTATGGATGAGGTCGAGGGGCTGTACGACACGGCCAAAGAGCGGGTTTGAATCCGCAGATGAGTCAGGCGATCTGCGTACTTGAGCTTATCTTTCTCGATGAGATGTTTATGAAGAAGTAGGCTGCCAAGCTGTGATGAGGCTAGAATGTCCCATGACCGGCGCTTGCTTGAGCCGGTTCTTGATCTCGACTTCGGTCGTCAGCGCTCTGACGCCACATTCGGCAATCACGCGCCGTAAACTGCCTGCTCAAACATCACACGAGAAGAAGTCATGGAGCAGTTCCATGGCTCCGTCAGCACACGATGCTCTACGACCCACGGCCTGACCGGCGGGAGATCAATGACCTGCCGCCTCTCACTCTTGACGATGTAATCTGAGGAGAGCGACGCTGCGCAACCGCGACAGGCTCTGGGAGCGTGCGTCACCACTTGGTCGGGCTGCTCGCTCAATGAGTGGGTGTGACCCGGATGCCCGAACTGCCCACCGGGACGCCTGCTCGATGAGCGACGCAAGCTCCTCGTGCGCTTCATCAAGTTGGCGGACTTGGCCGCCAGTCTATCCATCGCTGGTGGACAATGTGAGTTGTGTGAATCTTTGATGACTGTAGCGGCCTCAAGCTCAGCAATCCGGCGCTTGAGTTGATAGTTGAGACTCTCTTGCCGCCAGAGTTGCTCTTTCACACGCTTGAGTTGTTGAGCCTGCTTCTGATTCCGCTCCCGCTGAGCTTCAATAATGCGCTGCTGACGTGCTCTGAGGCAACGCTCATGGTCGGCCAATTCTTCGAGCAATCGCTCGATATAGTGAATGGTGGGCTGTAGTCCGTCGTAGTAGAGTTCATAGAGTTGCTGGCGAGTAAGCACTGCCGGTATACTTCAAGCCCACCTCCTGAAGAGATAGCGAGATATTATATGTACACACAACATGCGTTTGCGTACCATTTTCTCTCAAAGGTTAGCTTTTCGCCCATCATAAGCGCAGTAATGGTTTCACGCGCATGCGCTCAATCAAGGTTACGGAATCGCGTCGCGTATAGCTTCTCCGAGCAATCGAAGATAATGCGCGTGGGTATTCTTCACCTCAAAGTCAGTTTATCAGAGATACCAAAATGATTTTCCTAGAACATTATTCAGAATTGTCACAGTTCCACTCCTTACTAAAGAATTAGCTTTAATTTCGTTATTGGTCGTGTTATAAGGCGTATTTATGTCTACGCCTTTTAGTTTATCCCCGAATCCTCTATCCATGTATCTGACGCCGCTAATTAAGCGGGCGTTGATGAAATGCCGACTTGGAATAGACCACCGGCAGGGATTAACTTGTATTTTGGGCGATCCAGGCCTTGGAAAGTCTACCCTTCTCCGTTATCTTTTTGCGGAGTATGGGGCAAAGGCTGAAATCAAAGCCACCCTCATTCCAACACCCGACTTCAACTCCGAGTACGCAATGCTCAAAAGCATCTGTCAGGACTTCGGCCTCCCGCCTAAACGCTCCATCGTCGCTCAAAACGAGGAGTTTCAAAGCTTTTTGGTGGGATGCGGCAAGGCTGGACAGAACGTCATCGTTTTCATCGATGAATCCCAAAAGCTTACGAACCGGATGCTTGAGCAGGTACGCACCATGCTCAATTTCGAGACAAATACTGGGAAACTCGTGCAGATCGTCCTCGCTGGCCAGCTCGAACTCAAAGAGCGGCTTATGCGGGAGGAAAACGCTGGGATAAAATCGAGAATTTACGCCTCTTCCCTAATGGAACCTCTTCTCTTTGATGAGATGGCAGGGATGATCGACTATCGTTGTAAGTTCGGGGAGATCAAGAACCCGTTCGGGCAGGATGCGCTCCAAGAAATTTTTAACGTCACTCAAGGTGTGCCTAGGGATGTCCTCAAAGTTTGCGACCTTTCCTATTCGATGGCAGTGATGCTGGAAGAACCGACGGTAAGTGTAGATATCGTTCTTTCGGCCTATGCTGAAGGTACGGATGCACTAAAGAGGGTAGTTGTAGGATGAGCAAACGCGTCAACTTTGCTGAACTCTACGACCTGAAGATAGGTGAGCAATCCACCGTACCAGATAGTCAGATTTCCACCAAAACAGATAGCCAGCTATCCACCAAAGCAGATAGCCAGATTCCACCAACTAGCCAGCTATCCACCCCTCCCGAACCAGCTATCCAGCAAGCCACCAAAAGAAAGGTGGATAACCACCGCAAACGCAAAGTGGATAGCCGAAAAGGCGACCGCCATCGGGGTGATAAACTACCGTTTAATAATCGTTTGAGCGAAGCAACGGTGAATCGTATCAAGCACTTCTGTGTAGATCATAACATGGAGCAACAAGAGTTTGCAGAGCTTGCAGCTATCCACTTCATGGATGCGGTGGATAGCCAAAAAGCAATAACATCGGATAGCATGATAGCCTCTGATGAAAGAGAACTGATGATACTGTTTAAGACGCAGCCCTTTATCATCAATCTCTATCTCCAATACAACCCAGAAAACCGCTGGAAACCGGCAGATGATTACGAAGGTCGGCGGTACAACGAGAAGGATATCCGCCTCCTCGAAATCGGCATTATCCAGACCCAGTTCAACGCTCGGTTCAAGAAAATAAACAGTTTCAAGTACTACACCACGGAAGTTGACATAGCCCTTGAAACCCCACTTGCAGACGAGACAATCGAGATTATGTTAAAACAAGGGCGACGGCGGTGGGGCGAGGCAACGGGAAGGGGTTCAGATGTGAGCTGACCAACTGAAATTGTTTCCAGTAGTAGTAGAAAATGGAAGTAGTAGAAGCGGAGGATGGCGAAAATAAGGCAAGCCACACCTGTGACACTCACCGACGAGCAACACCGCAAACTGGAGCGGCTCTGGTTCATCTACGGCAACTATGAGCCGAAAACCACACCCGGCAACCACTCCTTTATTCAGGGATTGCTTGAGCGCGGGAGAGACGAGCGCCCTATGATTACCAAACGGACTCCTAAATCAGAGATCCCCACGCCAGAGTGCAAGGCAGCCGTCGAGGAGGTACTCAAGGAAAGAGGCATCGCTCCACGGTTACGTGTGGTCAGCAGCACTGAGGATCACCCGTGCCCCTCCGCTGACCCGGAACTGAAGGCAATACTGGACGACATGAGGCGAAGTTACGCGGTGACAAGGCAGAGGTTCCGAGACGGGAACGACACGCCAGACGCCGCCTGAAGGGCAAATATCTTTGGTAAGGGAACTTCGAGGTGAGAAATGCAGACAAAAGCTATCTGCCTCAATCCGAAGAACAGATCACAGAGTTAATTATTTACTTGCACCGACCGAGTAGTGGAAGATCATCTGATAGATAGGTTAAAAGCTAACTTTTGAGAGAAAAGCGTCACAAATCATCAATTGTGGACAGACAAATGTTGAGTAGCCAGCGCACATTTTAGTTTCATTTCGGAGTTTTTAGATGTCCAGCCAACCCCATCGTATCTACACACTTGAGGAATACTTCGAGTTAGACCGTGCCTCTGATACGAGGTATGAATTCTGGAACGGGGAAATCTTCGCTATGAGCGGAGCCAGTCCTGCCCATGCTCAAATTCTCGTTAACTTGATTATCACAATTGGCATGCAACTAAGAGGGCGCTCCTGCCGTGTCTTTCCTTCGGACGTTCGTGTGAAGATACCCAGTCTGCCTCCTTATCGCTATCCTGATCTGACTGCGCTTTGTGGTTCGCCGGAATTTGAACCTATTGGTGGCATTGATGCACTGACAAATCCATCTCTAATTATCGAAGTTCTATCACCTTCGACAGAAGCTTACGACCGCGGTGATAAGTTCACCCATTACAAATCAATTGAAAGTTTCGGCGAGTATGTCCTCTTAGCTCAGCACCGCCCGCACGCTGCGCACTACATTAAACATGAGAACGGCCTTTGGATGTTTGAAGAAGTGAATGATTTGGGTGACGTATTTCATCTCGTGACCATCGACTGTCAGCTAACAATGCGTGAGATTTACCAAGATGTTGAGTTCACGCTACAGAGTGAACCGTCACTGGAAAAGATATAGAGGACAGGTGACTGCTACGAGCAAAATTATTCAGACTAATGTTACACAAAAGGAGTCAAATTCGGTATTGACCTTCGGCTAAAGATTCGCGTCTTCTCCGCCTGTCCGGCCATCTACTTCTTTCTGAGGATCCTCCCGAACCCTCGATAACTATTCGGACTCACGCCGTCTTATGTGCAATTAGCGACAGTCCGGACGCCGGGACTCATCAATAGCCGCAAGTTTTCTAAGAGCCTCGCCCATTCTGCCACGTTTAAATCACATCGTGGCATGCTTCATCACCGCTTCCGAAAGACTGAGGAGGACACTCGACCTCGGATGTGCTCGGACGCAGGTGACCCATCCCCAAAAAACTGGACACTTCGTATGTTAGGATTTCTGCTTCCAGA
>CAXTRQ010000017.1:0-21652 GCA_964246705.1 uncultured Pyrinomonadaceae bacterium
GCCGGGTGGCCTGTGTGGGCTGTCTCTTTGGCCGGTGCGCTTCTCGGCGCGCTCGTCGGCGGCGGTTTTCTGTGGCTCGTCGGTTGGGTCTGGGAACGTCTGAGGGGCGTCGAGGCGATGGGTCTGGGCGATGTCAAAATGATGTTGATGGTCGGGGCATTCCTCGGCTGGCCTCTGACCGTGTTGACGATTTTTATCGGAGTGCTCTCCGGCTCGATTGTCGGCGTCGCGCTGATGCTCGGTCGCGGCCAACGCGACATGCAGATGCTTTTGCCCTTCGGAATCTTTCTCGGTCTGGGAGCAATCGTCAGCCTTCTCGTCGGCGCGCCGCTCGTTAACTGGTACGCCTCACAATTTTGAGATTTGCGATTATGCCCATCTATACCATTGACGAAGTTATCGTGCGTCTCGATGAGGTCTTTGCGACTTTCAGCCGGTGTGCGGAAAATACTCTGCCCAGCGGCGGTCAACGAGTGCGGCGATGTCGGGACGGACGACGAGTTCATCCGGGTAGCCCGGTTTCATGCGCGCATCAATGACGATGGGCGCTCGATAGGAGATGTGATGCCGTTCGACGTTCGTCCCGGCGGCATGAATATCGGTGGCAGGCTCGAAACGCGTCCACGTCGCCCAGAGAAAATCGGCTGCCGTGCCAGCGACGCTCGCATCATCGTGCAGGACGACGAGAGGCCAATCCTTAAAAACTTCATCCCGCGCCAGACGCGCCGCCTGCTCTGTGTCCGACGCGAAGCTTTGTCCCTCCAACACCAGACAGCCGCCGCAGAACACTTCCGCCCTTCGGACGCCAGACGGTAATTCGCCGTGAAACTCACGCGGCAAATTTCTCACGGCTTCGCCCAGCCCGAGCATGAGAGCCTTGCTTCCCTCGTTCACTTTGCCGCTCGTATAATCGAGCGTATCCATCGAGACGTTTGAAAAGATGAAGAGGTCGCTCTCCCAACGCACGCGCGCCAGCACATGCTCGAAAAGGCGTGGAAAATCGCTCAAGTCCTGCGGCGTGTCCGTCAGAATCAGAAACTTCGTCAGCGAAAGCTGGCCTTCGCCGAAGATGCGGAAGGCCGAGACGAGCGCCTCGCGCCGGTAGCGTTCGCGGACGACCGCCGCCGCCAGAGAATGAAAGCCCGTCTCGCCGTAAGTCCAGAGGTCGCGCACGCTCGGCATCACAAGGGGAAAGAGCGGCGAGAGAAGTTTCTGCAAGTAATCGCCGATGAAAAAATCTTCCTGTCGCGGCTTGCCGACGACCGTCGCCGGATAGATGGCGTCTTTTCGATGAAAGACTCCCTCGACCTTAAATACCGGATAGTCATGCCGAAGAGAGTAGTAGCCGTAATGATCGCCGAACGGCCCTTCGGGTCGTTTCTCGTGCGGGGGAACATGACCGACCAGCGCGAACTCCGCTTCGGCGACGAGGCGATGATGACGCTCGAAAGAATTGTCTGCGACTCTGATCTTCTCGCCCGCCAGCACTGACGCGAGGACGAGTTCGGGGACATCTTCCGGCAGCGGCGCGATGGCAGCGAGGATGAGCGCGGGAGGGCCGCCGAGAAGGACAGTCACGGGAAGCGACTGCCCCATCCGCTCCGCCTCGTGATAATGAAAACCGCCGCCCTTATGTATCTGCCAGTGAATGCCTGTTGACTGCGCGTCGTGTCGTTGCAGGCGATACATGCCGAGGTTGTGCTTGTGCGTGATAGGGTGCTCCGTATAGACGAGCGGCAGCGTGAAGAAAGCCCCGCCGTCTTCCTGCCAAGTCGTTAGCACCGGCAGTTCGTCGAGTCGCGCAGGGCGATCCAGCGCTTCCAAGACGGGCGCGCGCCTGACGCGTTTCGTGCCGAGTCTTAAAGCTTCGAGGGCAAGCGCGCGATGCCGCCAGAGTTCGGCGGGGCGCGGAGGCATGAGTGATTCTGCGACTTGGACGGCCTGCCGGACGAGCGTTTCCGGCTTCGCGCCGAAAGCGAGTTCGATGCGCCGCGCCGTGCCGAAGAGATTGGTGACGACCGGGTAGCGGCTGCCCTTCACATTTTTGAAAAGGAGCGCGGAGCCGCCCCGCTCGATGATGCGGCGATGCACTTCGGCTAGTTCAAGATAAGGGTCAACTTCCGCTTCGACGGTGACGATGTCTTTTTCGCGGCTCAGGAGTTCGAGAAAGGAACGAAGGTTTCGATGCATGTCGAATTTGAGAAGAATGCTTTCTGTATTTCGTTTTCTTCGCGCCTCCAGCGTCTGTGGGCGAAACTTTTTTGTTGAGGAAGAAAGAAGTTTCGCGCAAAGACGCTGGAGGCCCAAAGCAAGAAGGAGGATTAAGAAGAGGGTTTGAGTGATTACGGTCTGTCGTTCTCTTTCGTCCCGACTTGCCGTGGCCGCTTCGATTCGGTGGCGGGAGTCTCTGTGACGCGGATAGTGATTTCGCGTTCGGCGAACTTGGCGGCGTCCGCGATGTTTGAATCGAGCGAAGCGATGAACGGTTTAAGTTGCGCAAGCGTTCCGCTGTCGCCGATGCGTGCGAGCACTTCCAGCAGTTTAATCTGCATGTTGCCGTTGGCGCTTTTGAGAAAGATATAAATCGGCTCAGGCGTTTCGAGCCGGGACAGATAGCCGAGCGATTGTTCATAACGCGATGAATCGAGCGCGCGGACGAGTTGGAAAAGCGCCGCGTCTTTTCCCATCCGGTAGAGCGCCCAATCGAGCGCCAGTTTGACGCGCGCATCTCGCTCCTGCGCGCGATAGCCCTCGACCAATTTCAAATGTTCGATGGCGACGAGTCGCGCCAACTCTTCCGCCGCTTCCCTTCTCTGCAAAGGATTGCCACTCGAAAGCGCGCGCGCCACTTCCGCAGAACTTTTTGCGGGCGCAGGCTCAGTCTCCTGAGCAGCGGTGTCCTGCGCGTAAGCTGTGACATGACCGATGGCGATGGCGAGAAGTAATGCTGCAAAGAAGGCCGCTGGTTTCGTACCAACTGCGCTTCGATTTCCGCCGCCTGCGTTTTCAATCAACACGAGTTTCATCTTGCTACCTCGCAAAGTAATTCGATTAGCCGTCGCGCCCGCCGGGATGGCACGCCTCACGGCCATGTTCAAAAAGCTCGCCTGTCAGAAGCCAGCCTGAGAGATGGATTTTTTCTCCACGTTGGGCGCATATTTTTTAACAATCGGCTCGATCTCGCTCGCCTTGCCGATGAGGACGAAGACGAGATTATCAGACGGAAAATATTCCTTGATAACCCTCTGCGCGTCGGTCATCGTCATCGCGTCAATGCGCGCGTAGTAGGTATTGATGTCGCGTTCGTCGAGGCCGAAGAATTCAAGTTGAGCGATGAGCGCGGCGAGTTGGTCTGTCGTCTCGATGCGCGGCGGGAATTGTCCCTTCAAATAACTCTTCGCTGATTTTAATTCCTCTTCGGTGATACCCTTCTCATGGAGACGCTTGAGAATGTCGAGCGTCATGTCAATGGCTTTTTCGGTCGTCTCGTTGCGCGTGTAGGTGTTGATGAAGAAAGGGCCGCGCGCCTTTCGCTGGTCGAAGGTCGAGCGAGCGCCGTAGGTCAAGCCTGAGTTGATACGCAACGCAGAGTTGAGCATCGAAGTGAAACGACCGCCGAAGAGCGTATTGACGACTTCTATATAGACGCGGTCAGCGCTCGTGCGCGGGATACCGATATTGCCGATGCGATAGAAGGTCTGCGTCGAATCGGGTTTATCAATCAACAGCAATTTTTTGCCCTGCACAAATGTTACTTCCGGCAGCGTCACTGCGGGCGCGCTCTTTGACGGCCACGCGCCGAATTTGTCCGTCAGCATCTTCTCCATCTCTGCGGAATTGAAATCTCCGGCGACGGCGAGAATCGTGTTTGAAGGCGTGTAGTAGGTTTGATAAAACTTCAAGACATCTTCGCGCGTGATGGCAGCGAGCGTTTTTTCGTCGCCCTCGGAAGGTCGCCCGTAAGGGTGTGTGCCGAAGAGGTAAGCGTTGTAATAAGTGCCGATGACGCCCGCCGCTTCATCCTTCGCGGCCTTGACCTCATCAATCCGCTGGCGCTGCATCTTCGTTGTTTCGTCCTGCGGAAAAGTCGGGTTGAGCAGCACGTCCGAGAAAAGATCAAGCCCCTTTGCGATGTCTTTTTTAACGAACTCAGCCGTGCCGGTCGTCCAATCATAGCTCGCGGTCGCGCCGAGAGTGCCGCCGATGAAATCGAGTTCATTGGAAATCTGGTCGGCGGTGCGCGTCTTCGTGCCCTTCCTGAGCAGTCCCGCCGCGAGCGAAGCGACGCCTTCCTTGCCCGCCGGGTCGGCGACCGAACCCGATTTAATGATGAAATTGAAGCTGATGATGGGAACTTCGCGCTGCTCCATCAAGAGCACGGTCATGCCGTTTCGCAACTGCACTTTCCGCGACGGCGGAAGTTTCAACACTCCATCCTGCGCCCTGACGGGCACGGCGCTTGAGACGGCGAGCAATAAAGCCAATGAGAAAATCAAACCTCGCTTCAACATTATGTCCTCCCTCACGGGACTTAAAGATTCGTTTCCAAACTTCGCCGTGCTTCTTCCGAGCGACTTTGCGCCTGTGCATGAAACTATTTCTCACGCCGAGGCGCTAAGAAAGCGGCGAACTCGTTTTTCCGCCGACAATTATTTTTACTTGCTTCCTGCTTCCGGCTGCGCCGTCTTGTCGGGAACGAGCGTGGCGACGGTGCGATTTTTGTCGGCGAAATATTTCTGTGCGACACGACGAACATCCTCCTTCGTCACCTTGCGATAATCTTCGGCGGCGTTGAAAAGCTTTTGATAATCACCGAAGAAGACTTCATAGCTGCCGAGTTGGTTGGCCTTGCCGTTGATGGTTTTGATCCCGCGATAGAAGTTGGCGAGCAGGATATTTTTCGCCTTCTCAAGTTCCTGATCCGTGACCGGCTCTTTCTTCGTCTTCTCCAACTCTTCGTAGAGCGCCCGTTCGACTGCGCTCGTCGCGACTCCCTCTTTCGGCTGCGAAGTGATGACGAAGAGCGTGGGGTCGAAAGCGAAATCATAGTCGGCGGTGACGCTCAAGCCGAGTTGATCTTTGTCCACGATGCGTTGATACATGCGCGAGCTTTGACCTGAGAACAGAATGGTCTGCAAAACTTTCAAGGCGTAGTAATCCGTGTGCGCCGTCTCCGGCACATGATAGCCAACCATCAGGAGCGGAAGCTGTGCGAACTTTTTAACTTCGACGCGCCGTTCGCCCAACTGTTCCGGCTCTTTCGTCGTGACCTTCACGGGCGGATCGTGCGACGCGATAGGCTCGATATATTTCTCCGCGAGTTTGAAAATCTCGTCCGGGTTCACGTCGCCGACGACAACCATCGTCGCGTTGCTCGGCGAATAACCCGCGCGGAAATGGTTCTGAAGGTCTTGCATCTTCCAGCCTTCGATGTCCACCATCCAGCCGACGACAGGCCACTGGTAAGGATGCGCCGTGTAGGCCGTCGCCCAGAGTTGTTCCCACAGCAGTCCGGTGTTGTCCGAATCTACAGAGGTGCGCCGCTCGCTGGCGACGACGCCGCGCTCGGACTCGATAATTTTCGGATCGAATGCGAGATTCTCGATGCGGTCGGCCTCCATGTCGAAGATGAGGTCGAGGGTGGAGCGCGGAAACCAATCCTGATAGACCGTCACATCCGTGTTGGTATAAGCATTGTTTGAGCCGCCCGCCGCTTCCATCACTTTATCGAACTGGCCGGGGCCGTACTTCTTCGCGCCGTTGAACATCATGTGCTCAAAGAAATGCGAAAGGCCGGTGGTTCCGGGTCGCTCGTTGCGCGAGCCGATGCGATAGAAGACATAGAGCGCGACGTTCGGAATCGAAGCGTCGCGCTGCACAAGAATCTTCATGCCATTCTTCAGCGTATGCGTCTGCACGTCGAAGGTCTGCGCGGAGGCCGACGACCCGGCGAGGGACAACACGATTGCCAATAAGCAGAGGCTCAGAGCCGTTTGGACTGACTTCATATCTTCTCCATGAATAGACATGCCTTGAGACTAGACCGGCGGAGAGAGAGTCGCACCCGTTGGCGCTTGGATGCGCTTCGCACGCAAAGTTGTTGCACGGCTGGAAGGCCGTCCGCAATCTCGCACGCGGATTCTGCCATAGATTCAGGTCGCGCCCAAATTTATCAAGGCCAAAGAAGAAGTCCCGCCGGAGGCGACCCAGTTTAATGAAGCCGCTCCGGCAGAGCTTTTGGTGGGGAAATTATTATCAGTTAACCGAGAATCAAACTATGCGGTCTGGGCTGAAGCCGTGCGATACACATCTGAGAGGGCAACGGTGTCGAGGTATTCACGGAAGCTTGCGATTTTGCCGCCGCGAATCGTGAAGACGTGCAGCCAGTCAATGTCGTACTGCCGGTTCGTCGCGTTGACGCGCCCCTTGTAATTTCCGATGACGACGACCTTGTTATCCTGCGCGATGAACTCCTGCGGCTCAAAGTGTGTAATGTCTTCGGCCTCGCCGAGCAGCGCGAAGAACTGCGTCACTTCCGCGTGGCCTTGGCGATTTCCGGCATAAGGTATCACGTCGCTCGAACCGGGTGTGCTCCACCCGGCATCGTCCGTAAAATTTTGCAGCAGGCCGGGGACATCTCCCTTTTCGTGGCCTCCTTTCAAAGTTACTTACGAAGCGAGACCGGGATTTGGATTAGAGCAGGGCGATTTTTATTTCAGAAGAGAAATCAGAGCATAGCGATTGAAGATGTAAAATCTTCAATCGCTCAACTTTATGCGTCTTTGCGTGAAATATAGTTTCACGCAAGGACGCAAAGACGCAAAGAAAGAAGAACGCAGAAGGAAGACGGCTTTAACGCTGTGAGTTTAGTTCGACTGCGGAGCGTGCGCGTCGCCGGAATCATCGCCGGGTTTGTGTGCGCGCGGGTGACAACGTTCGTAGGTGGAGCGGAGGCGTTCGCTTGTGACGTGCGTGTAGATTTGCGTCGTGGCGAGGTCGCTGTGCCCGAGAAGCGCCTGCACGGAGCGCGTGTCCGCGCCGTGTTCGAGGAGGTGCGTGGCAAAGCTGTGGCGCAGGACGTGCGGCGAGACGCCGTGGACGCCCGCCGCCGCCGCATATTTTTTGAGCGCCGACCAGACGAGTTGACGTGTCAGCCTGCGCCCTCCGCCTGCGATAAAGAGCCAGTTGGAATCATTTTCGCCGAGCAGTCTGCGCCGCGCGTGCACATATTTTTCCAGCCATCCGAGCGCGCTGCGCCCGATAGGCACGCGCCGCTGCTTGCTTCCCTTTCCCGAACAACTGAGCACACCATGATCGAGGTCAATCTGGTTCGCCGTCAGCGACACCAGTTCGGAGACGCGCAGGCCGCACGCGTAGAGCAACTCGATTATCGTCCGGTCGCGGATGCCTTCAGGAGTCGAAGTATCGGTCGCGGCGAGCACGCGTTCCATCTCCTCCTGCGTGAGAAAACGCGGGAGCTTTTGCGCGGACTGCGGGGCTTGAAGTTCGGCGGTCGGATCAGCTTTGAGGTGTCCGTCGAGTAGAAGGAAATGGAAGAAGCCGCGCGCCGCGCTCAGTGTACGCGCAATCGAACGCGGCGCAAGCCCGCCCCGCGCGAGCGACATGAGCCATTGCGAAAGCTCGTCCTTAGCGAGTTCCTGCGGCTCTCTGCCGCACGCCGCAGCCCACGCCTTGAGCTTCACCAGATCGCGCGCATAGCTCGACAGAGAATTCGCCGAGAGTCCCTTCTCAACCTGCATATATGAGAGATGTTCACGAATCAGATCGCGTGCCATAGATTTCCTTCAGCGAATTAGGAGTCAGGTCTAAACGAATTTACTACCGCTTGCGTGCGTTAATTTAACATCATCCTCGATGCCCTCGTCAGAAATCTTTCCGTGCGCTCTTGAGTGTTGACATCAATACTGCGCCTGTATATCGTTTCGGCGTTCCGAGTCCTCGCTGGCCTGCTGGTGAAAGCTCTGTTATTCACCCCGCTATAAATTGTCTTGAGACCGAAATCTCATGCGCCGCCCGTCACTTCAGATAAAGCTCTTATACTTGCTTTAAGGTCGTCTGAGTCAGGCGATGACGATGAGCGCATTAACATTTGGAGCAGCGTTTAGATACGGAGGTTAGAGGAATGAATTTCGAGACAGTCAAAAGTAAAGTAAGCGCGTGGTACGGAGATTTCCCCGGCCCGGACGAGGACGCTTTTAAATATGCGGTGGCGATTTCAGAATCAATGTCGAAGTCCGCGATTAAAGAGTCGGGCGTGATTGGCTGCGCAAAATCCACCGGGGGCTGGTGGTACGTGGCCCTGAGTGCGCCGAGAAAAAAACCATCACGGCGTTGCAAACTTATCGCGATAAGTATGGAGGCCATTACTGTCGTCGAGCATCCGCATGGAAACAACTCTGAGACGTTGACGGCGCACATCGGCGGCGGCGATGCCGACAGAGCTTATATTGCTCCTTGTGCAACTTGTAAATCAGTCTTCAGCACCTATTTTCCTAAAGCGATTGCATCCTGAAGCTGGACGTAGAAGTTAAATTCAGACTGTCAAGCCAACCATTTTCATATCCCGAACATGATCCGTGGGAGGAATCCGTTTTATGAACGAGACGCCGGAGCGCCTGACGCCACGCGCTGACGACGACAGGACGCAAATCTCGACGCCCACCAGACAGGCTCCCGTGGCGACAACCAATCTCGGTCTGTGCCCGGACTGTCACCAGCTAATTTCTCATCAGGCAGAATCGTGCCCGCATTGCGGCAGATTCATTCAGAGATTCGCGTCGAAGATTGTGGTTGATCGTAAAGGCTGGGTGTCGACTATCGCGTGGGGTATCCTGCTCGCCGTCGTCGTGCCGTGGCTGATATTGCTTGCTCTCGCCTTTCTCTTTCTCATCGGCGGAGTCGGCAGAGGGTCGCTGCTGCGTTAAAGTAGCCCCAGAGTGGCTTTGCTCACAGCTTTAGGCTAATTTCGGGTTGAGAGACAAAAGGAAAAGGCGGGAGGCTCCCCCAAGCCCACCGCCTTATTCCAAAAGCCACTGCTCACGTGGCCTGCCTCAAGTTTCACTCATTACCCCAGAAGGATTTGCCCAATCGAGGATTTGATATTAGCTTCACCCGCAACTCGCTTGGTTGCAGTAATGTTGCATTGGCATTACTTCTACCTTGCAGCAAAAAGAATTTACTGCGGGGTCGTCGCCGACGAAACTTTGTTCGGATTCATATCAGGAGCGGACTGTGACAGGCCGCGATTGACGAGCACGCGCACTTCGACGCGACGATTCTGCTCGCGTCCTTCGCGCGTCGCGTTGTCCGCGATGGCCTGCGATTCGCCGTAGCCGAACGGCGTGATGATGCGGCGCAGAGGGATGCGATGCTCTTCCGCGAGATAGCGGACGACCGCATCGGCGCGCGACTGGCTCAAGCGGCGATTGCGCTCGACGCTGCCCGTCGCATCTGTGAACCCTGCGACTTCGATGACATAGCCCTTCGCATTTGCCGCTTGCTTGGCGATGTCGTCTAGTTGCGTCTTGGCCTCTGTGCTCAGAGTTGCGCTGCCTGTTTTAAAGTTAATCGCAAGGCTCTGCTGCGGCGTGTAGTCGTCGAGACCCGAGATGCGTTCGTTCGTCGCATTGACGCCGACGAGCGCCGCGTCCGCCGTCTGCTGTGCGGCGACCGCACCGCCGCGCGCGGCATTCGAGACCGCTGCGAGTTCATCCATCTGGCCTGAGAGGCGCTGTGCGTTCTCTTCGACCTGCCCGATACGCGTTTCGGCTGTGCCGACGCGATTTTCCACCGGGTCAACACGCGCCTGAATTGACTGTGCGACGCGCAAATCGGTGTCGCCGAATCTTACCTTTTCGGCGACGAGTTGGCCGGAAGCGTTGCCGCGTCCTTCAACTTCGAGGTTGAGGCCGCGAAGGATGTTCGTCACACTGTAATTGGTTCCGCTACGGAGAAACCCGCCCTTCGTCTTAACGCTCGTTTTGTCATTCAAGACGACGATGGTGCTCGCGCCGCTCGCGTCCTGCACGGTGAAGGTGTCTGCGTCGCGTCGTGTCACGACGCCCTTGAGCTTCGATTTCTGGTTGTCAGGTATGGAACGCGGGGCGGTGGAGGTGCTCGTGCCACCGGCGGTTTGATTATCTTGCGCCAGAGCGTAAGAGGCACAGGCCAATAGCAGCGCGCAGGTCAGGGCAAAATTGTAGAGGGCTCGCGAACTTTTGTGATTCACAGTTTTTTTCTTCTCCTGCTTAGTTAATATTGGGAAATTTTTTAGACAGCACCGCCTGTCCGAAGCGAATGTTTGGTGTCCGCGCGAGGCTGTTTGCGAACAAAAACTTTTCAGGACTGATTTTGTGCCGACAGACAATAAGCTTTTTTGAGGCACTACATGGTTGCAATAACTTTGCGATTCGCGTCTAAGGCGATTGCAAAAACGACGCGAGTTTAAAAATCCCAGATGGGCAGCCGTTTGAAAAGCCCCTTGGGGGCTTTAAAACTATCGTCACTCCGGGGCCGTCAAACTGTCGTAGCGACTGAACGCTTTTGCCTTTCACTCTTTTACTTTTTCTTTGCTTTCTTCTCCGGCTAGTTTTGCAATTGGTTATTAGTATAAAATGGCTTCACGAGGCGACCGCAGGCGAATCTGCTCGGAGATGTCAGGGAGCGGGGGGCGCAAGGGGTCGCCAGATTAGTATCTACAGACAGCCGGAACGACAATCGAGTGGTATGGCAAGTGGTTTAGTGATTCACATCCAGAGCGGGCGCGACAGGCATACAGAGGTGCTTTCGCAGGAGCGTATCCGCGTCGGTTCGGGCGAAGAGTGCGAGCTGAAGCTGCGCTCTTCCGTGCTGCCTAGTGACTCGCAATTTGTCTTTGAACTGGCGCGCACGAACGATCACTATCGGGTCGCCGAATTCGACCCCGCGCTGTCGCTTACGCACAACGGAGAGCCGCTCGCGACGGGCGCGGAGATTGACGACGGCGATGAAATTCGCATCGGCGACACAGACCTCGCGCTTCATTTCTTCCCGGTGCGCGACCTCCCTGCCATCGTCAGCAGTAGTCGTCGCCGTACCGATGTTCACGTCGCGCCCTTTATCGAAAACGCAGCCATCGAGGCGGCTGCCACGGCGCGGCGCGACGATGCCAAAGTCTTCCTCCGTGAATTTACGCGTGAACTGATTCGTGAAATCAATATCAGCACGAAGATTATCGTGCTGCTCATCGTTCTCTCGCTCGTCGGCGGCCTTCTCTATCTCGGCTACGCCGCCAACCGTGAATTACAGAACAGCCGCGACCTCATCAAAAAACAGAACGAGCAACTGTCGCGCATGCAGGTCGGGATGAACGAGACGAACAAGCTTTTCGAGCAGGTTGATAAATCGAACAAGGACATTCTCTATAGCCAGTCGCTCGCGCCGAAACTGCGCGGCGAGTTCGGCAACGGGGTCTGTCTCATCTCCGGCACTTACATTCTGGTCGAACCCGGCACGGGTCGCCCGCTCCGTTATACTGAAAAGCAGATTTCGCCCGACGGCACGACGCCGGAGAGTGCGGAAGATCAACCATTGCTCTCGCCGACGGGCACGGGCGAGCCTTTCGAGAAGGATTTCAGCGGCACAGGCTTTCACGTCGGCGACGGTTTCATTCTCACGAACAAACACTTGGCCGTCAGTCCTTGGGAAGCCAACGAAGCCGTGCGTGCCTTCGGCGCGAGCGTCAACGGGCAATTTCGCATTAAGCGCATGGTCGCTTTCTTCCCCGAACATCGCCAATCATTCGTCATTCGCTTTAAGCAGGCCGCTCCGCGCGATGATGTCGCTGTCGTCACTTTCGAGGTCGGGGAAATGCCGACAGACCTTCCTGCGCTGCCTTTAGACATCGAATCCGAGGCGGCGATTATCGGCAAGAAAGTCGTCTTCATGGGTTATCCGAGCGGCGAAGAACGCATCCTCGCATCGCTGCCGGAAGCGGAAGCGGCAGCTATACAACAGCGCTACGGGGCGACGCTCGGAACGCTGCTGGCTGCGCTCGCCGAACGCAACTTCATCAAGCCGCTGCTGACGCAAGGCAGCATCATCGCCCTCGAAGCGCATCGCATTCTGTTTGACGCGGGCAGCGCCGAAGGCGGTTCGGGCGCACCTCTGTTCGGTCAGTCGGGCAAAGTTATCGGCGTCAACTTCGGCACTTTCGTCCAGATGCCGAATGTCAATTTCGCCGTGCCGATTCGCTATGCGATCCCGATTCTCGAACGCGCCGGTTGGAAAAGCCCGGAGCCGCCGACAGAGGCTACGGGCAACTCCAATACTGCGCCGAAAGAGGCGCGCGTCGTGTCTTCAGCCGCCGCCCCGGCGCGTTAGTTTTCGGTTAACTTTCGCTGGCGACGGTTTTTGACACGAGCCTCGTTTGTCGGCTAACCTTGCGCCTTTTGCGCCTGAGAGACGCGCGGCGTCTCTCGGTCAGGCGACCTTGAAGTTTTCTAACGGAGAGTTAAGTCCAGCTTTGTCAGCTTCCGCAACCACAGTCACGACGGCGCGCATGACGCCCGAATTCTTTCCCGAACAGCTTGTCCGCTCGTCCAGCAAAACTCTCATCATCGCGGCGCTTTCAGTTCTCGTGCTCGTCGGATTCTCTTTCCGCGCATATCAACTCGGCGCGGAAGGTTTGAGCGAGGACGAACTGAACAAGGTGCGCGCCGTCGAAGAATATCGCGCACGCGGTTTGACTTCGGCTAATGGCGAGCACCCGCTGCTGATGAAAGCCTTGCTGACGGCAAGCGTCGTGGCGGCTGACGACTGGAACGCTTCCGCGCTCGTCCGGGCGCATCCGAACTTTTTGATTTCGCTGGAAACCTCTGTGCGTCTTCCCGGCGCAATCCTCGGCGCGTTTGCGTCGCTGTTGATTTTCCTCATCACGTCGGAACTGTTCGGCGTCGAGGTCGGCGTCGTCGCGGCGGCGCTGTGGGCGTTCGACCCGGCGGCTATCGGTTTTAATCGCATTGCTAAAGAAGACTCTTTTCTGTTGTTCTTCTTTCTGCTGGCCAACGTCTTCTGGCTGCGCGGGCAGCGTGTGGCGGAAGAGGGCGCGCGAAGCGCCGAACATTATTATTGGGCGACCGCCGCATGTGTCGGGGCGATGATGGCGTCGAAATATATGCCGCACTACATCGCCATCAGCGGCAGCTACTACTATATTTTTCAGGGCGTCGAGCGGACGCGCTGGCGGATGGGCAAGCGCCGCTGGCTCGTCTTTTTCGGCATTATGGGTGCGACGTTTCTCGTCTGCAACCCGACCATTCTGCTTCCCGGCACTTGGCACGAGATGCAAATCTTTGCCGGTGAGAAACGCATCGGTCACGACAGCTACGAGTTTATGGGCACGCTCTATCGCAACCAGATGTCGCTCTGGTTGAAGGGCGTCCCTTGGTATTTCTATTACGTCTTCATGGGCGTCAAGCTGCCTGTGCCGATCATCATCTCTTTTCTTGTCGGGCTGCCGCTACTGTTCACGCGGCGCATGGGCGATGGTCGCTACTTCATCCTTTTCTGGATGTTCTATTGGTTCTTCCCATTCACGTTCTTGGGCGGGAAATTCACGCGCTATTTCACCTTCGCGCTGCCGGTCGTGCTCATCACTGCGGCCATCGGCATTCACGCCGTCGCATTGTTCATCAGCAGACGAATGACGACGTGGAACGATGTGTCCAGACTCTACGCACGCGCCGCCGTCTCGCTCGTCTTCCTATCCTTTTCCGCTTACGCCGCGCTGAGCGCCGCCCCTTATTATCGTCTCTACACAAACGCGCTTGGCGGAGGCGAAAGGCGCGCGGGCAGCTATTTCCCGCACGATGAATTTTATGATGCAGCCATCAGAGAGACAGCGGCGGAAGTCACACGCGCCGCGCACCCGCATGCGCGTGTGGCGAGCGAGACGCCGGAACTGTTCGGCTTTTACGCGCGGCGCGCGGGGCGCGACGACCTCGTTTCGGTTTCGCTTTCGGATCAAGCGGCGCTGCGCGAATTTATGCAGGACGATATTATTATCGTCGCGCGCGGGAGGCGTTATCTGAGTAATGCTGCGGTCATCGCACAAGTTGAAGCCGCCGGTCAGCCTTTCGCACAGATTGCACTCAGAGGCGTCGAAGCAACGCGCGTCTTTCGCCTCGACGCCGATTCGCTCGCGGCTCTTTTGAAGCACTAGAGCGGATTGCCGTTCTTGGCGTCTCGGCGTGAAACTATTTCTCACGCCAAGGCGGCAAGGCGCAAAGAAAACAACAGTTGTGTGATTGAAGATTGTAGGTTTCAAATAAAAGGGCAACTTGAGATGCGGCGTGAGGCATCGCAGCAGACCAAGAACCATCGAACGTGGGACGCGAAACCTCGCAAAGTTGCAGCGTGCCGGACGCACGCCTGTTAATAACTTGAGCGGCAAACGCGGCATGAGCTTTGCAGCAGTTTGCTTTGAACGCGCCCAATTTAACCCGACCTTGAGCGCGTCGGGCTGCGAACGCAATTTTTTCAGGCGCAGCCCCGTCGCTCCAACCGGAGCGATTTTGTGAGGGTGAAGGAAACAGATACGGATATGAACGGCGTTCCCTCTCAACAGAGAGCGCGACAGGCAGCAGCGGTTTTTCTCAGTCTCCTCCTCCTCGTTTCGCTCTTTCCCACGCAGCGCGGCGGCGTCGTGGCGCAGACCCCGACGCCCGAAGCCGCCGAGTCTTCATCGAAGGACGTCCCGAAGCAATTTTTCCGTCTCGAAATTATTCCGGTCGGACGCGACGCCGAGCTTTTAACAATCTTCGGCAGCCTCGACGGTCTCGCGTCTGCGGCAAGCGATAAAGACAGAGACGTGCCGCTCGTCAGCATCCTGCGCGACACGCTCGGCGACAGCGACCCGGAGAACGACCGCCTGCGCTATGTCTGGATGCTCACTTATACGCGACCGACTGCGTTGCAACGTTTCGCTTCCGCCGTTCCCTTTTTCTATTCGCGCATCACGAGCAAAAAAAAAGCGAGCAAGGACGACCCGCCGCCCGCCGTCGTTGACCTCTCGGCGACGAGCCACGAAGTCTGGCAACGCTTCATGTGGCTCGCGCTTCAGAATGTTCTCTTCAACCCCTACGGCATCGCCGTCAAATCTGCGACCACCACTCTCGACCGTAACACCAGAAGTTTTCGCCAATCGCACATTCTTCGCGCTCTCGCCATCCTCGCGCTCTACGAAGCGGAAGAGGGCGTGTCGCCTGCTTTCACGCCCGTCGAATTGCACGAGATACAGGCGCGGCTGATGCTCACAGATAAAATCTTCGGCGGCATCGTGGACGACGGCTACTTGCAACGCTACTACCATAATCAGACCGTCGCATGGCGCGACACGCGCGGCCACAACTGGGAACTGCTGCGCCAGCGCGCCGAAACCGAAGGATTATATTTCGAGCCGCTAACATTGCCCGACGGAGACGCCACCCACGCACTCATCTGGATGGCGCGCGCGGATTTGCAGAAGAACCGGGAGCGCAAATACAGCAGCCGCTTTCTCAACATCTCGAACCCCTGGCGGGATAAGCGACTTGAGAACTGGCGCGGCTACACGGAGACCAGATATTTCGACGCGGAGAATCGCCCCGTCACGAGCGACACGGCGGGCGCGCGCGCCGTCGAGATGATTCCGCTCGCGCTCTACGGTTTAGACCATCCGAAGATTCCCACAATCCTCGTGGACTTTCGTGACGGCGCAAACCCGAAGCGGCGCGAGGTGTCGCACCGCCTCATTGAAGACGTGACGCGCAACATTCTCGCACTCTCGAAATTTGGCGACATACATTATTTTCTCGGTCGCACCGTCTTCGATTTCATCACCAGCCGACGCGGCATGGACATCAACCAGCCGACGCGTCTGCGGACATACGCTCAACTGAAACTTCTGCTCGCGCTCAACGCGTCGCTCGATCCGGAGTTGCGCCACGAAATCAACGGACGGCTGGAGCGCGTTTCTCTCAACCCGCTCGAAAACGACCTCGACGCGGAAGCGCGTCTGGCGCGCGAGCAATACGCCGCGCTCCTCGACTATGCGCGACGACCGGACGGCCTGACGGCTAAGCTTGACCGCGACCGCCACGCCGAACTCGTCCCCGTCGCGCACGGCAAAGCCGCTCGCACGCTCTTTCGCTTCGCCAATATTCTGACCCTCGGACGCTACACGCACCGCGAGGAAGCCGCGCCCGAAGCGTTGCGCAATAAGCTCGACAACGAACGGCGTCTCGCTTATCACCGCCGGTTCCTGCGTGAAGTATCCAAGTCCAGCCCGCTCGTCGAAGTCGTCTGGAATATTGAAGACGTGCGCCGCTCTCTCCGATTCGTCGCCGATAACGGCAAGCACGCCGACGCGAAAACGGCGAGCGCCGCGGCGCGTATCTTCGCGCGCACAGAGGACGCGGAGGCTCGCCGGCTGTGCCTCGACTCGCTCTACCGTATCAACAACGAGACGGCGAAGAACGAGCTATTGCGTATCTACCAATCGCCCGACCTCGACCCGAACCTGCGCCTCCTGTGCGCCGATTACCTGCGCCGCGCGCTGCACGAAGAGCAACGCATCGCGCCTTCGGATGCACGCGTCATTGTCTCGGTTGTTGGTCAATGATAAGTTGGCACGGAAACATTCCAAGAACACGATGACTTTTAGACGCATGGGCAGAAACTCTCTGACGGGCGCGTTGCCGCCGCAGGCCGCAGCGTCCTTCGCCTCAAACACCGGCACGCGCCCGCCGACACCAATGCTGCTGGCAGGCCGCATCCTCTCGCCGCGCCGTCTCGCCGCACAACTTTTCGTGCCGCTCCTTCTGCTCCTCGTCTTGCAGAGCGTCGCCTTCGCCGCCGAAGCGAAGCGCGTCGTCATCATCAAAGTTGACGGGTTGCCGCACGACATGGTCGAGCAATTCGTGCGCGAGCGCGACGCGCGCACAGGTAAGAGTCTGCTTCCATGGATTGATTACGTTTTTTACCAGCGCGGCACGCGCCTCGCCAATTTCTACGTGCGCGGGATGAGCCTCTCAGGGCCTTCGTGGTCGCTTCTCGATACGGGGCAGCATCTACAAATCAAGGGCAACGTCGAGTTTGATCGCTACACGCTCCACTCTTACGACTATCTGAATTTTATTCCCTTCTATCTCGAACACGCCGGAGGCAAACGCGTGGACATGCCCGGCGCGGAACTGATGGACGAACTGGGAGTGCCACTGCTCATTGACGCTTATCCTTACGACGAGCGATTCATGAGCTTTCAGCTTTACCAACGCGGCACGCGTTGGACAACACTCGAACGCGGCTTGCAGAATCGTTTCACCTCGCGCGCCCCGCGCGAACTCTTCGACGAATGGATTACAGGCTTTGAAGCGCGCTCAATCATCATGGAGCAGCTTGAACGCGAACTGCTTGAGAAGCTCAACGATCCGAAGATTCGCTATCTCGATTTTTACTCCACAGACTTCGACCATGCCGCGCATCACAACCGCGACCGCGCGACGCACCTTCAAGCCTTGCAGGAACTCGACGCGCTCATCGGTCGCGTCTGGGCAGCGATTCAAAAAACCCCGCAAGCCGCCGACACGGCGCTCATCCTCGTCTCCGACCACGGCACGAACTCCGAGGAGCGCGTCTACAGTCAGGGATTCAATCTGGTGAAGCTGCTGGGCAGCGCGGCGGGCGGCGGTCATCACGTCATCACTAAGCGCCGCCTGATGAACGATTATTCGGTGAAGGGCATCTATCCGCTCGTCCCTCTGATTACGACGACGACGAATGAATCTTTTTATCTCAAAGGCCAGAGCACCCTCTACCCGACTGCGCTCGTGGACTTCGACGGCAACGAGCGCGCCTCCATCCACCTGCGCGACAGCGACCTGAATTTGCTCCACATCCTCTTGCAGCAACTCCAACGCAGAGACCTCGCCGCGCCCCTCAGACGCGCCGCCACCGCCGCCTTTTTCTCGACGCTCGACCGTCGTCGTGAAGAGTGGCAAACGTCGCTCACTGAGTTGAAAGAAGAACTGGGCGCGCTGGCACACCTGATCGAAAAGCAGCGCGCGCTGGTCGAGGCGCAGCCGAAGAAATGGACGAAAGAGGACAGCGACGCGGGGCGCGACCAAGTAGCGCGACGCTATTTCGCGCGACTCGATTCATGGATGGGCGACGCGCGTGCCTACACGGAATACGCGCGCACGCTCACCAATCTCCTCGCGCTCCGGCGCGAAGAATTCGACCCGTCGAGCATTCGCATGGAGGATGTCATCGCCAAGAATGCGATGGGCGAGCGCAACACGATTCACGAACTGGAAAACTATGTCGTCGGACTTTCTCCGCAGGGGTTTGTGCTCGACTCAAGCGGCGCGCTCGACATGACGAAAAGCTTCGAGCGCGTCGACTATTTTGAGTTGCTGGGAGACATCACTGTTCGCAACAACGTGCAGCCGGGAGTTGATTCGCATCCTGTGGATTTCATCGCCTCTCGCATTCCTCGCCAGCAGATTCGAGACTCGCTCGCGGGAGAAGATCGTCGCGCCGAAGAGATCGTCTGGCTCTCCGGCGGGCGCGACCGCCAAGTTCTCATCCTCTCGCAGAATGAGGCGGGCGGGCGACTTCTGTTACGCTATCTACCCATCAAGAATTTAAAACAGGACGGGGCAGGCCACATCACTTTCGAGCGCGTCGAGTGGCAGAACAATTTGCCGCTGAAGATGTGGGAAGACAAGCAACTTTTCGTGCCCGCCGGAGAGACGCGCGCGGGTTGGCTCGACGCTTGGCATACCGACCTCGAATGGCTGCGAACGACTCATCGCACACAGTATTCCAACGCCATTCCGGGGCTGCATGAACAGTTCGCGCATCACCCAATCGAAGCGCTTGACAGGGATGCTCGCGGTATCTCGGAGGACGAGCGTTTGATTCGGCGTTTCCGCGAGCGGCAGCGGCTACTAGTTGAGACAGACCTGCTGATACTCGCCAACAACCACTGGAACTTCGACGTGCGCGGCTTCAATCCCGGAGGCAATCACGGCTCTTTCTTCCGCGTCTCGACTCACTCGACGTTGATGCTTTCGGGTGGCGAGCGAACAAATATTCCGCGCGACTTCGTTATCGAAGAACCTTACGACAGTCTCAGTTTCGTCCCGACCATGCTGGCTCTGACGGGTCAACTCCACGACGGGCGCACGCCCATCCCGGCCCTCTGGCAGCAGGGCTTCAGAACCTTTCCCGGCAGAGTTATCGGCGAAATATTCGGCGAGCCGAGAGAATCGTCCACGCCCGTCGCCAGCAAACATAAAGCGGAGGGCGCGCCTTGATTTCAACCGACAAAGAGTTGCGTGACCGTCAGGCGCGAGAGACTTTCGAGCAGCGAGAAGCGGCTGTGCCGGATGCCGCGAAGCCGCGTGCGAAGGGACGTGCGCGCCGTAATATCGTCTATCTGCAAGGCGTCGCCTTTGTGCTCGGACTGGCGCTGCTGATCTTCGTCATTCGGCGCGTCGGCGTCCAATCCATCTTCGACGCGCTCGGCCAGATTGGTTACGGTTTCTTTACGCTGCTCGCCATCATCGGACTACGCCACGTCATTCGCGCGATTGCGATGCGGACTGCTTTCGCGCCCGAGCATCGCCGCTTCTCTCTCTGGCAAGCCTTCATCGCGCGCATCGGCGGCGAGGCCGTTACGTTTCTGACCTTCACAGGCCCCGTCCTCGGCGAAGCGACGAAAGCCGCGATGCTCAAGCGACGCGCGCCGCTCGCGTCGGGCGTGCAGGCGCTCGTCATTGATAATCTTCTCTACAATCTTTCGGTCGCGGTCTTTATCGCCAGCGGCGCGTGCGTGATGCTTGCCGTCTACGATTTGCCGAACGCGGCGCGCTATCCCGTCATCGCCATCGCGGCAGGCATGATTCTCGCGCTCGTGCTAGTCGTGACAGCCATCATGCGCCGGATGACGCCGCTCTCGGCGACGGTCAACTGGCTGATTCGGCTCGGATTCAAACGACGACAGCTCATGCGGCGGCGCGAGCACATTCATCACATCGAAACGAACGTCTACAATTTTTACCGTCATCGTCCGGGCGCTTTCTTCGCCATCGCCGGACTCGATTTTCTCTCGCACGGTTCGTCCGTCCTCGAAGTCTACGCCGCGCTTTACATGCTGGGCTTTGATTCCCGCCTCGATGTGCCTTATATAATTGAATCGCTGACGAAGATTATCAATCTCGTGTTCGGCTTCGTGCCCGCGACCATCGGCGTCTATGAAGGCGGCACAGGTTTTATTCTGCACACGCTCGGCTACACCTTCGCCGTCGGCACGTCGCTCGGTCTGGTACGCAAAGCGGGGATGATCGTCTGGACGGGTTTCGGGCTTGTGGCGCTGATGTGGCGCGCAGTGCCGAGCGCGCTCAGAAAGATTACCGACAGGCATCCGCATCTACGAAAAGCTATGGACAATCTAGTTCTCTCAAACATCTCACACCGTCCGGCGCGCACCTTTGTCAGCGTGCTCGGCGTTGCGGTCGGCGTGCTGCTGATTGTCTTCACGGTGGGCTTGGCGCATGGCATCCTGCGCGAGCGCGGGCGGAGAGAGGCCAGCGTCGGGGCGGAGATTATCGTGCGCGCATCGGGGACGCTCGGCTTGGGTGGCGGACAGTCTCTCGCGCTCGACACGTCGCGCGCCGGAGAGATTGCAAAGATTGAGGGCGTGCGGATTGCAGTCCCCATCGGGCAGAACACCGTCGGCAGCGATACGGGATTCGGGATGCGCGTTCTCGACGGCGTGCCGCTCGACCAATACACGCAGCTTTCAGGATTGAAGATTATCGAGGGGCGTCCGTTTCAGAGAGGCGACGAGGCCATCGTTGATGCCAAATGGAAGGAAGAGCGCAAGGCTCAAGTCGGCGACACGCTTCAACTTTACGAACGACCTTTTCGCATCGTCGGCATCTACGAGCCGCCCGGAGGAGGCCGCATCAAAATCCCGCTCTCGACCATGCAAGAACAGACGGGCGGCGAAGGTCGTTGTACCAATGTTCTCGTCGCCTGCCAAAACCCGTCGGAGCAGGATGCGGTGGCCGCGCATATCCACGATAAGTTTCCCGACGATCAGATTATCTTCACGCGCGACCTGCCGGAGCTTTACGCTTCGGGCGTCCCGGCGCTGAATGTTTTTATCAATGTCATCGTGGGCGTCGCGGCGGCCATCAGTATGCTCGTCATCCTGCTGGCGATGTATACGACCGTAACGGAGCGCACACGGCAAATCGGCATTCTCAAATCGCTGGGAATGTCGAGCGCAACCATCGCGTGGGTGATTGAGCAGGAAGCATTGTTGGTGAGCATTCTCGGCGTGCTGCTCGGCCTTGTCCTCACCTTCGTGGCGCGCTTCGCCGTTATGCGCGCGACTTCGCTGACCGTGGACATCGAGCCTCGCTGGATGCTTATCGCGCTCGCCATCGGTCTGCTCGGCGGCACTATCGGCGCGCTCTATCCCGCGCTCCGCGCCGCGCGGCAGGACGCCGTTGAAGCTTTAAGCTATGAGTAGGAAGAAGTTTCGCGCTGGAGACGCAAGGGCGCAAAGAAGAAGTTGATTGCTTCTCTTTGCGCCCTTGCG